>JAQXEX010000050.1 GCA_029250625.1 Candidatus Poseidonia sp. | reverse complement strand
GGAAGTTCAACTTGCTCAACGGGTGCGAGTTCCTGCGGTGCATCTTCTGAAGCCTCAGGATTTGGAAGTTCAGTGGATGTAACTTCCATCGCAGGACTGGGGGCAGGTCTTGGAGGGAGAGGCACTGACGGGGCAGGGTCTGGTTTTGGAGTTTCGATTTCAACGGGTGCATCTTGGACCACATCTTCAACGTTGGATTCAACCGGAGGCTCAGGTTCAGGTTCCGCAGGAGGCGCTGGTTCTGGTACAGGTTCAGGCTTTGGTTTTTCGAGTCGTCCTACACCGAGCACCTCTGCCTGCTGCCTCGCCATTTCGGCCGCAGCACGGCGCGGCAAACTCACAAAGCATTTCCCAGGAAGTGAATCCGGGGGGAATGGAAGAAAATAATGTTCCAAGGGCGGCAAAGAAGGATGCCTGAAGTACAATGTTTTGATGGTTTCAAAGGGTCGCTGACTCGGGAGACCTACTGAAAACGGTACCGACGAAATTTGGATGGAACCGCGTAACCACCCTTCATTGGTGACCAAATGCTGCATCCATAATCCAAGGTCTGCCGTTGCCAAGTCAACAAATTGGAACGATGCCGCTCGTGTGTCAAATCCTTGGTCTTCAAGGAGGGGTGCTTCTGCGCGAGGGCGGTGAAACGAGGCCATGACCGGTTGGCCATGGTCGATCATGTCACCGTGAAGTTCCATCATCTTGCGTTCTTTACGAGGGCACAGGAGCATGATGCAGATGCGTGCAGCGTTGACATCCCAAATCTCGCCCCACCGTTTGCTCGCTTCTTGAGTCAGTTGGCCGATGGTTGTGTCAGGAATCATTGCGGTAATACCCATGCTCGCACCGTGTGAAAGGGAGCGGTTCCACCCTTTAGCCATGCGGGTTAACTGCTGTCATTTCCCAACAAATGCATGGAGTATGCGAGTTCTGCAAGGTAGACGACGCCTCCTGCAGCACCGCGAATGGTGTTATGAGAATAAGCTTCAAACGCCACAGTGCGGGAATCCAAGACCTCGATTGAAGCCACGACAATGGCCATCCCCGTCTTGAGGTTCCTTGCGGGGTTGGGTTCGTCTTCAAACGCAATTCCGTCTCCGAAAAGGTGGGCTTTCACATCAAGGTCTGACGGGAACATCAGCGGTGAATGGGGTGCGCTTGGGTGTTCCTTGTTGGCGTTCAAAGCGTTCCACTGATGGAGGCATTGATGGATGTCGTCCAAGGTAATATCGTTCTCAAATTCAGCCTTGACTGATACATGGTGGCCGTCATTTCGTTCCACGCGCTTGCATACGATCTCTGCCGTCCCGTTCCAATCCAGTATTCTACGGAATTCGGCTTCTGTTTTGATGGCCTCTCCGGGAATGTCCTCTTCTAACGGTTCCGAATTCCCCTCTCGGTGGTCAATTAAGCGGTATCCCCCACCGGAAAGCGCCTGCTCGGTTCGCACAGAAAAAGAACGCAATCCAAACGACCGGTGCAGTGGTGTTAGGGGCATAATAATGGGCAGTAACGTACAATTTGTGGCACATGCCAAGGGATATCCAATCGCTCCGATTTGAGTTAACGAGTGAGGGTTGATCTCAGGAATAACCAAAGGAACTCCTTCGTCTTGGCGGTATGAACTGGCATTAGAAAATACAGCAATACCTGACCGTGCCCACATCGGTTCAACCTCAACAGCATGTTCTGACGGAAGGGCGGAAAAAGCAACTCGAATCCCTGCTTCGTAGAGTTTCTTGGGCAGGTCCGCATCATGGACGTCTCCAATCTGTAGCGGGCCAAACGGTGGTCGTTCTTCAGGCAGTCTCCACAGGATGCTGTCCAACGTTTCTCCTTGCCGCTCGCTTTTTCCAGCAATCGCACACAATTCAAACCAAGGATGTCGGTGGAGACGTTGTTGTAAACGTTGGGCCACCAGGCCACTGGCGCCCAAAACCACGGTTTTGAGACGGTCCATGTGCCGCCGAGGCGGTGTTGGTCTTTGAGGACTTGGCTTGACTCACAACAGGGGTTCGGGGAAGATACGGCGAGTGATCAGTTTTCGGAGAATTTTCCAACCATCTGCGGTAGAGCCGAGTTTTGCTTCCCCAATTCGTGCCGAATACGATATCGGTTTGTATTGGAATGAAAGCCCTTGATGAATCATGGAAGCAAACATTTCAGCTTCTATTTCAAACGAGACACTGTTAAGCATCAAACGGTCAATTGCTTCACGAGAAAATGCCCAATACCCAGAACAAACATCGTTGGTTGTGACTCCATAAAGAGCAGTCGCGAACCAAGTTAAAAGATGATTTCCCACGAAATTGAATCGCGTCATAGCGTCGGATGATATTGCTCCATTGAGGCGGTCTCCGATGACCACATCTGCGTTGTCAAGGCCCTTGAGCAGATTCAACATTTCCGAAGGGTGATAGGTTCCGTCGGCGTCCAACATCACTACAGTGTCGGCTCCCATGGCCATGGTTTCACGAAATCCGTGACGGATGGCTGTGCCCTTGCCGGTTTCGTCTTGTTCCATGAAAATGACGTCAAATTGTTCAGCGACTTTGTCTGTTCCATCGGTGCTGTGGCCGTCCATGACCAGTACTGCTGTCTCGTATCCTCGGTCATGAAGTTCCTTTATCGGAAGCCGGTCAAGTACCCATTCAAGGCCCAACGCCTCATTGAGCACCGGTAGGAGCACAACAAGACGATTCATGGAGGGTTCTCGTTGGTCCTCACTCATTGAACTTCCTGTTAATTCATGTTCCATTCCAACCAGTGAAGACGCACGCCAGTTTTGTCGAACATGATACTGTCTCTTCCCGATAAACCAAGAGGGTTGATCCACTCAGAAGGCTTGGTTGCTTCCCACTCAATATTGACTTCTTGGATGGACTGGCCCCCCGCAAGTTCCATGCAATGGCGATGGTATCCTGCTTGTTGTTTGAGGGTCTGATAGGGGCGTATGAGTCCACTTTCGCTCTTGAGGAACACGCCCTTGAGATGCCCAATGTTTTCGTATACAACGCACAGTTCTGTATAATTCTGCGAGGGTGGAGTTACTGAAATTGAACTCGGTGTGCCTTCGACGAGGAAGGGGCGATGTTCGCCAAGTCCCAGTGGGTCCCTGAAACGATGGTCACGCCACGGGTCCAGTCGGGAGGTGCACTCAGAACAATCCTCAATCGAGATGGCCTGAAGTTCAGGAATCTCAGCATTTCCTTGAGTATCGAACGCCCAAAGAACTGCACCATCATGTTGTATTATTGGAGCCCATAGAGGCGATATTGCTAGCGTCCATTGCATTGAACCAAGGGGCGATGTGAGGGCATATCGCATGTTATGTTTGAGAAAGTATGAGGCATTATCAGTGAAGATTGCTCGGGTTGCATTGCTTTGTTCGCTGCCGGTCAAATGAACCAGTCCGAGCGTGGGGATGCTGGTCGGGTCAAGTTGATTTGGAGCATTCCAAAGGTACCCCCAGTGCATGTTTTCAGTGTAGATTACACCTTCTTCGAGACCTTCTAACTCTTCCCGAAGGGAGAGGTCACCTGGTGTGACCGAAAACAATTCATCGTGTGTTGATAATTCAAATGCGACGGTTTGGGCAAACAGTGTCCCGAGCAACAGCAACGTCATTAGAGCAACCGAAAGCGGTGCTGGCATGGATTTGAAAACAGGTTTAGGGCGTTCGGGAATTTCAGACAATTGAGTGGTTGGCGACCACCACAATACGACCAATACAGCAAGAGGAATATGAAATGCATGAAGCGCCATCGAATACAGCGTATAGGACAACAAAGAGAGAATTGGAATGTGCTGTAAGCCTTCTACCAGATGAACCGTACTCAACAGCCAAAGGCTTGCAAACCAGGTGATGGCGATTCTTCCTTCAAGCGTGTTCCTGAGCGACCACCCTGCGAATGTGGCAACAATCAACAAGAATCCATTGTAAACCAGCATTGGTTTGCCTCCCTGCCACCCGTATTCTGAGAATACGGCTTCGTCAAATAATCGTGGAGCAATCACCACAAGTGCAATCGTAAATCCTGCTGTGATAAATGCTGCAGCCAGCATAGCAAACTTTCTCATCAGCTCTTGATGGTCTTCATCATCAAACTGAATGCCGTGCAGTACGTGGCAGAGCATAAGCGCAGCCAGATAGATTGCTCCAGTGGGGTGAATCAATCCGACGCATATCAGTGCTAACATCACTCCTAACGTGTGATGGCGCTGACGCTGATGGGTCGGACGAAGCAAAACCAGAACCCCTACAATCAATCCCAGTTGACTTGCAACGCTTGGATATCCGGAGTCGAATGTTTTCGCAAACAAACCGACTCCAAGGCCAACTCCAAACATTCCATACGCCCCAGCTCCGTGCCGGTCAAATGCACCCATTAAACCAATGAGGAGTACAAAAAGACTGTAATGGCCGAGATGAAAAACTGCTGTGGCTGCGTCGATTGATGCAGTCACCGAGATCCATGCGGCAAGGGATGGAAATGCTGGCGGATAGGTCCAGAACCCTTGGTTTGTCCCAGGGAGGCTGAGATTCCCTTCCAATGCCACTTGTTGAGTGAGCATCGCAAACCCAATCCAGTCTACTCCAAACGGCAAGCGTTGAAGCAAGGGCGGGAGCAGGGCAGTACTTGCAATGAAGAAGGATACAACGTAGAGGGGTAACGTTCGTGTACGACGGAATTCCAACTGAGTGGACGCTTCTTTACTGAGGGCAGGGTCTTCATTTTGGCTGACTTCACCATGCATAGCGGCTTCAAGCATCTGCCATCGTGTTCGCTGGGCAAGAATTTCATGACGGGTATTCATTAATTTCCATGCCAGTGCATTTGCTCCCAAGAGGGCGACCAACATGGAGAGGGGCGACCAAATGTTGAACAGCAACAGCAACCCAGAGATTCCAAAGACAATCAGAAGGCCAAGAGCAGGCGTCAGGAGGGCCTTTCTCAAGCGGTCACTGCTTCCATCAAGCACTGAAGAAAGCGCCCATCCCGGAAGAAGCGAGGGTGCGAGGACCACAACAATGCTTCCAAGCATGACCCCTCCAACCTCAACTCCTGTTTTGATGGTTCGCCGAAGCCTCAAGTAGAATCGCCGTTTCTCCAACATCATGGTCACGGCCGAGCATGCCTTCCACCCCACTCTGTTGTTCGATGAAGCCTATTGGGTTCATGATTTCACAAGAGCGAATAAAAACGGATGGGAGCCGCCCCATGTATACTCAGTGGGCAGATACAATGAACATCGCCCTCATATGTATACTACAGAATTGTTTCAAGGATTGAGAGACATTCACGTTGGACTTGACCTTGGTGGCCCTGCAGGAACTCCAGTTCATGCATTTGCCGACGGGGTCGTATATGACCTCGGTGTCAACGCCGAAGACGGTTCATACGGGCCGACCCTCATCACAGAGCACCATCTCTCACTTCCATCAAATCCTGGGGAGCCCGTAAGCGGTGCTCCAGTCACCTTCTGGGTTCTTTACGGCCACCTGAGTCTTCAAAGCATCGAGCATTTGGAAAAAGGACAATCGTTCGTTCGTGGGGAACAACTTGCAGCCCTTGGTGTTGAAGAGGAAAACGGAGGATGGCCACCGCATGTTCACGTTCAGATGTCACTTGAAGCACCGCAGGGATGCGACCTTCCGGGAGTGGTTGAATCGAGCCAACTCCAAGAGGCATTGGAATTGTATCCTGACCCACGCCTCATTTGCGGTCCGCTTTATTGAACGGATTGCAAGTGGTTCTTGAGCGATACAATCGGGGCGATGGCTTCTGGGTCTTTTCCATGAAGCAACGCCAGCGTAATCGATAACCAATCCATGATGATGCAATGGTAAAGCAATGCCTCAAGCAACGATTCCCCTTCTCCGACCAAGTTCCAAGCAAGTTCGGTTGGTGAATGTGCAACCATCCAGTTCAATCGCTGTTGGACCCTTGGGTGCATTTCTCCCCACGTGAGGAACAGGAGAACGTGCTCATTATTCGTTGAGTCCCCGTGTTCGCCAACTCCGCCCCATGCAACGCTTTCATTGTGGTTCATCTCGGGCAGAACTCCGACTCGCATGAATCTCGCAGCGTTTTCATTGATCTGATTCTTGAAGCGGTTAAGTGCAGGTGTTAATTCTGTAGGTCCAACCACCGAGAGAGGACGGTCCATCATGGTGGAAGCAAGCAGGGCAATGTCTCCTTCAGGGTCTTGAAGTACATCGAATTGCTCGTTAATTAGCGTCAGTCGTTGAAGCATCGCTTCCCGTTCTTCTTGGCTTTGCTTCGGGAGAATGTCAAGGGCTTCCATACAGGCGAGTTGGCGACTGAAGATGTGACCGAATGCAGTTCTTGGAGGCTGTCCGCCGATGCTCGGAATCAAGTGGCAGTTTGGAGAGGTTTCTGCTAGTCCGGCCAGTATTCCACCCGTGGCGATGGCGATGACAGTGGCGCCTGCTTTCAAGGCGGTTTCAACGGCTTGAATCGTTTCTTCGGTATTGCCACTGTGGCTGGTCGCAAGGACCAGCCAGGATGCATCAAACCAAGAGGGAAGCGTGTAATCGCTGTGGACCATTATGGGTCGGTTACCATGGTGGGCTGCGAGCGTAGACAGGAATTGTCCACCTGCTGCACTTCCACCCATTCCCAGGCATAACACTCCGGACCATGGGGTGGAGCGGAGGCTCTCGAGCCATTCAAATTGTGAATGGCTGACCGCAGCGAATCCTCCTCGGAGGTCATTCACAAAGGATTGGAGGTACCCGTACATGTTTCCACGGTCAAGTTGCTGAGCAAGGTCAACCAAATTTTTTTCTTTTTGGGTCTCGTCCATCTACTGACTCTCCTTTGATGGTTCTGGCGAAGCAGTGTCCAAGCCCATGTGATGCAGAGCAATCCACTCACCGTCACGTCGGATGAGAATGCCCTTTCTTCCTGTCGTATGGTCAAATGGAAGTCGAACCGATTGCATGGTCCAATCGTTAGGGTCCAAGAACTCTCCAACCGATGCATCTTCGTTGATGAAATCTACAGTGGTGAATTCATGCCGTTGAGCAATGACTTTGGCACTTTCGAGGTCCCTCCATGATGCGCCGGTGCGCTCTTGTCGGTCCACTCGTTCCATGAGGGCTCCCTCTTTGGTCCATGATGAGGGCCTCCACATGTTATCCCTCCAAACGACAACATCTCCAATTTCATAACCCGGTTTTCGGTAAAGGAGCGTTAAACGAGTTACGTCCACTCCATCCTTTCGACCCACGGTGGAATTGGTTTCAACAATCATGCCTCCGTATTCGGTCACCATGTGCCTGCCCCATGTTCTGGCGAGGCCTTTGCTTCCAAGGACAACATCAAAGCCTCCGGTGACGGGACCTTCGCTGGTTATGAAGAACATGGGGTCATCCGAGAGTTTCTCCAACACGTCGTCAAGGGTTCCGCGCAAACTTGTGAGTTCTTTTTCGGTGAGTCGTCGTCCGCTTGAGCGAAGTTGCACGGTTGCTTCAAAGTAATTCCCAGCCCTCCGGGTACAGGTAAGGCAGACCCCGTTCGCCATGCGAGCTCTCATCGTATGCTCCTCTTTGAACAGCAATTGGTCGATGGTACCTTCAACTTGTACGTGAAGGAGAGTGTGCCGGTCGGAGACCGTTACCGTTTCCATTCCGAGATTGATGTCTTCTGCCTTGGGGTGGATTTCCAAATGGCGATGAAGGAGTTCATCCCACACTTCGGTGTCAGTAATGTTCTCCCATTTCCCTTGAATTTCAACGATGCCACAGCGTGCGCACCGGACCCATGGAATGTTTTGTGGAACCTTGGCGAGTTGGGTACGAGTTCGCAAACAGGGTTCGCACATCCTGTCACCAAACAAAGGAGGTTCGGCCCCGCAGACCAAACAAAATTCCCCTCCAAGTCGGTTGTCCATTCCTCTCCCTCGTTCCTCGGTTTGCTCTTTGCCCTTTCAAATTGTGGCCCATATCTTGGCGAGGGGATTGAAATTCAATCTTCTGCAACTTCTCGGGAGGCTGCTTTGACTGCCGCCTCAAGTGCGCCGATTCGTTCAGAGAGATGGCGGCTGCGCTGAACGACCGTGTACGTCCACAAGCCAACAGCGATGATCATTCCAAAATATGCAACAGCGAGATAGGTCATTCCTTCCATCTTATTTTCCTCCATCCAGTTGAATTTGAAGTGCTTCTATTCGCTGTTCAAACGCCGTAATCCGCATTGATGTGAGCATGTGACCGAAGATAAGCAACGTAAACGAAAGGGTTCCAATGAGCAAAATAAGCCCCATGTCCGCATTGAGCGAACCACCATCATTCGTACCGATGACTGGACCGGGATGTCGGATGGACCAAATTCGGGTTGCGACGTAAGTAAACGGTACTAGGATGAAACCATAAAGTCCGAACGCAGCGAATGTATCCCGAGTTTCAACTCCGTCAGGTTGACTGCTTCGTCCCAAAACGAGATAGATGGCGAGGAGCGTAAGTAACCCAAAAGTGTTCAATCGCACATCGCTCCAGTCCCAAGGAGTCCCCCACTCTGCTGCTCCCCAAACGCAACCGGACCATACGGTCATCAGTCCTGTGGCTAATCCTGCTTCACTACCGGCGATGTGTATTCTCCACATCAATTCAGACCGTTTGAACATCCAGCCTGCGGAACCCACGAAGAGTGCTCCGAAGGCAATAAATGCGGCCCATGCTGACGGGACATGCCAGTAGAAAATACGTTGTGCGGCTGGTTCCTCGAAGGCATTGATCGACACGCTTGGAGCCCACAAAAATGCCAGCATCATGGTGGTTGCTACGCCAGTGAACCCGAAGAGAAGGAGAACCTCTCCGACCTTCATCTTCATGGTTTAACGGGAATGGCCGCCCTTCTTGAAGGTGGTTGTGTTAACGGGTCAACAGGTCAAGCAACAAAGCGTAAGGCAAAATGAGAACAGGAGTGAGCAGCCCGATGAACACAGCTTGTGGACGAGCGAGGCGTTCTGTACTTTGTTGAGCAAATCGGAGCAGATGGGCAACAATTCCAGTCAATAATGCTCCGATTACTGCCGTTTCTGCAACAAGGTCATCGGTGAAAGCGAGGCTGGAGAGAAGAGTTATGGCTCCGCCGAGGACAAACGGAAGCATTCCTGAATGGGGTGTTCCAGTACTGACGCAGTACCACCACGAACCTGCTCTTTCTTCTCTGCACATTGCCACCATTGCATCACCACAAAGTCCGGCCGCTAAGGCAGGGGCTAAGATGAATCCGAGTTGTTGCATTTCGCTGAGATTGTCGCTCAAATCTCCCATGGAAAGAAGAATCCCAAGGGTCAGTAAAGCCGCCATTGCATTTTGATTCAACCAAGCCAAGGTTCGCCATTGCATGTTCCAACCGAATTGACCCGGTGTGATTTTTGCGTGAGGTGTAGAGGGGCGGTCAGAGGTTGTCCTCGGCTCTCTATCGCCCTTCTCGACAATGTCGGTGGTCCCATCGGGGAGGTGATGGCGGACAGTGGCCAAGGATTTGATGCGCTCATCGTGCGTACTGATGAGAAGGCCGTGACCCAAATGATGCAATTCGGAGATCCATTCGCACAATGAGTTCATTGAGCGGTCATCCAAACCTGCATCCGGTTCATCCATAAGAACAAGGCAAGGTTCGGAACTTGCAAAGGCAGGAAGGAGTGCTGAAAGAACAGCTACTTTCCTCGCTTGACCCTGGGAGAGATGAGACACGTTATCGTTTGCGCGATGGGTGAGCGAGAACGCTTCAAGGAAGGTCGCTGTGTCAACAGTTGAACCTGTCATCTTCATGGCGAGATTAAGGTGTTCTTGAACCCGTTCACAACCCAGTAGCCCGTTCTTTTGGAGGACGAGTGTGACGTTTATCGGCGAGGTTTTTCGCCGTCCTTCATGGTCCACGACCGATGTGCCTGCGTGCGAGATGTGCCCTTTTTCAAGAGGGAGAAGTCTGGCTACGGCCTCAATCAGCGTTGACTTTCCCGACCCGTTAGGCCCTTCCAAAACCATGATGTCGCCTTGATTCAGTTCAACATGATGGTTGGATAGAACAACGCCCATCCCCCGACGGACTTCAACATTGACCGCTTCGAAGAGGGTCTTCGCCATGGTCCTTGCACTTGGGCGTTAAGGATGAACCCTCCTGTTCCCTCGGAATCATACATCAACTCCAAAGAGGACCACCCCAAGGGGTAAACATGGCCTTTGCCGTGAGCGTCTTCAGCCCAGCGGAATTGTCCGTTTTGGTTCTGTGGATGCTGGTCATCACGATTCCGATTGTTTACGCATTCAGGACAGACACATCCTTGGCGATGGGAATTACCGTGAGCGTTCTCCTTGGGTCGGTAGTCCAAGTGCTGTGGTCGCTTTTGGCTTCATGGGATGTGGTATATTTTTGGGTCTGGTCTGACTTTGTATTGGTTCCTGCCCGAACAAACGGGGCGCCAGACTTCTGGCACACCTTGATTTCAGCAGGTTTTCTTCACAGCCAATACGACCTCACCCACGTGCTTGGAAACGTCATTATCCTCGCTTTGGTGGGAGTCCCCCTGGAACAGCGTTTAGGAAGAGGGCGTTTTGCCCTGGTCTACATCGTTGGACTTCTCGGTGGTTCGTTGTGTTGGACCGTGTTTAATGCAGGCTCGACTACCATGGCACTGGGTGCTTCGGGTGCAGCATTTGGGTTGTTGGGTGCTTACCTTTCGGGATGGCCAAAGGATGAAATCCCATTCCCTTTGCTTATCATTCGTCCATGGCCGGTCGTTTTCATTGCTCTACTGTACTTTGGGATGGAACTTATACGTGCCCTTTCAACAATGGATTCCGGACAATCCAGTGGGATTGCACACATGGCTCACATTGGCGGTTTTGTCGCTGCTTATGCTTTTCTACCTCTCATTGCACGTGGAGGTCCGGTTGAACTTGGAATCGTTGATGGAGGGCCAAGTGGTCAGAACGCAGTATCTACCCGTCTTCGTAAAATGAAATCCACTATGGTCTCTCTGGACGGACTTGAGGATCCTTGGACTGAGCGTGGGATTGCAATTCCAAAGCACTTGCGTGAACCGTTCAAGAACTTGCTACAAGCAGGCGACGAGCCTGAAACTCGAATGGCTTGGATGGAGCACATTGCAGATGCTGGTGCGTGCCCAACTTGCAAGGGCTCACTTGGGTTGGTGGAGCGGCAATCAGGCCCACGTTTGCAGTGTTCAACTTCGAGCGCTCATTTTGAATGGCCTTCGCCTTGAATGAGAGTTTTGACCCTCAATATTCACGACATATTCGGTGAGTTGAAACCACACGCTCAAAGCCCCCAAAGTGGATAGACTCAAAGGGGGGGTTGTTATGCAACAAATGGTGAGGCGAATGATGATAACATCTTCGGCAACAAATTCGCACCGCAGAGCCGCATATTTGTTCGCCCTCATCGTCTTAATCGCCGATGTCAGCGGAATGGCTCTCGCTCAAGAAACGCCTCAGGATGAAGCGGTTGTTTTTACAGACCCAATTTTGATTGATTCCCTTCCTCCATTGATGTGCGGCGAAGAACTTTGTCTGCGTCCAACACGCATGATTGACCGGGGTGACCGTCCATCAGCGGAAGATCCGATGTGGTGGCTTGCATACGGGCCAGATTTGGACTGGAACGGAATGGATGACCGATTGCAGCGTGTAATGGATGGTCAAGACTCCATCTCTCCAACGTCGATCCTCGGTGATGATGGAAGACAAACCGTCGCCATCGTCGTTGATTATGCCTGGCGTCCTCAATCTAAAGAATTCTATGAGTTGAACGCCGTCCTTGACCATCACGGATGGATTGGAGAAGAACAGGGTGCATGGTATCAAGTGCTGGATTCGCTGGATGCAATCGTCTTGGATAAAGTCCCAGTGAGTGCGCTCATGGACATTTATCATCTCGAAGGAGTTGTCGTGATTGAAATGCAAAACGTGATGGTTCCCTTCAACGGAATTGCATCTAAGGCCGCCAAGTCCATGCCTTCTGACACCTATTCCAACACAACATATGAGCAAGGCTTCAATGGTGAAGGTGTTGTTGTAGCCGTCTTGGATACTGGCGTAGACAACGAACATAGAGCGCTCAATGACTTTGATGACTTGGATGATGAACCCGATGAAGACGCTACCAGTTATTCCGACCAAAAATGGGTGGCTGGTTTTGATGCAACCGCTGCGAATCCAAACCCAGACGGCACGGAAGACCCTGACGACGGGCAAGGTCATGGCACTCACGTTGCTGCAACGGCGATTGGAACCGGGAGTTCGGATCGCGTCCACACCGGGACCGGAATGGGTGCGTATCTCGTAGACATCAAAGTCCTGACCGATTCGGGAGGTACAAATTCTCAGGCATCCATCAGTGGAATGCAATGGATGATCAACAACGTCAACACCGATTGGGGCGTAAACGAATCAACACGAGGTATTGACGTCGCATCGATGTCCTTTGGTTCTGTATCGTCTCCACTCAACCCTGATGACGACGGTGACAATGGTTCAGGTGCTGAAGCCCGTCTTGTTAACCAAGCCACCGATGCGGGAATTGCCTGTATTGTTGCCATGGGGAACGATGGAAACCAGCGTGTCCCCTCGCCAGCAAGCGCAGACGGTGCAATTTCAATCGGGTCGGTGGATGACCGAAACTCGGTCAACAGAACGAACGATATACTCGCAGACTACAGCAACTTTGGGCCTCGTTTGGATGATGGAGATGACGATGACTGGGATGAATTAAAACCAGACATCACGGCTTTCGGCACCAACATCATCTCCGCCAGTGCCTCCGTTGGGACAAGTATTCCAGGACAACCCGAGCGCCCCCTTGCAGACAACGACTATGAATCAAAGAGCGGAACCAGCATGGCTACACCTGTCGTTTCAGGTATCGTTGCCGCAATGCTCCAAGCTGATGAGGACCTCACGCCGTTGGAGATCAAAGATATCTTGCGCAATTCATCGGAGCCCAGACACCAACCAGGAGCGGCGCAAGCCTCCGAACCATCGGTTTCAGACCGATGGAACAACAAGTGGGGTTTTGGCCTTGTTGATGCTTCATGTGCACTGGATTTCGCATTAGGGGCGTCTGAATGTGGAGGAGATGTCATCGATGAGACCATTATCGTGGACATGGGAATCAATTTCACCGGTCCTTCGTTAGGAACGAAATTAGTAGGGCTCGTTGAGTTTTCAGGCATGGTCGAGGGCACCGAGGCAGACCGAATAGAATACAAAATTGACCGAGGCGACTGGACGTTTGGAACCGATGTCATCAACCAAGCTGGAGAAAGCGTGGATTGGTACTTTAATTGGGACTCGACCGCTGTCGATGATGGACAAGTGGACATCAAAATCCGCGCGCTGAATGCCTCCGGAATCAAAAGTAACATCTCTATGCGTTCTTATTTCGTCGACAACATCCCTCCTGCTCCGGACTTTTCCTTCACGGGACCAGTAGAGGTCTTTGACGGCGGACTTCAGGTGAAATCTGCCTTGGAGGGCACTGTTCTTGAGATACGGTTTGGAATACGCAACAGCGGGGATTTGGATGCAAACGATATCTATGTCCGATTGGACGGGCCGGGGGAGGTGTCAACCACTTATCCCTCAGAGAATTACATCACCAGCCTCGCTAAAGGAGAATCGGTTCAGACCACCCTTTACTGGTGGGCTACTGAAGCCGGACTCCACGATGTCAGTGTGTTGATTGACCCAAGCGATGCCCAAGAAGACCCCTATCCCGAAGACAACACCTACACCTTCCCGTTCCAAGTCGACGTACGACCTGTTGAGCCTATGCTCCGTTTTTTACCGGGGGCTGCTCGTATGAAACCCGTCATTCCCACCCCCGATGCTCCGTTTGATATCAACATCCGAGTGGATAATCTTGGCGAAACCCAAGCGACCAATCTCAATATAATTCTCTCACGACAAGATAAAGAAAGCGGTGACTATGAAAAAATTGATGGTGGAAAACAAACCGTTACGCTGGTTCCCGGTTCGGAAACAGGTTCCGGCAACAGTATCGCCCGTTTTGCCGACATGGTCACCGAGCCAGGCGCGTATACCTATCGTGCAATACTCACAGGCTCCGGTGTTGAACTTGAGCACAGTGCGTTGACGTTCAACGTTTCAGTCGGTTATTTTGATTTAGGTTCAAAGTCGTCTCTCTCCTTGGCTTCAAAGGAAACTCCGTTGGAGTTTGTGGGCCTTCCGGACGGAGGTTTGCTCTTTACCACTCGCGACGGAGAACTCCATGTTCGAACGATTTCATCGTCCTTGTCGATGCCAGGGGATATTCTGCTTGACGATGACTGGGGCGGTGAGTTAGCAGTTTACCAACGTGAAGACGGATTGGTACAAGCTGCATGGAGTCGGCGCAGCATCAATGCAGAAGGTTACACGCTTACGGACATCGCCATGACCTCAATCTCGGCTGCCGGGAAAACAACTGCAAAGCACTACCACATGCAGGCATTAAAACTCACAGAAGGCACCTACCACGGATATACTTTTGACGAATACGACGGGACAATGGTTCTTGCTGGATATCATCGGGATCTGTCCGCTGGGGGTTCATGGCAGGACACCACTTCCATCTTCGTTCTCTCATCCTCTACTCCAGACCGAGGCCCCTCATGGGGTAACGCCGTCACCATTCTTGCTAATGTGGACATAAGCAGCGCTGATGCCCCTCCACTGGGCGTTGCATTGGGCAAAGAATACCTTCACATTCTTTACCACGAATACAGAGAAGATGTGACGGGCATTAAACGTGCAGGACTGATGTACACTCATGGGGAATTTACAGAATCCTCGTGGACCTTCCAATCCTCTGTCGGCGATAATGCTGGAGATGTGGCCCTAGAAGTTCTCGTCGTTGATGGGGAAGACCGATTGGTTGGAGCATGGGTTGAAGGTATGGGCAAATCAGCTACCATCACCTCTGCTGTAACCGATTCTATGTGGTCCATAAGTGAGCCCAGACGACTTTTGTCTCCAGGCGCATCTTCAATATATCTCCAGATACGTTCTGAAGGAACTTATCTTTTCCATAATGAAATTAATTATTACGGGCCAGTCGTGCGTTGGGGCCTTTTGGCTGACGACGAGGGGCAAGGCGTCAATGGACTTTCCAATTTACTGATTGATGGAATTCTGTTCGGTATTGGGTCCATGGAAGAAGACACCTTACTTTGTTCGAGTGACAGCAGTGGGGAACTCTCGCTCAACAAGCAGGCATCGATCGGTGGGGGCCAGGACTCGATCGAATCCAGCACGATTCTGGATTTACTCCTCGGTCCACTCCCCGGAACCGATGCCACAAAACGAATTATTCTTGCAGTAGCGATCTTAACCATCAGCCTGTTCCTCGTTGGAGTTGTTGTTGCCGTAAGGCGTTCCCATTCGCGAGATGACGATGCAATCCTTGTATCGAAAGATGGCCAACACGACACCATTGAAATCATGATACACCCCGAACAGGACGAGGGTCCACTCCTTTCTGTTGACGCTGATGATTCTGCGCTGGTTGTGAGTGACTCAATGAAGGCGGTCCTGGAAGAGGATTTGGTCAGTGACGATCCAACCCTCGCTCAAGAATTGGAGCAGAAAGTGAAAGACGGAGAGGGAAATGCCCGACTGCAACGTCGTATGGAACGAAAACAACGGCGAGAAGTGCAAGAGATGGTTGCATCCATGCCTCTCCCTGGACAACTTCCTTCACTGCCACTGCCAGGTGAACTGCCACTGCCGGGGGAACTTCCTCCATTGCCTTTGCCCGGTGAACTACCGCTGACTGCCGGTCTTCCTCTTCCAGAATTAAAGCGGGATGCGCAGTGTCCAGAATGCAACGCAGCATTTACTGTCAAAGACTTGATGTTGAAGCGCATCAAGTGTCCGATTTGCTCAAATTCGTTCGACCTATGAGGGATTTCAATGTGCGGCATCTTCGGTTACATCGGTCATCAAAGCTCACTGCCTATTTTGGTTGAGGGATTAAGGCGCTTGGAATACCGTGGATACGATTCCACAGGGGTTGGGCTCCACGATGGAGAAACCATCAATGTGCACAAGACCGTCGGAAAGGTCAACAATTTGAAACAGGTTTTGCCCAAGGAAGCAAATGCTACGATGGGTATTGCTCACACACGTTGGGCAACCCACGGTGGAGTGACGCAAGAGAATACACATCCACACGCTTCGTACGATGGTAAGGTTCTGCTGGTGCACAACGGGATCATTGAAAATTATCGCCCACTCAGAGCGAAACTGATTTCCAAAGGAATTGAACTTCAAAGCGAGACCGATTCAGAAGTTCTCGCCCACATGATTGGACTGGAGTTAGAAAACGGAGCATCCCCTCAGGATTCAGTCCGTAACATGCTCAAGCGAGTCCGAGGCACATGGGGCATCTGTGTGATGTTCCTTGACCATGACCTCTTACTTTGTGCACGAAATGGCTCTCCTCTTATCATCGGTCAAGGCGACGGTGAGATGTTTGTATCCAGCGATCCGCACCCGCTCACCTCCCACACTCAGCGTGTGGTTTACCTCGAAGATGGAGATATGGCTACGGTCACACGTACATCGATCAAAGTCGCTTCAAAACAAGGGCGCTCCATTCAAACCAACGTTCAGACGCTCGAAGATTCTTGGGCTGAATCGGAACTCGGGGATGCACCGCACTACATGTTCAAAGAAATTTACGAGCAACCCGATGCTTTGCGTCACTGCATAACCGGAAGAGTTGACCGGGAAATGGGAACAGGCAGGTTAGGCGGGATGCGTTTGGCCCATTCGACCCTTGTTCAAGCCCCTCACGTTCGATTGCTTGGATGTGGAACCGCTGCATTTGCTGCCGAAATCGGTCAGATGCTGATTGAGAAAATGGCTCGTATCCCAGCAGTGACTCACATTGCTAGCGAATACAGGAACAACGACCCCATTATCAATACAAAAGCGATCTACCTCGCTGTATCGCAATCAGGAGAAACAGCAGATACCATCTCGGCCATCAAGGAGATCAAACTGAAGGGAGGTCAGGTCTTTGGCGTGGTCAACGTCGTTGGTTCTACCATTGCTCGACTGTGCGGCCAAGGCGTCTACATTCATTCGGGCCCAGAACAATCCGTGGCTTCCACCAAAGCCTTCACCAACATGGTCGGCGCATTAACCGTGTTTTCAATGCAGCTTGGACGAAGTCGAAACATGTCCAAAGAACAAGGTCGCGAATTGATTCAACAACTCCAGCAAGCCCCGCATTTGATGGAAGCATACTTTGAGGATGTTGGACCGATTGACGAGGCCGTTGACCTGTTGGCCAACGCCAAATCCGTGTTGTACCTCGGGCGTGGTCTTTCAGCACCTGTAGCGAAAGAAGGCGCCTTGAAACTGATGGAACTTGCTTACATTCCATGCCTTGCCTATCCTGCTGGAGAAATGAAACACGGACCAATGGCTCTCCTTGAAGAGGGAAGTCCAGTTGTTGTTGTCGCCCCAAGCGACCATCTCAAGGAGAAAACACTCCTTGCCATTCACGAATGCAAGGCACGAGGTGCGAAGATTATCCTGATTCACGAGAAAGGAGACGCTATTGCAGAGGAAGGCGACGTTTCCATTGCAATACCAAAAATTCATCCTTGGTTAACGCCACTACTAACGGTGCTTCCGCTTCAGTTGATGGCATACCGAACTGCAGTTCGACTGGGCAAGGATGTTGACCGACCGAGAAACCTCGCCAAGTCAGTTACCGTAGAGTGAATTTCACAAGATCGTGAATCGCTGTTCATCTTCCTTCCAGTTGAACGGTTTGTAACCCAACAAGTGGTTGGTGTGGCGCATTTTGACGACTCCGATTTTTCTCATGACATCGTCTCCATGGCGTTCCATGACCAGGTGGACTACTCCGTCTGAAAGATAATCTTCAACTCCGTATTCACCAAATTGTTTGTGGTCTTCACCGGTCATTTCACAGATGAAGAAAGAAGTCAACTCCAAACGGCGGGTTGCTTCAAAGAGACGGAAAATTTCGTCACGAGGGTTCTCCATTTTAGTGAGTGTGAAAAAGGCTCCAAGTGAGTCAAACACAAGAAGTTCAAATCCGATGGATTGCCGATACGAGGTCAATTGCTTGATGAGTTGCCCCATCCAATCCACACGATTGCTCATGCCTTGTTCGTCAAGTTGGACGCGAAGGTCAGCCAGGTCAATGATGGCAATACGGTTTCGGACACGAGGGTCATCCACGTTCATTCCCATGTTGGCCATGTGGGACCGTAGAGATTCTTTGCCTTGTTCAAGGGTGACATAGATTCCACTTGTTTCTCCGTAGAGAACAGCGTTGTAAAGCATCGAAAACGTGAGACTGGACTTCATTGCACCGGAGGATCCAGCGACGATGCAAATGTGCCCTTGCGGGATACCGCCCTGCATTTTTTCGTCCAGACCTTCGATATGTGTAGGGATTCGTTCCATTGCACTCATACGGCTCACTCACGCTGCGGTACACCTTCCAATTCTTCAACCTCTCCCTTGAGATTCATGAATCGTAACCTCCAAAGTGCGCCGCTCATTGGCCGTAATGTGAAGGTTTGGCTGGCATCAAATTCAGAGCGCCGCAAGGTCATGCTGGAACCGCTGTTTCCTCATTTACATCAGTCAGGAGTGCCGGATGTCGATGAAACTCCACCGATTGGAAGCGTAGACCATCAGGTGCTGACGATTTGCAAACGCAAAGCACATGCGATTTCCAACTTCAATGATGTTCAAGTCACCGTCGTTTCGGACACGATGATCAGTGACCCCGATGACCACTCGTTGAGTATGGGTAAGCCTGCCGACGCTGCAGAAGCAGCGATGATGCTTCACCGACTTTCGGGCCGGCGTCATCAGGTATGGAGCGCTACTGGCATCCATTTCATGGGGAAATGGACGTATTTTTGTGAGTTTGCCCTCGTAGAATTTCCAAACTTCAGCGATGAGGTTTTGCTGGACCTGATTCAATCCGGCTCTTGGAAAGGAAAAGCAGGAGGGTACGACCTCCACGGTGCGATGGGTGAGCATGCACGTTTGGTTGATGGTAGTGAATCTGTGGTATTGGGGCTTGCTCAATCAGCCATGGAAATGCTTGAACAATTGTCGCAGGTCAATTGAGGTCACATCAATGGCGTTAGCCCAAGTTCATGCTTTTCCATGTCAACAACGACATTGATTCCTGGAATCATGAGCAACTTGTCTTCTTGGTCGAGAGAGAAAATGTTGACGCCTGCCTCATCTCCCATGTATTTCAATTCCCTTCTGCACGCCATTTGATGACTTTCCATGTGGACTAAAGGGCGTAAATCTACGATGACCGTGTCGCCTTGAAGCACACGCTGGAGGATTGGTTGTGTATGAATGCGTTTCATGACATCTGGCGCAACATATCTCAGAGCTTTGGATGGAAGCGCCTGTGGTCGGCCCGTATGAAGTCCAAGGTCGTGGAATGGTTCCCCATCAGGAGTGAGAGGCCCAGTCCAGTCCAAAGGCGGCTGTAGCCGTTCGGAAGATGGTTGCAGTGATCTTGCAGTGGTGTTGGCCATGACTGGGGCTGGTTCAATTGCTGCGAGCGTAGATTGTTCAACATGCACGGGAGTTAGGGCCGCAGCAGGAGGCGCAGCAGGGGCCTCTCGGGTCGAGTTGCCTTCAGGGTCGGGTAGTCCAAAGAATTGCCACAGATTCGCCATACGGAGCCCTCAGAAGTCGAGATCGTCCAATAACGATTGCAACTCTGTTGAGGCAGGTGCCGGTGCAGGGTTAGAAACTATGGGTTGTTGAATTGGTGCAGGTGCAGGATTTGCAGCCAACCATTGCTCGCCATAGTAACTCCATTGTTCCATTGTCCATCCTTCGGGTAGCCCTGTTGCTGGAATTGGTGGACCCGTATTGACTGCTTCCGGTGCTTGATAGACAGGTTCTGGAACGGCGGCAGGTTGTGGTGCATAGGAAGTGGGTTGTGGAGCCGGCTCTACCGGAGCGGCAGCGACAGGTGCTGCTTCAAACGGTTGGTCAAAGGCCGAGAACCCCTTGAGGTCGTCACTGGGTCGCTTTCTCGTGAAGAGCAGGAACGCAACCAATCCAGTAATCACAATTCCAAGGATGAAGATGACATAGGTCATGGTGGTTCCCACAGTGCCCGAGATGCTCTCAAACAAACCTTCGGAAGGGGCCTCGGATACAACGAAAGAAAGTTCAGTTTGTTGGAATTCACCATCGTCGTCGGTGACGGTTAGAACGATGGTCCATGTGCCTGCTGGGAGGTCTTCAATGGTCCACATTCCACCAAGATGGTCAACATCCCCAACCTTACTGCCGTCAAGGTCGGTATCCAAAAACGATGCATCCCATTGGTAAATGAGCGTCGTCTTATCGCCTGCAGTTTCAACAGATTCTGTTCCGTCTAGGGTCAAGTTGTCTCCTTCTACAAGGCTGTCTGCAAGTGAGCCGAGTGTGATGATTGCCGTTGGTGGCAGGTTGAGAACACTGACGTTCATTGATTGAGTAGCAGTGGCTCCATCATCATCGGTTACAGTGACGGTAATCCATCGGACACCTGTTGTCGACCATGATTTGGAAATTGAGGCTCCACTGAGTTCACAATCGTTGTTCTTTATTCCGTCGTTATCTTCGTCAATGATGGCGTTAAAGTCCCAGCAAATCTCCAATGTTGGAACATCTGAGGCGGTATCGCTGGCGACGACTTCCAAGGAGAGGTTATCCTCTTCAAACACAGGAGTGTTCCCTGGTAGTCCGGTCACCGTAGGTGCGACGTTGTGAATCAAGACTTCGCCGGTTTGGGTGGATGATGTTGCTCCGTCAGAGTCGATCGCTCTAACGTTCAGCGTATGAATTCCAGAGGCGGTCCATGCTACCGCTTCCGAAGATGAAATTCCAATGCTGGTTAGGGTCCAGTTTTCGTCCTCAATGGATGGAAGCCACTCAACAATTAATGTTCCTTGGTCGTTGCTGGTATCGTCTGCAACCACTCGTAGCAGGGCGATTTCATCTTCGTCAAGATGCCATGTTCCGTTTGCGTCCTGCAACAGTTGTTCGCCTCCGGTCCATAGTTCGGGGAAGCCGATGGTTGGTGCTATGTTCAACACGTCTAAGGGACTGGTTACCGTTGTGGTAGCACCGTCATCGTCGGTAGCGATGGCTGTGATGTTCATCGGGCCTTCGCTCGTTGGAATGAAGGTGCAAGTCGGTTGGGTCAATCCTTCATTACATTCCAGCCCGGGCCATGAAATGCTGACTTGTTGTCCTGTTGGAGAAGATGTGTCAATGTCTTGGATGTTTACTGCATTGATGGTGATGCTCTGTTCAACGGGAACGGTTGCATCATGTGAAAGGTTGAACACAGGTGCGCGATTAAGGATAATTACATCAATTTGGAGTTCATCAACATCCAATTCGCCATCAACAACAGATACTGTGACGGACCATGTGCCGCTGTTTGACCAGTTCCAATGGGTGAGGCATCCGGGTGCTTCAATCACGTCGATAAGGCCTACGCGTGATTCGATTTCGAAGACACAATCAACATTTCCTCCATCTTCATCGTAACTTCCGGTGGCGTTGAGGGTGACGTTCTCAAAGGTGTACTTTCCTTCAGTGGCCTCTAGAACAGCGGTTGGAGCCCGACCAATGAAAATTTCGATGGTGGCATCGTTGTTTGAACGGTTGGCGTCAGCGGTCACGTTCATGTCAGGGTCCACTGTGAATTTGAGATTCTTAAAGCCCACAGCCAAGTTCTCTGGAACTCCCCAGTTGACGATCACTCGTTCCTCTGAATATGCAGCAATGGCGGATATTGGCTCTCGGTATGTTGCTCCGTCAGGAGTCTCAATTTCCATGTAGGTCGCTGGTGATGTTAACACGCCTCTGTTTTGAGCGGGCAACGAGAACATCATCATGTCTCCAGGTAATGCGTTGTAGCCAATCGATGCTCCTAGGGTTGTCGTGACACCGCCTCTTGTGCGTTCCACGATGACTGATGAGGGCTGGGCAATGAGGTCAATTCCTACAACACTGAGGTCTTGAACAACAGTAGCGGCTCCGACGATTTTTGCAGCCGGGTCGTAAACAACAACTCCGTTGCTGGTATGGTCGTCACTACTTGGCGTTGTATCGGTTTCATTTGATACGTCAAGGGGTATCTGAGCCATACCGTTCTGATCGGTCGTCGGATTGAGTATGGTCTCCGCTATTTCGTATCGCAGTTGCAAATTTGTATTTGCAATCGGGTTCGGTGGTGAGCCTACAACGTTGTAATCAATGGAAATGGTTTCAGTGGAGTCCGGAAGGGTTGCAGAGTAGGCCGTTGCTACATTGAGGTTGGTGTTTCGCCCGCCCGGCGAAGAGGCTGGGATGACACTGTTTGAATCACTTGGGTTGTACGTTTTCAAAATCCAATCAATGGTAAATCCAGCTGGATTGATGATTCGGTTCCAGGCGCTTCCTCTGGCATCAGGACAATACCAGTTGAATCCGGTATTGACTCCCGTTTCATTCCATTCTGAGATTTTGTATGAATTGTCGCAGCCCAAATATTGCGGTGTGACTCCATCTTCACTGGGAGCTTCGTTCTTGATGACCTGCCACGAATAGTTTTCGGGTCCACCTCCATCAAATTCCGACGGGTCAAAATAATCAGACGTGCCTGTTACTACGGTGTCCGCGCGGAAGGGCATGTACCACTGGTCGCCGTTTCGAAGTGGGAAATCATGGGTTTCTTTGGCTGGCGTGTAACTGTTGTCAAAGTTGATATCACCCAACGTGACGCTCAAAAACCCGAGATTAAATGGAGCAAATGTCACATCCAAATTGAAATTGGATTCCCTCGTCGCGAGGTCTCTTGCTCGGATGATGTCGGTTCCATCGTAATCAATTTCCAACCGTCCACTCGTTCCTTCAAGGGTCGCCCCATTATTACCGGAACTAAACGAGCCGTCAATGGTGATTTCGTACACCAGTACAGACTTGCCGTTTTCGTCGGTTTCATAGAGAATGTCAGTGACCGTTTTGACCGTATCTCCTGTCAATGTGTTAAGGGACGCAGAGACATTGGCTTGGGCGATCAGTTGTGCGACGTCAAATTTCGTCTCGTACACCCACTTATCACCAATTCTGTAATTGGGGACATCAACCAAGGAGAGGTTTCCAGTCGAACTGTTATCGGGAGTGTTATCTTCAGAGAGGATGGTTGCAGGGCTGACCTGACTTAACATTGGGGTGAGGAGAAACAAAATGGCCACGAACGCTGCCTTCCACATGCCTCGGTTCATACATCGTGGTGAGCGTTCTCATACTTTAGGAAGTGTCCTTCGCCGCTTCAAGAGTTTTGAGAGTCAAGCCATTGCTGCCCGTAATATGACCATTGTTCCATTGTCCAGCCTTCTGGTAATCCCGTTTCAGGTACAGGAGGGCCATCCGAGTTGGATTCATTCGGACCGTTTCCAACATTTGACGTTGGGGCGTTCTCAAGTGCCGCTTGGAAGAGATATTCTGGCGGAGGTGATTCAGGTCGTTTTTCAGCCATTGATTCCTCTCTCGCTTCGTTATTTTCAACCATGAGGTTTTGCGATAAATCACTCCACATGTCATCGTCCCCTGGCTTTGATTTGCGTCTGGATAACATTAACAGGAGACCAAGGAGCAGCACAAGCAGCCCTCCTTGCATCAATGGGTTCGCTTCTTCACCAGCCAATGATGCTCCGATGTTTTCCAATGGCGTGCGGTCTGCTGGGGCTACTGCGAACGTGATGACTTTGGTCCCGGGTCGTTGTGGATCTTCGTCCCAAGCCATGACTTTGATGGATTGACTCCCAGCCTTACGGAAGGTGTAGGTGACGGTCTTTCCGATGATGTCGGCATCATTGTCAGGAATTCCGTCCTCGTTGCTATCAAATTCAATGTCAATGTCCCAGACGACGGTTAATCCTTCCAAATCATTGAGGGCATCAATCGTCGATTGAGCATCAAGAGTGCATGGTTCGTAGGCTACGCATGCAATGGTCGCAGTGCGAATGAGTGGCGGAGTATTCAGTACTTCAACGGTTAGAACTTCGCTAGTATGGGCTCCATCGTTATCCGTGACGTGATACACCAGCTTGTGAGTCCCACTTCGATTCCAAGAAATGGTCAAATTATCCCCGATCACATCGCAATCGTCGTCTGCACTACCGATGTCGTTTGAGTCCATGCTTGGGTCAATGTCCCAACAACGAATCAATGTTTCTTGGTCGGAAATCGAATCGGATGAACTGCCGGTTACACTGATAGTTTGGCCTTCTGCAATGGGTAGGATTTGACTGAGCGGCTCGATGGTTGGTGCAATATTAGCAACGCTGATCCACCGCTCTTCAACTCCGCTTGATTCGCCTTCCGAGTCGGTAATCTCCAGTCTCATCTTATGCAGTCCAGTCTCGTGCCAGATCATCTCGAATTCTGATGTACGTCCGTCAAACGTGCGTATGAGAGAAGGCTGAGCATCGTCCGGCCACCAGGTATGTGTAAGTCCATCAATATCGTCAATCGAGTCCTGCGCTTGTCCTTTTACCAAAACCGGTTGGTCTTCGGTAACGTGCCATGTGTTTTGGGCATCCATGAGAATCGGACCGTTATTGTCAACCAATTGTATGTTGACGCTGTGGGGCTTAATGTTGGTGAACCGTATGTCAATTGTAGCCGTAGCCATGGTGCTGTCATCATCCAAACCCACAGCGGTGAAGGTTGTCCAACCTTCTTTGTTTGATGTGGTCGTGCAAATTCGGGTGTAATAGCCTTCCTCGCAGTTTGCCCCCGGCCAGTAGATGTCGACAACGCCAGGCCATACGTCTTCAGAATCGGAATCGTTTGCATATGCATAGAGCGTGATTGGGTATTCTACCATGGCTTCAGTTCGTGCACTCCGGACTTCGATCATCGGTGCCCGATTGACAACTTCTACAATTACGGTGAGGTTGACTTCATCTCGCTCTTCGTCAATAACCGTCAGTTCGACCGGATAGGAGCCATCATCAATCCAGCTGTAGTTGAGTACACAATCCGGCGCAAGCATCTTCTGACGGGCCCAAGTACGGGTGCCGTCATCAAACGCAACGACAAATTCACACGTGACACTGCCCCCATCCTCATCGAAACTTCCCGATGCATCCAGCTGGATGTAATCCTTCGTTAGCCCGGATGAACTGTTGACCATTGCGGTGGGGACTCGTCCCACAAACAATTCAATGATGGCGAGATTGTTTGATGGATTCGCATCAGCAGAATTGAGTCCGTCAGGGTCCGCTTCCCACATCAAACTCTGAGTGCCGATGTCAGCAGTAACGGGTACAGTCCAATTGAGGGCGACCTTGTGCACTTCATAGGTGTCAAGGGCAGGAAGAGGTACTCTGTTGGTAAGTCCACCGGGCAAGGTGATGACCGCTTCGGTTGGGGTTGATGCAGTAATTCCTCGGTTGTTAAACGAGACTTCGACTTCAAGTTCATCACCCGGAAGGACATTGTAGCCAGAAAGTGCGTTCAGGGGGGTAATTACACCGCTTCGATTTCGGAGAATCTGTGCCGCTTCGGCGTCAGCAAACACATCCAGACCGACGAGATATTGGTCCAATGTGACGGTGCTTGCTCCAACATAGCTTCCCGACTTAGCAACCAATCCATGGCTGGCATAATCCGTTTGACTCGCTGATGAATCAAGGGCATCTCCGATGTCAATTGTAGTCCAAGCGCTTCCATTTGCTCCGGTTGTTAGGGATTTGACAATGCCTTCATGCTCATGATGCAGTTCAAGATTCACGCCCGAAGGATTTGAGAAACAACTTGCAGAGGCATTAACCCAAACCTGCATTGGCGTATTCAACGCAGTAATGCTACGCTCGGGATTGACCTCAAGGCAGGGGTCTCGTGAGCCTGGGTTTGAGTATGGGTCAACTCCGGATGCACCCACCGGGTCGTACCGCTTGAGTCGGAAGTCAATGGTGAGTCCGATATCATCTTCGGTGTGCAGCCAAGCATAATTTCCGACTTCTGGGCAGTACCATCTGTAGCCTCCGGAATCACCCTTGCTGTTGTATGATAACATTTCATACGAGCCGTTACAGCCACCGTAATCGATTGACTGGCCGAAGGAATTGGTTGGTTTTCCGACATTGGACACCACCCATGTGGTGGTATTTGTATCAGTGACTGGGGGCGGGAATGGTGTGATGTAATCGCTCTGGCCGGACCACTGAACATAGGATGTGGTCGTCGTCGTCCAACGTTCATTGGCTCGTAGCGGGAAATCATAGTTCTCGTTGACGGGTGAATACGATGTTGTGATCGTAATGTCTCCCAGAACTTGTTCTAAGAACGATATACCGCTCGGGACGAATCGAATGTACATGTCAAGTTCACTTCGGATTGCAGATAAGTCACTGACACGAAGGTATTCGGTTTGTGTGTACTGGATGTAGACGTTCCCCGAATATCCTTCCAGGGAGACTCCGGATTTGTCGAAATTGGCACTTGAACGTAGGGTATACGCCAGGACCGACATATTGTCGACATTTTGCATGGAAATAGCAGTGACTTCAGCGGTCGTATCTCCTTGGATTTCACCAACTGTTGCGTCAACCCCCGTGTCGGTGACAAGAATTGTTGGGTCAAACGTGCCGGAGTAAATCCAGCGGTCACCAATTCTCCATGTTGGGACGTCAGAAACGCCGGGGTCGTGGCCCGCTGAACGCTGTACTGTGGTGGATTCATCCAGGACAGGATGTTCCACAGGAATCAAGGTGATGAGGAGCAATGCGGCAATCAAGCCGGGCACGAAGACGGACCGTCCACTGCTTCCCATGTTGACGGCAGGCGAGAAAGAGACCATCAACGCTTCTCTTGAGAAGCATCTGTCTGAAGTTCAATTCAAAGAAGGTCAGCAAGTTCGTCTTTGATGATTTCTACGGCTTCAAGAATTTCGTCCTTGTGTCGGGCGCCGGTAATCACCATCTTACCTGATCCGAAAATGAGGCAGACGACCTTAGGGTCATCAAGTCGGTAAATGAGTCCAGGGAATTGCTCTGGTTCGTATTCCACTTTGTCAAAGGGCAAGTGGAAGGTCAAGTGATTGAGATTGAGTTTCCGAGGAACTCCAGCTTGGGGCTCTCCGGTGAACTTGTCAACGCCATCGTAATCTTCAGGGTAGTGAAGTGCATAGGTTGCGACCATGTTTTGGACTTCGATGGTGACATCCTTGAGGTCCCATGTTTCAATTCCAGCAGCACGCAAATCCTTGATCATTCGGTCAATTCCTTCGTGAATGTTGTCTTCGTTCTTTCCACCGGTGCATACAGCACGCCCGGAGCGGAACATAAGGATTGCAAGTTTTGGTTCAGTGACTCGGTAAACGACACCAGGAAATTGTTCAGGCTCGTACTCGCAGTTGAGTTGAATGGCGATGTCTGGAAGGTCAAGTTCCTCAGCAACACGAGTGCTTGCAACTACGTTTACGACTGTTAGGCGTTCTTCATCGGTGGTCATATATAACCCGAATGACCTTTAGTATATAAAAGGAATTTT
>JAQXEX010000049.1 GCA_029250625.1 Candidatus Poseidonia sp. | reverse complement strand
ATATCGCACCCGAAATGATCACACTGCCCGAATTTGAGGGAGAAAGAATGGCGATTATGAGCGAAGAACATGATGTGTTGGTTGACTTGGTTGACCATATGCACTCTCTTTCAACAAGAATTGACCAATTGGAGACGACCTACAGGGCTCTTGCACTTGACCAATACCCGACACAAAACGAACCACTAGAGACTACAGGAAATGGCCATCAACCGACATCTAAGACCATGACATCGGTTCTTAGTTTGTTAGGTGCATCATTGGTATGGGTGGTCTTGCTCACAGGACTTGACCGATACATCGCATCAAATTCAATCATGCTCTTTGATAATTATCCTGCTGAAATCCCTGTATGGGGTATCGGTGCAGGTTCTTGGGTCGTATTTGTCCTCTTTCAACTGGGGAAGTCGGCTCCATTCTTACGAGTATCAACTCCGATGTTACTCCAAACAGGCATCGCTGTGGGCATCACAACGTCCATGTCATTATTGCTTACAGATGATACAATTTCGACCATGTCTAACGTTTGGACATGGGGTACCGCAATCGCAGTTGCATTGCTTGTTTCCTCCGGATTGGTAGCGAGTGCATGGAGGAATGCTCAAAAATTGTTGAGTCCAAACGAAACCATTGAACTCATCGAGTAATGGCATCGCCGTCTTTGAGAAGGTCTCGTGTGATGTTCTTGTGGTGAGATTCTAGCGTCCCTCCACCGATCTCCAAGAGTTTGGCGTCTCTCCAAAGACGTTCCACATTGTACTCGCCAACATAGCCGTATCCGCCCATGACTTGAATGGCTGAATCAGCAATTTCCTTTGCTGCGGTTGATGCGAACAGTTTGACACCGTCAGAATCAAGTCGTTGTCCTGCGGTACCAATGTCAAGGTTGTTGGCTGTGTCGTAGATGTAAGCACGCATGGCTCGGTATTTGGCCCATCCTTCACCAATGTGACGCTGGATTTGTCCGAAACCTCGAATCTTTGACCCGAAGGCAACACGGTCGGTTGCATACCGGTTCATCTCTTCCATTGAACGGCGAGCAATTCCAAGGGCCATGGCTGCAAGGGTCAACCGCTCAATTTCCAGATTGCCCATCATGTGGATGAGTGATTCTCCAACGTCTCCTACCAAGTTCTCAGCAGGAACGACGCAGTCATCAAACACCAATTCAGCAGTATTGGAGGCTCGCATTCCTGTTTTGTCGTAGATTTTCTGCCCTACACTGTAGCCGGGCATCCCCGCTTCAACGAGGAAGGTGGACAGTTGAACCCGTCCCTTTTCATCAGTACCGGTTCGAGCATATACCCAAACAACATCGGCGGGAGTTCCCTCTTCGTCAATGCAACCGTTGGTAATCCACATTTTGCGTCCGTTGAGGAGCCAAGAACCGTCTTCTCGTTGAACGGCAGAGGTTCCGAGACCGAGAACATCAGTACCTGCGTCAGGTTCCGACATCGCCATGGCGCCAATCCACTCACCAGAGCAAACTTTCGGCAAGATTCTCGCTTTTTGCTCCTCGGTACCGTTGTGCGCAAGATTGTTTGTGAAGAGCATCGAGTGGGCTAAGTAAGCAAGTGTAAACCCAGGGTCTGAGGCAGACAGTTCTTCGTGGACAATGGTGCAAGCCACCGCATCCAAGCCCGACCCGCCGTATTTTTCGGGAGCGCTGATTCCAAGCAATCCCAAGTCACCCATTGAACGCATGAGTGGGAGATTGAATCGTTCGTGCTTGTCATGCTCCAAGGCCTGAGGCTCAACGTATTCCTTGGTCCAATCACGGACCATCTCTCGCAACATGGTATGTTCTTCACTGGGGTTCGCAATATCCACAGGGGCCATGCCGATGCGTGACAAAGGTACCTTTTGACCGTTTGTGTGCCCAAATCGCAAATTGAGCCTTCCCCCGAGGGGTGGTATTGGCGTGAGGATTCTCAATCGTCGCCTTCGTCATCGTCATCTGCATCATCTGCATCCGTTGCAGCCAATACGAGATTGGGATGGTTTGGGGCAATCCCTTCCAGGTATTCCTGATAGTCTTCACGATTGTCAAATTCCAATGGAATAACCATCAATTCTTGGCAGTCCTGACATTGAAATCTCTGCCCCACCATGAAACCCATGTAGGGGTAAACTCTGATTCCGTGGCAGTTAATACAAACTCTGAAGGACATTTGACTCAATCCTTCCAGGAGGTCATGTCTCAAAGAGATGTGGGTTCGTCCACGAGAGCCTTCGGGTCATTTAATCTCAACACTGCACGCTCAAATTCCTCACCTCGTGGACGAAATGCTGAACGCTTCATCATTCGCAGAATCTGCCAAATCCCTTTGAACATCATCTTGAGGGAACGAAATGGATGGCGCAACCATCGCAATGGATTCCCCATTCCCACCAGAGGATAGCGCAACTGTTCAGCCATGGTCATCGGCACGATTTCGTCGACCCCGTACACTGAAGGTCGCTTGTCTTTGGGCATGTAATAGGTCCCAAAGAGAAGGTCCCAAAGAGGAAGGAAGGTCGAATAATTGCACCAAATCGCTTCCGGTTCATTGGCGTGATGCCAATGATGAAATTCAGGAGTCATGATGATTTTTGAGAGGGGCTTCAACCAAATTCTCACGTTAGCATGCAAGAACAATCCCAACACAATTTGGACCACAGCAATCAGGCCTGAAAATTCAGGGCTAAAACCAGCAGCGAGCAGGAAAAAGAATGCCGGCGCAATCAAGGTACCGTCAAAAGGGTGGGCCCGAAAGCCACTGGCCCAATCCATGTGCTCTGGTGAATGATGAATAGCGTGAAATTTCCAAAGCTGTGGAACCTCATGGTACCAGCGATGCGTCCAATAAGAAGCGAGGTCAAACATGGCCACCCCAACGAAAAGCAAGTAGGGATCTGGGATGGACTGAACGTAGGGCTTTAGAATCAAACCTGGAATCCAAGTGAAACTCAACACACCAACAAAAACTGCTGCAACAAGCCCTATTGCCTGTAAAAACGGTGATGCAAGAGCATAGCCCAGGTCAAGGTTGAGATTTGGACGGCGAAAGTTTTGATGATCGTGACGAGGAAATAGACGTTCAAACGGAACCACCAATACAAACAACACGATGATTGCTCCGAGGCCATCTTGGTTGTTGTAAACCGCACCTCCTGCAATTATGAGTGCAAAAACCCGGAAAAGAATCGCTCGTGGCCAGCCCCCTACAGGAGGCAAGGACGGCGCCTTAGGAACCTCAGACACATCGATGGCCTGTTCGTCCATGGAGTTGTATCGACGTACCAAACAAGAAGGTACCGTATGAATGTGAATTCATCCCTCAAAAGGTATCCATTCACCGGTTGAGCCTTCGCTTCGATACCAATGAAGGTCTCCTGAAGAGAACCACTCATACCCACTCTCATCCACGGAGGTAGCCACCTGGTCTGGCCTCGGTGTAGATTGCAAAGGTTGCTCAGATTGTGGCTGAACATCCGCCTCAATATGTTCTTCATCAACCGGCGTTGATTCTGAGGATTCCGGATAGAATGTTTCCGCCAAAGCATCACCAAATTCGTCGGTTTCATCCTTCCTTGAATTCCTATAGAGCAAAGCACCTGCCGCTGTAAGAACCACAAGTATACCTATGACAGGAGCCATGAAGGAATTTGAGCTTGAAGCGTCGTCCGAAGGGTCATCAGAGTTTGGTTCAATGGCATTTGATGGAAGCATTCTGAGAGTTTGGACCTGTCCGGTATCAATCATCTTTGGACCGTTTGCAATGTTCTCTGCTGTCAAGGACCACTCGACTGAGCGGTTGAGGTCTTCCGTACCGTTCACAAGAGTCAACACGATGCTCTTTGATTCACCCGGCATGAGCGTCATCGCTTCGCTGGCTAATGATGAATTCATTGGCGTGACAAACGCCACCGTGGCCGGAACAAATCCGTCGTTGAAAACTTCACAAGAAACAGCCTCTGCAGAATCACTGGATTTCAATTCAAGATTTGTAACCGTGCAGATGGAATCAACATCAACAACAAACGAAGTTGAATAATTCAATTCAAAGGCTTGGTTAAGACACATTTCGCTTTGGTTAAGGTCGCATGCAGCGAGCGTGAATGACATTGTTGGTTGAAGCGACCCCTCCAGTGAAATCAACATTTCAAACTGACCATCGGCCGTTGTGAGTTGTTCACTGATGGACCCGGTTGATTCGACCAAAGTCAACTGACCTGAGCCGGTTCTCCAGACAATGTTTCCAGTGATTTGAATCGCTGTCTCGTTGTGGTAATCCACCGTCACGGTTCCATCAACCCAAGGAGGTAGCACCTCAAAGGAGTACATTCCATTGCCGGCATGAACCGCTTGATTGCCGGCATCGTCCTCAAGTTGAATGACAATTGAGTAGAGACCGGGTTCAAGCCCATTCGTTTCAAACATCAGGCTCGAAGAATCGGCAGATGTAGGAAGAATGTTTTTGAAATCCAGAACAATTCCTTCCTGTACGATTGAGATGCTTCCTGAACTTGTTTCTCCTTCTTGGCCGTCCCATGACAAGTTGACCGTTTGAGGGACGCCTCGTTCAAGTTCAATCGCATAATCAACGGCAGTAAGAACCGGACCTTGATTGTCAACCAAGAGCAACATGGCGTCTTGACCTGCTTTGAGACCATCCAAGTCCACTCCTAGAAGACCGTCGACTTCCCGCATGTCAACCTCAACGCTCCACTGGCCGAGGTGACCCCGACTGGGCATCCAGGCTGCGATGTAGCCCCCATTCTGTTCCGACCAGTTCATCTCCAAATCAACGGTTCCAAGAAGCTGGTGGGTGAGATGAAGGTTGACATCAAGGGTGGACCGTTGGTTGGTATCGGTTGCTGCAAACTCGAACATTGCCCCGTCAAGATCCCAGGTAGCCGCATCAAATTCACCGGTGATATGGCTCGTTCCAGTAACACTCAAGGAACCAACTTCCGGTTCGCTGGGGTAAACGGTGAGCGTATAGGTCGGACGAGGCGACAGTTCGTTGAGATTGCTGTCCAGAACACGGAACGTTAGGTTGAGTTGTTGGGTTGAATCTGCGTCCAGCCCCTCGGTTGACATCATCAGATAGTATCCTTGTAAGGCTGAATAATACGCCATTGAGGTTGCATTTTCGAAACCATCAGCCTCCATCCAGTCATGACCCAACAGTTGAACCGTCAAGTCGGGTTCATTCATGAGATCAAAAAGAACGAGACTGTAACTTTCACCCACACGCACATCCGGTGTTGGCTCAATGCCCTTACGATGTTGAATAACATCGATTTCAGGAGCAAAACTGTCTTCCCATTCGAATGCAGGTGCGTCAATCGTGTAGGAAAACGATGGTGCTCCAAGTGGGAGAGTTGAACCTGTAAAGGTGAACGGGTGTGACCCATCGGTTCCAAGACAAGTACCATCTGTTGACCCATAGAAGGACGTGCATTCAGACAGAATCATACTGTTGACTTGGGAATCCAATTGAACCGTGCTTGAAATGGACCATGGAATCCACAGGTCCCCGAAGGTCATCGTTGTATCTCCCAGCATGGAGATACTGACGTTGAGCGTAACCCATTGCATTCCATCGCTGTTTGTCCAAGGTGTTGCCGAATCGATCAACGTTTGAAGCACTTGAGCTTCAACAACGAGGTCATGGCCTTCTTCACTCCAGTCAAGGATTGATGAATTCACAGCGGTTGAGCCAACAGTCGCCTCATTGAAACTGGCAGGAGGGTGGTCGGGAGGTCCGACAGAAGTCCAGCCCATCCACACACGAACATCGTCGAGCAAGGTTGCGTTCAAGGGCACGTCAAAGGTGAAACTATGAGATTGCCCTGAGCTGGTGTTGGTCAGAGCATTGGTAAATCCAACGGGTGTGTTTTGGTAATCGATTGAAGTCGAAATCCCATCGTAATCAAACGCAGCATCTTCCAAGGTAGTCCATGCTGAAGTTTGGAGAGCGATTGCGCTCAGTGTTGGCGAAGCGGATGATGTGCGATTGAACGCATACTTGACCTGAATCCAGTGGTGGCGAGGAATCCATGTCCCAGTCAGAGGCAGTTCACTCCATTCGCTCCACTGGTCCCAAGAGGTGTCGTCTCCTCCCATGGTCCAACGATAGTGGGCCATCAGGGACGAGTTCACAGGCACCGATGCGGTATGAGCCAAGTACGCTGTTGAGGCCTGAGAAGGTTGTGTCTCAATGGGCTGGGACACGAAGGAACCGTTGTTGCGTGTGACGTTACCTGTTGCAAGGTAGCCCGTCCAGGTGGAAGTGGTGAAAATACCGTTTGTACCCGAAGTGCCGTCGTACCCATCAATTCCAGTTCCGTACTTCAATCCCTTTGCACCGCCTGAACCAGCGGTTGAAGCCACCGTTCCAGAATTGGAATAACCGCCCGATTGAGTGCTGACTGCAATTCTGCCGCCTCCGCCGCCTCCGCCGCCGTCACCGCCGTCGTACATTCCGAAGCCAATGCCGTTTTGAGCACCGTCAGCGCCGTCTCCGCCGTTACCGCCGCTGGAACTGATGACCCCGTTTGAACCCACAGTCAACGAATTGGTTTGGATGAAAATGGATCCGCCGGAGCCTCCGCCGCCACCGGAACCACCCGCACCGGTTCCACTCGATGCTTGACTGCCAGCATCTCCGTTTCCACCGTTGGCCTCAATTGAACCGTTAACGATGATGGTATCAGCGTAAATTTGGATGTATCCACCGCCTTGGCCACCGTAAACTGCAGAGTGATAACTGCTTGAAACACCGCCACCTTGACTTCCACGCTCGGTTCCATTCCCGTAACTGGAACCACCGGACCCGCCGTTGGTGCCGCCACCTGCGCCACCCGTTGCACCGTGTCCTGCACCACCACCGCCGTCGTTTCTGCCGTTGCTTTGGGTCGTTGTGCTCGTACCTGCACCTGTTCCAGCGCTCACAAGGTCGCTCGCTTCAATAAAAGTGCCTTGACCGACGATCAGGGTATTGACGTAGAGGGTCAGGTCACCGGTAGCAACGATTGAGCCGCAGGATGCAAATCCACAGGCGAGTTCCAATGTATCATAGGCGTGAATGCCACTCAAACTGACGCTGTTGAGCAGAAAAGAGGAATTGTTGCCGGATTGAGGTGGACCGGATGTAGCCGTCTGCAATGCAATGGCTGAACCGTCTGAAACCGTACCGTTCATGGTGCCGTTCAAACCACCGTTTGCGATGGAATAGGTTTGGGTTGAACTTACTTCACTTCCTTCCAAACTCACGTTGACCGAACCCGAAGTCATCGAATAGCCTGCCTCGAGAGGAATGTAGACTTGCACGGAGTCGCCTACTTGCTTTGATTCTTCAGTAAGTCCATAGGTGAACGTGGATGAAGAAACGGTATCCACATGGTGATGCCCTGAATCGACCTCAAGTGTTGATTGGGCAGTGGTTTCATTGAATAACGGCAGAATTGCGCTTCCTAGGAAAAGGAAAACAAAGAAACTCGTAACAAATGTCCGGGACTGCATAGAACTCCGAGGGAAACCAAGTTATAAATTAAGACGAGAAAATGTACAAAAAATAGAACCGGTTGAGGGAAACTGTTTTTGTTGCACCGCCCTTAGCAAGGCCATGAGCAGCGAAGACTGGACCATTGAAGAAGCATTGAACAATCTTAACCAAGCCATCAGTGACAAAGAGATGTCCATCGAATCCTTCTTTGAAGAAATTGATGCTGACGGTGACGGGACCATCAACGGGCCAGAATTGCATAAGGGAATCCGTTCGGTTGTTGGCGACCTTCTTTCACCTGGACAAGTGTCTCAAATTATCAAGGCATTTGATGAGAACGAAGACCACCGCATCGACTTGGGAGAACTCCAAAATGCTCTGTCGGGCAACGCTTCAAGCGAAGAAGAGTGAAACGTCAACTGAGTTGAACCGCACTCTAAGGCACGGTTAAGGTATCTTTTACAAACCGTTCATTACAATGACCATGGGTTTGGAGTAGAACCCTTTAATGAGGCCGTTTCCTCGGAGGAATGATGAAAACTCCATCTGCAGTCATGCTTGCCCTTTTGATGGCGACCTGCTCTCTTTCGGGATGCTTTGGGGTTGACGATGCAGAAGAAGAGACCAACGCATCCATCGTTTGGGACTTCCAAAAAGAACCGCTCACATGGTATCATACATCGGGCGGTCAAGACGCATGGGGGAATGACACCATCGAATGGAGCGGTCGAAATGCACCGCAACCTGCTTCTGGAACCTATTACGGGATCGGGATGTCTACCTTTGAACCAACGATGGGAATTACACAAACGGACACGCTCGTCATGAGTTCATACGGCAACGGACCAGGTGGTTCAACCGCTGTCGTTTCCTGCGACCTCATCGGCATGGTGGATGCACTGGATTATTCGTGTGAGAACGTCTACAATCCGCTCATTCCAGTCGTGAATTCCAACGACCCGTACATCTACGTTGACCCTTGGACCGGCCGAATCATGAAATTTGACATGCACGCTCTACTTGGAATGACCGTGGAATGGTCGGATGACGACGGAGGGAGTTGGACCGGACCAAGTGTTGCAACGCAAGCCTACTCGGTACAAGACCACCAAACCATTGCAAGCAGCAACATGCCTGCACTCCTCCATCCAACCACCTACATGTTTTGCATCAATGGAAACGCCCCACATCCGCTCTGTTCATCCAGTCAAGACGGAGGCGCAACTTGGGGGCCTGAAACATCAGGAGCACCAGTCACATGCTCTTCAGGAGGGCTTTCGGCTCATTTGGTTGGAAGCGTTGACGGAAATTTCTACCGAGGAAACAAAGGATGCGACGGAGAGGGATATTCCATCTTCCGTACCACCAATGCCGGCATCAGCTGGAGCGAACACCAACTGCCGACATCTGAAACAGGAACCGCCGACACGTGGAATGCTGAAGAGGCACAGGTCGAAGTTGATTCAGAAGGCAACGTCCACGCCATGTGGATGGGGCTTGACAACATGCCGTACTGGTCTTACTCCACCGACCAAGGCGATACCTGGACGAACGCTTCAATGATTGCTCCACCCATCAATCTCTCTGGAACAGGATTCCCAGTTGTTGTAGCTGGCGACCCCGGCACCGTGGCGTTTGGTTACGTCGGCGAAGCAAACGGTGATGAGGAGTCATGGAATGCTTACTTGACGTACGCAACGGATGCTTTCAACGAAACACCACTGTTCACCACCGTCCAGTTGAACTTGGATGACGACCCGATTGACACCGAACCCGACTGCGGTTACAACCGCTGCGGCGGCCTAGGTGATTTCCTGGACATCCGTGTTGACGCTCACGGCCGAACTTGGTTTGCTCTTTCACACAACTTGGCGGACATGGGCATTTTTGCAACCTTTGCTACCGGGCCAAGTTTGCGAGGCGACACGCTCACTCCACTCGAGGCCATGCCTGTTGGTGGAATGGGTACGCTTTGAGTCGCACAGTCGTCTCGCTATAGAATCTCAGTGAAGGGAAGAGCACGCCCCAAACGTGAGGTATATCGCCCTCAGAAGGTGAGAACCTTCTCCGAATCAATCACCCACTGAGCGCATGCGGCCATAGTGGATCGGAGTGATTCATCGTAGTAAGGCTGGCCTTTGTAGAGTCCGCAGCGGTTCTGACATGTTCCACAGACTCGCACTTCAACGCCCCCTGCATTGAGGTCTTTGAGCATCTGGACCATGTCCTCGTTCCCTTCCGGGACGTTCACGCCATCTCGAGCCAAGTCGACTGAATCGTTCATGAGAAAGATGCGGACTTCTTCCCCATCTCCATGCAGTTGTCGAGCAAGGCGAAGGGCATTCCATGTTACGTCTGTACCGTCGTACGGTTGCTGGTTGAGAATCATCATAATGGCCATGGCTCACGGTAGCATCGCCAATCCATAAACGAGAGGGATTCAAATTCATGAGAGAATCCATTCAAACACACCTTCAAAAGCCAATCATCCCATCTTCGGTCATGAGCCCCCTCCCGTTGTTTGTCCTCCCTATGGTTTTGATGCCGGGTGAAATTCAGGAATTGCGAGTGTTCGAGCCGAGGTACCGCCAAATGTTGGACGATTGCCTTCTCGATGACCGAAACTTCGGGCTTGTACTCAACGACCCCTTCACCCTCACCAACCACTGGGACGCCCCACAAACTCACGGATGTGAAGCTGAGATTCTTCATCATGAAACCAAAGGCAGCAACCACTTCCTCAAAATTGTAGGCCGAAGAAGGTTCACGGTTCAGGAAGTCATTGAACCCGCTCTGCCGCCGTTTGACCATCCGATGATGGACTCGCTTACCAACGCCGAAGGTGTGGACCCGGATTTGCAATCCATGTTGGAATTCATTCCAGAAGAGGTCGGGCACTCAAAACTTTACATCAGTGCAGAAGTCGACTTCATCGATCCACTGGAAGCGACGACGAACGAGCAGCAAGAACAATTGAAGAAGATGGCCAACCATGTCATGATTCGCATCGCATCACTCTTGAGTATCGATGATGAGTTGGTACAGGAATGGGTTCAACAGGCACCTGTCATGGAATTGATTGACGATGACGGCGACACGGTGTTTGCAGTAACCGCCCTTCTCGTGAGTGACCTCGACACCAAGCAACGAATTCTGGGCAGCGAGGGAATTGACGAGGCCATCAACCATCTCAATGACCACCTCAATGCTTTTTTGGAAGAAGAGTAAGCATCTTGAGTCCGTGCATTGATGTGCGTCCTGCTGGTCAGCGGTCTGCGCAAGTGAACCTAGCGACGAATAGCACCCACTGCAACCCCACGCAATAATTTAGTTTGAACACAAGGGTGAGTATCAAGCCGTCGGTACACCTAGGTGCCGGTTATCGTCGTATACAGCCACGTGGGTACCGTTGGACTGTGAGATAAACCAAAGAAGAGCGCCCGGTCTC
>JAQXEX010000048.1 GCA_029250625.1 Candidatus Poseidonia sp. | reverse complement strand
GTGTATGTTGAGGTTCCAAGCATCACTGCCGCAGACGGCGGTTCCGGGCTCACCGGTGGAGCAGAAGTCCACCTCGGCCTGTGGCTCCCAGTGATTGAAGGATGCGATTACGAGAGCGAGAATTTGGAGGAATCCTGTCTTGTTCCAGTCATCGCCGAAATCGGTCCATATTACGACGATGGAGATGTTGATGCCTTGACACCAGCTGACCGCCTCGGCAGGATGTTGATTGAAAATTATGTTCCACATGGTTTTGGTGTTGCCCAAGTTTCAGTGTTTGGAACTGGGGAATCAAATCATTGCATGGACCTCATGGGGACCGATGAACAACGAGGTATCGATGCTGCAGTGACCTGGTTGGGGACCCAAGCATGGTCAAACGGTAACGTTGGAATCATCGGCAAATCCTACGACGGCTCGACGCCCTGGCAGGCTGCAACCTTCGGCAATCCTCACTTGGCTACCATCGTACCGATGTCAGGTCTCATTGGAGTTCACGAGTTAATGTGGCGCAACGGAAGCATGGAAGCAAGAGGCATGATCATGCACAACGGTGTATACGGTTCATTCGGAGTTGATGGTGACGCAGAAGACCCAGAGAACCTCTGCGAAGGTTATCTTGAAGGATACGCCAACGGGCCTGCGGCCTATCTCTCGGGAGGAATGGTGGATTACGCCGGAAATACGTACTGGACTGAACGCTCTTTCTTGGACCGAGTGGTTGAAAATTACAACGGTTCGGTGTACATCATTCAGGGCATGCAGGATTGGAACGTCGACCCGCACATGGCCTTCCCAACGCACCAAATTGTCGAAGATGCAGGCATCGAAATCAAAACGCTAGCAGGTCAATGGGCTCACGATTACCCGGACCGAAGCACAGGTCACAGCACGCTCCCGTCCGGCAAGGGCTTGGAGGCCTACCCTTACACGCTTAGATGGGACTGGGCGGATGAGATGTTGTACTGGTTCGACTGGTACCTCAAAGGAGAAGGACGAGCGCCCGAACTTGGAGTTGAGATGCAAGACAACCGTGGAGGATGGAGATTTGAGGCCACGTATCCTGCAGAGGATACCTTCTATCTCGAAGTTGGTGCGGCTGATATGAGTCCATCCAGCGCTTCGATGGTAACAGGTACCGAAACCATTACGCTCACGTACGGGCCATTTGACTCGGATGTTTACATCGCTGGAATGCCTACCTTCCATATCCCCATCACACCCCACACGGCCAACGGAGCTCACGCATTCTTGGAAATGACCGACGGGTCAGGGTTGCGACTTGGCCATGCTGTTATGGATTTCCGATTCGCAGACGGAGGGCGCGACGGAGGCGTCGCTCTTGTGGCGTTCAGCACCGTTCTTGGAAAGATGGAATTCATGCCGATGGATGTATTCATCGCAGAGGGTGAGACCATCACCATCACCATGACACAAACCGGAGAAGATTACGTTCCGTCCCCAGCAGCCCTTGGAGGGTATTCGGTCAATTGGGCTGGTGCGAGCATGACGCTCCCTATCGTCAATCGTACTTGCGCTGACTTGTTCCAAGCCCCAATTCACGACTACAGCGAGAATGCATCACGTGTCTGTTGAAGGTTCACTTTAACCCTCAGAAGCGAAGTCCATGCGCATCTCCCAGCGTCATCCTCTTAAGCCCTTGACAAACGATGGGTCGTATGGTTTTGAGCGCTCTTCCCGGTGTAAGCGAACGAATGGCTAAGAAAATGACGGATCATTTTGGTTCCGAAGAAGCCGTAGTATCGACTCTGGAATCCGGCGATGTGGGTCGCTTAGCAGAGGTAGATGGCCTTTCTGTGAAACGAGCGCTTTCTCTCGCAAGGAGTTTTGCTGGTGATGCAGGTCAATTTTTAGCGACCAAAGAAGCGGTTCGTCTTCATCAACAACTTTTGGGTCATCTCCAATCCTTTGCTGCGTGTGCAGCATCTCGGGAACGCATGAGTCTCCTTACCCCCATTGCCCAACCGGAACGACGTCAAGAATACGTTAGGGCTGCAATGGATCTTTCAAACGAATGGTTGCTTCAACAACAGCAAGCATGGGCTTCACTCACACGTCTGCGCGATGTCAATGAGCGCTATGAGCGCGTGGTTGTAAGTCAAGAACCAATGGATGAATTGAAAAAATACTGTCGTGTTCTTCAGCCCGGTGAAAACGAGACATGGAAGGATTACACGGTGTTCAAAACCGTAACATGGGTAGGAAAAGGAGCACCTATGGAGGCTCCAGAAGGGTGGCTCGTCCTCGGACAAACGGCAGAACCTGCTCTTTTGATTCCGGAGCGAACCATCGATTGGTTCAACATCAATCGCAAAACCCTCAACACGGTTTGTACCTTGATCGATGAATTCAACCAAGGCGACTATGCAGGCAATCACGCTCTTTCCGATTTAGCGAAGAGTTTGAACCAACTCACTGAACTTCCGCAGGCTCTTGACGCATTGGGAGATGGTTCTAAAATCGAGGAAGTGGAACGCATCAAAGACAATCTCTGGAAGGAGGCAAAACGCCTTGAAACAGAGGTGAACAACGAAGTTGAACAAGCGATGAACGATGCTAAAATGGCGCTTTCAGGGGCGGAATTACTGGAAGCATTGGCGGATGGTGCAGCGTTTCAACGCAAACTCAAGGAAGCAACAGGCCATGTCATTCAGGAAGCCATGCAACGAGCACGTGACCAATTGGCTGAATTCTTGGAACCCGCCGGAATGAGGTGCCCGTATGAGATTTTCACCAAGGCATGGCCTGCGAAGATTGACCGGCAAACAATTGACAGTATTGATGGGACGCTGGAATCCAAACTCAAGGCTGAACAAACAGAACATCTCGTAAATCTTGCCCGCTTGCTTGGCCCAATGAAGTCACGATGTGAGCGAGCAGTTCAGCGTATGATTGAGTGCGATCAGTGGCTCGCCATCGCAAGGTGGGCACACCACGATTCCTGTGTCATGCCAGAACTTGTTGACCACGGGATTTGGCTTGAAGAGGGCCGTCATATCCTTCTTGGGGTTACGCCTGACCCGGTCACTTACGGCCTCGGTAAGGCCGCCAAGAAGGGCGATAAGCAAACTTTAGCCTTGCTAACCGGAGCCAATTCGGGCGGTAAGACAACCTTGCTTGAATGCCTCGCATATGCATCGATCTTAGCACATATGGGCTTGCCTGTGCCTGCTAACAAGGCCCGCATCGGCAAGGTTGATGCGCTTCACATACTTGCAAAAGCAGGCGGCACACAGAGTGCAGGTGCGCTAGAACAGACACTGATTGAACTTGCATCTGTCGTTAGCGATGATATGCCTAAACTCATCCTTGCCGACGAACTTGAAGCCATCACGGAACCTGGAGCAGGTGCACGAATCATCGGAGGTATGCTTCTCGCTGCAGCATCACAACCCGACACAACAATGATGCTCGTCACTCACCTTGCACCAGCGATTCTCGAAGCCACAGGCCGTGATGATTTACGCGTAGACGGTATTGAGGCACGTGGCCTTGGCGAAGATTTGGAATTGGTTGTTGACCGGACGCCACGAAGGAATTATCTGGCTCGTTCAACACCTGAATTGATCTTGAGACGGCTTGAAAGAAAAACATCAGGAGCGATACAAGATTTGTTCGTATCCATTCTTGAAAGATTTGAACAAGCTTGAAAATCGGCTTTTTAGACGATATTAGACCTATATGTTCAAATGCATAGTGCTTTCATAACATTTTTCATGCAATTAAGCGATGATGGAAATTTTATGTGGAACGGAACAGAATGGATACCTAATCCTGACGCAGCGGTGGCGACACCAGAACACAAATTAGAGGGAGAGGTCGAAACGCCTGAACCTACGCCTGAGTCATCTTCTGAACTCATGGCATCCCCTGCCCCCATCGCAGTGAGTCCCTCTCCCATGGCCATGCAACCGATGGATACAATGCCTGGCGCATTGGCCACAGGTACTCCTATGGCTCCTTCCTCTGGAGTCTCTGCAATCAACATGGCTGCAGCACTTTCAGTGTTCAAATACGGTATTTTGAGCATCATTGGAATGCTTCTGTCCGTGATTGTACTGGGAGTTGTCTGGGCAGGGGCAATGGCCGTAGCCTTCGCAGGAACAGGTGATGATGGTGGTGGTCCAATCGCTCTAATCAGCGTGATTGGTGCCCTTCTCATCACGGTCATTGGGTACGGTCAAATGATCATTTATCCCGTAGGTGTTGCCTTGAAAGATGGACGCAGTGATCCTGTTGCCTTTGGGTATGTAGATTCGTGGAAGACATCCATTGCTGGATTTATTGAATCCGTTGGTGTCACTGCTGGTATGGCGTTCATCATTGGAGTGGGAGCGTATCTCGAAAGCGGAGCCTTGATTGGGATTGGTGCCTTTGCCTTTGGTATCTTCCTGATCGGATACGTACCTTACATGGTCCGTAAGGCTGCAGAAATCATGAATTGATGCAGTGCATCAATTTGGTAATTCCAACTCCACCGCAAAGAGCGGGTCTGGGTCGGTAGAATCGTGGTATGCGACAACTACTCCGCCATCATTGAGAATTCCCAGCGAAGCAAAGTCAAAGCGAATGTCATTGCCAGCTCCTGAAGTGGAGTCAAGGTCTCCAAGTCCGATGTAGGTGAGCGTGTCGGGAGTCATGTCCTCACTGTATCCTCGGACATGATAGACAGTATCAACATCAGGCCCTTCCGTTGACTGGTAACGAACATTGAGAACGAAGAGGTCAAGTTCACCGTTGGCCTGGAATTCCCATTCTTCGATGAGAGAAGCAGTCTCACCCAACGTGTAGGTGTAATTGCTCCAAGTTATCGCGCCATCGGTTGACATGTAATGTGTAAATGATGTTCCCGAGTTTGAAACGCAGTGCAAGGCTCCAGCACGGTCAATTTGACAGTATTCCGATGGAAATTGCACTTCCAGTTCGTTCCAAGAAAGGGTCGTATCCATGTAGGCGGCGTTACCGTTGCTGTAATACGATGGGAACAGAAGTCCACCGCTTGGAACGGGAAAGGCCCGCATTTCCTTGTGTGGCTTATTGACATCCCAATACGCCGGAAGGTCATCGGCAGTAAAGTCAAGGTCAAGTTCAATTGACGGGTCTCCACCACTGCGGTCAGGGAATTGGAACGGGTAGTAATTCAATCCGTCCACGCTGATTTGACCGCCTGCATTTTGTGTTTGGTGCCAGAAGTTGGAGACGACAATGCTGGCCCACTCTCCGTTTCCTAGAGACGAACTGATTGGTCCAACCACTTCAACCTGCCATGAACGGTCGTAGAAGGGTTCGGTGATTCGATTGTAACACCAGGTCCATTCGCCTTCGGATTCATCGTACAGGAGTGCATAGAATTTGTCAAGTTTCAAATCGCCACCCACGTAAGGATACCAAGACATGGAAATGATATCGCCATTTGTAGCCTGTACAATACTCCCTTCGCCAAGGCCTTCCTGGCCTGGGTTGGTAGGTATGAACGTACGGCATTGAGCATCGGGAAGTGCACCCGGGATGTAAGTGTCCCATTCATGGCCACGGTCTGCGGAATACACTGGATATTCACCGCCAATGTTCATGATTTGTCCTTCAATTGACGTGGCGAGGTAATGTTCGCAACAGTTTCCTCCATAGGTTGCATCAAAGACAGCCCATGTGGTGTTGGTTGATTGATTGGTTCGCAGGTCTACGGTGACGAAGTTGGCCTCTAAGTCGTGAGATTGCGCATCGACTCGCTCATAACTTTCCCAAATTGAGGAGATGTTCTCATCCTCAACCGTTCCAGCACCATCGCCAAAACAACCCGCAAGCAGCATGGAACATACCAGTGCTAAACTCAACAAAGCCCGTTGCATGAATGTCCGTCCATGCGGCGTGATTTGAAGGCGTCGCTTTGAGGATAATGCTCAAAATGATGACAATTCCTTCTGAAGTCTGATGAAACCTTCAGCAGTAAACGAACCCATCCAAGTCAAAGCTTCCCCGTCAATGCACAAGACCCATGGGCGTATTCCACTGAGCGATTCCATGGTTTCTGCAATTGCTTCACCCTCTTCCAGAGCGAACTCATGCGGCTCGCTTGAGAGTAGAATGCCCTCAACACCGTGCTCATTGAGGGCTTCTGCATTCACAACTGGGTACCCGGTACCTTTCGGTTCAAATTCGGGTACCTTGAAGCCAAGCGCTTGGATCATGCCTGCAGCGTAAGTTCCCGATTGAGCAGCCATGAGGGGCTCATGCCAAATCATGGGGACAACGGTTCCACGAGACACGGTTTTGTCCACTACGCTTAGGGCGGCCTCAACACGTTGAGCGAGTTCTTCTCCACGCGCTACGCAGTTGACTTTGGAAGCGAGGTCTCGCAACATCGCTGGGACCGCATTTGGGTGTTTGACATCACAGACAAAGGTAGAATATCCTTGTTCCACGCACCAATCATAAACAGCTTTTGGATTCTCATCACGGTCCAACACCACCAACGTTGGTTGGGCTGCTTTGATTTTTGAGAGGGTAGGTGTTTTGGTACCTCCAACAACGGGGACGTCCTTGACTTGGGCTGCCGGATGAATGCACCACGGCGTCCTCCCAACAATAGATGTGGAATCAAGACCCAGGTCAAACAGAGTAAGCGTTAGGCTTGGTACGAGCGAAACGACTCGCATGGGCATCCCTCAAACAACGGTAAAGTGGACAACGGTCCCATCAACTTCGAAACGTTCAGCACCAGCAGGAGGTGATGCCCCTTTGGGATGGAAGACGCACGCTGCAGTACGGGTTTCGGTGGCCACCCATTCTTCATCTGCAGCCATCATCGCAGGAGCATTCTCCATCCAAACTTCCAACTCAATGGTCGCCTCGAGTGCGAGGTCAAGCGTCTTGCGACGGGCTTGTACCCGGCGAGTGATATCACGAGCCATTCCTTTTGAGAGAAGTTCAGGCGTGTCGTTCATGTCCAACACCAGACTCACGTGCGATGTTGTTTCACCGTGGGTAACCTCTACGGTCTGGGCGGCAAAACCTTCTCGTTCAACTCGCTTGACTTCAACGTCCGAACGCTCGATGGCGATGTCCATGATGGTCGCCGTTCCTGCGTCTATTTCAGCGAGAAGGCCCACAGGATCCTCGCTTGATTTGATGGCGTTTGCGACATCGTTAACGTTAGCACGGGCCTTTGGAGCGAGTGCTCTGAAATTCGGAGCAAGTTCAATGCGTTGGAATCGGTCAAGGTCGTTTTCAACTTGAATGAATTCAACATTCAGTTCTTCTGCAAGCAAGTCGTGGAAGGCAGACAAATCAGGGCCAGCCACAATGAATCCTTTGGAACACGGCAGTCGTTGTCGGCGGTTGTTGTCAATGCGGACCCTTCGGCCGGCTTCTGCGAGCTCCCGTACCAAATTCATTGACGCCTCAAGTGCAGGGTCATGGGGCGGCAGGGATGCTGTGGCTTTGGCTGCTGCTTCGTCCCAATGGTCAGCAGTAGCTCCTTCAATTGTACCCGGTATTCCAAGCGGCCAATCGGATTGATGGACGGCTGAACCGGTTAGATTCCGATGAATGATGTCAACCATGAAAGGAGAAACCGGAGCGATCAGGCGGCACAGCGTTGTGAGCACTTCGTGAAGCGTGTGCTGGCAGGCCAATTTGTCTCCACTTTCTGCTTCATCCCACAGCCGGCGACGGCTTCGACGAACGTACCAATTTGACAGGTCGTTAACGATGAAATCTTCCAAGTCCCGGCAAGCTTTGTGGAACTGCCAGTTGACGAAACCATCGTGGTATTCGGTGGCTACTGTATTCAAACGTGATAGAACCCATCGGTCCAACTCCGGGCGTTGGGCTGGGTCGCTGCTGGATGATTCGGGGTCAAACCCGTCCAAAGCTGCATAATCGGCATGGAACTTGTACACGTTCCACAGGGTGAGGAACATCTTTGCATAGGTTTCACGAACACCGTTTGAATCAAACTTCAAAGGATTCCATGGCGCACCAGCAGTGACCATGTACCAGCGTGTAGCGTCAGCTCCTTCACGATTGAAATGGTCCCACGGGTCAACGATGTTTCCTCTGGACTTGGACATCTTCTTTCCTTCAGCGTCAAGAATCAATCCGAGTGAGAGGCAACGCTTGTACGCTTTACTGTCAAACACGGTTGTTGAGACGGCGAGAAGGGTGTAAAACCACCCTCGTGTTTGGTCAACACCTTCACAGATGTAGTCAACCGGGAATGACGCATCAAATTGTTCTCCGCCGTCAAAGGGATGATGCCACTGAGCAAACGAAGCACAGCCGGAGTCAAACCAACAGTCCATGACGAAGGGTTCTCTGTGCATGGGTTGGCCGTCGTCAGACAGAAGTGTGAAACCATCAACAATCGGTCGGTGAAGGTCAACATCATCGGGGCATTCGGGATTCTCAATACCCGCTGCGACCGCCTTTGCGACTTCCTCTTGGAGTTCCGCAATTGAACCGATGCACTTCATTTTGCCGTCTTCAGTTCGCCATACGGGAAGGGGAGTGCCCCAATAGCGCTCCCGGGAAATGGCCCAATCTTTGACGTTGCGAAGCCATTCACCGAATCGACCTTCTCCGACCCAATCCGGAGCCCATTCAACTTCGTCGTTGAATTCAAGGAGCCGTTCTTTGACTGCCGTCATCCGTACAAACCACGAATCCATGGCGTAGTAAAGCAAGGGGTGGTCGGTTCTCCAGCAGTGCGGGTAGTCGTGGGAGTACTCCTTCTCTCGGTAGAGCAATCCACTTTTCGGTCCTTTTCCGTTTGAACCGCCAGCTGCGCTGAGCAGACCGATGATGGTTGCATCGCAATCCTTGACGTAGATTCCATCCAATTCAGGGTGGGTCCCTTCAATAAAATTACCATCCATTCCCACGGTATGGTGGGCTGGAAGTCCGGCGTCCATCCCAAGATTGTAATCGTCCTCACCGTACATGACTGCGGTGTGGACGACACCAGTACCGTCAGTTGTTGTGACCCAATCCGCCTCTAAAACGGTCCAAGCGGTCATCGAGTCCTTGCGTGGTACGGCGTCAGGGAACAACGGTTCGTAAGAACGTCCAACCAGCGTGCTACCTGGGAATTCTTCAATGATCTCAACATGGTGACGCAGCACTTCCTTCATGAGGTCCTTGGCGAGAATGAGTTCTTCACCGACATCAGCGCCTCCAGACCCGGTCCATGACTCACCTGCTGCTTCTTTGACCCGACAGCGAACATAGGTCACTTCAGGTCCAACCGCCAGGCCGACGTTACCAGGAAGGGTCCACGGAGTGGTGGTCCATGCCAAAATGGAAGCATCTTCGTCAGTCAGTTTAAATTTCACATAAACTGATGGTTCCTCAACTTCCTTGTATCCCAAAGCGACTTCGTGACTTGAATATGAAGTGCCGGTCTGAGGGCAATATGGGAGAACTTTGTGACCGCGATAGAGGTAGCCTTTGTCAAACATTTGCTTGAGTGCCCACCAACACGACTCAACGTAATTGTTGTCAAGTGTGACGTAGGGGTTGTCCAAATCGACCCAATACGCCATTCGTTCGGTCATCTCTCTCCAAGCAGCCTCGTACGTCCAAACGGATTCTCTGCAGGCCTGATTGAAAGCGTCCATGCCGAATTGTTGGATGGCTTCGTTGCTCATGAGGTCAAGGCGCTTTTGGACTTCAATTTCCACAGGCAATCCGTGGGTGTCCCATCCTCCCTTTCGCTCAACCTTGAATCCCTCCATGGTCTTCCATCGGCAAACGAGATCTTTGTACGTTCGAGCGACGACGTGGTGGATGCCTGGTTTTCCATTTGCGGTAGGCGGTCCTTCTAAGAAAATGAACGGGGCTCCATCCTTACGATTTTGAATGGAGGAATCAAAGGCTTGTTCTGATTTCCATTGCTCTAACAGTTCGTTTTCCAAGCGAACAGCATCCAGTTCACCTGCTGCGGAGGGTTGAGCCATGCTCCTTCCACCCGAGAACTTGTTTTCAACCTCACTCCCAAAACAGCTCATTTGATGCAAGTCTGAGACGGAATGGGTAACAGGGATGTTTTGTTCGTAAACGGGCGTGGAAAGTAAACATTTTGAGGCGTATGTTTCAAGTCCTTGAATGCATACCGGAAGGCATGGCGGATAGGTCCACGAGGGGTCAAGCGTTGATTCTCGTCACATTGCTTCTGTTCAGCACTTGGGCCTCCACGCTCGTGTGGAATCCCTTATCCAGTGATGAGGTGGACCTTGACGAAGTCAATCCTAGCCACGTTGGTGCAGGTTCAAGTACCGATTTGACGGTTTCCTCAACTATGAATTCCAACCTGAAGTTGGATTTGGTCGCCGACGAGCCGGTAACGAGTGCAGAATTGAATTTCAAACCAAAGACGCTGCCCACTCAATCAGGTTTCGTTTGGGAAGACTCGACCGACTGGGAACACTCGGACGCCATTGTCAACGGAACCTCTGTATTGAATGGCCGGCTCACTGCGTCAACCGCCGGAAATCTTTGGGATTTCAATGCCAACAACAACGGTTGGACCTTTTCAAACAACCTCGCTACGAGGGTCACCAGCCCCTCTTGCGGTTTTAACGGGTCCAGTGGAGGTTCAGTTCGAACCTATGGCGGTTCAACCTACGCAACTTCACCCGTCATCAATCTTGCAGGAGGCGCTAATGTCCCCTTCCATGCTTGGGTCCACGAAGGTCGATCTGGATGCGGCGAAACACCGGACTCGAATGAAAACCTGCAGTTTCAATACAAAACAGCGGCTGGCGGGTGGACTGCATTCCGAACGTTCAACGGAGGCAGCCCCTCTACCAGTAATTTCCAGTACATGACAACCCTTCCAGCCGCAGCCCTCCATGCGAATTCCCAGTTTAGAATCCATCAAACCGGTGGTAGTGGAGGCAGCGGGACATGTTGCGACTTCTGGTTCGTTGATGACGTCCATATCGCAACCCCTCCAGAATCCAACTGGACAAGCCCGTCCCTTGGTCATGCAAACGGGGTGACTCAGCCACTGGCGGAAGACACCTATGCCCCATTCTTTATCGATGCAGAAATACCAACAGGGGCTTATCTTAATTGGTCCATTCTCGACAGTTCCGGAGAAGTTGTTCCTGGGATGAAAGGGACAAACCAAGCGACGATTCCAGTCGATCTCCTCGACTACACTGAAATCGACGAATTCCGCCTCCATCTGGAATTCACTGGGGCGCCAGCAGGAATTCCTATCGTCCACTCCATAACAGGCGATGGTGCCCGCATGGATTCGTTCCAAGAACCCCCAACTGAACGAGGTTGGGAACTTAACGGTTCAGTATTCATTGAAGATGTACCCGTCAACACTTCAGCAAGCGGCTGTGGTATAGATGACTCTTTTGCAGACATTCTGTCGTTTGCCAAATATCCTGTTTTCAATCTCAGCCAATCGTTCCAAGGGACCATGATTCTGAAATGCAACGCGCTTGGAATGCCAATTCGTGCTCAATGGTCCATTGTAGACAACATCGGTACAACGGTGGCCTCGGGTACTTCTCAGACCAATCCTACAAACCGAGTCTCAAGTGCATACACCTCGTTCAATGTCTTCTCTTCACAACTCAACAACACCATTCCAAAGGATTACACCTTCCGTACCGTCTACGAAGTCCTTCGTCCAACATCGCCAGGCTACACTCAAGTGGCCTGGTCAAATGCTTCGTTTTCAACGGTTAATTGGACGGGGAGCGGCACAAGTCCACTCTTTGCCGCAAATCCATGCATATCCGACCCATCCCTTTCGTCAGTTGATGTCTTTGCGACTCAAGACAGTTATTTCCGAGAGGAAACACTTGACATGGTCATCTTTGGGTCTTGTTATCCAAGCACTACCTTTTCAGCCACGCGAGCCTCTTGGGAAATTGTGAACCCCTCCGGTGGAGTTCTGCACTCCGGGCAAGTCTCCCGCAATTCGGCCAACCCCGTTGTAAGCCGGGCAATCAACGGTCTTTCACTGGCCAACGCAATTCCTGGAATCAACACCGTCAACGTGAACTTGGAAGCCTTCAACACCACCTCTTCCCAATGGTTTACCTTGGATACGAGCACGTTTGAAGTCAGGATTGATGAGCGAATATCAAACACCGTCTATGGCGATGGTTTTGATTCTGTAACTTCGCCATGGTTCCTTGGTAGTTCAACACTTTATGACATTGAGGTTGATGCCATTGCTACCGATGCACAATTCGAGATACGTCATCATCCGATGGATCCTTGGACGGTCGTCACATTACCACACAATCCGACAGTGGATGCTGAATCTGTGGGGCTCCAAATTCGTGTTTCCGCACTGCCTCCAGCCGACGGAAACATGAGCAATGCTTCATATTGGTACCTTGAAAGCACCGAAGTAGGCCTTTACGGCGGTCAAATTCCGTCCCAAGCAGGTCTGGACGTCAATCTTGATGGCCGCTTTGAATGGGGTAGGAGCGAACCTCGCGTGGGAAGTTGGGGCTCTCAGGACCGGTTTGGTAATGCCGAAGAACGAGCTGAAGTGACCCTGAGTGCGGGCTCAGCCGCTGTGGTCAAGGCATTGGTGCCTTCCGATGATTTGACATCATTCAGTTTCAGCTATCTCGTGGAAAACGGCCAGATGAACGATGTCGCTCTCTTCGTTCAAAATACACCTATCGCCAATTATTCCTCATCCAACTCAGCTGACACGTTCGTATTGACAACAGGTGAATTCTCCGCCTTGGTCGAGGAACTGGGTACTGTTGGGAATACGATTTCTGTTGCAGGTACTGATTTCACAGAGGTTCGAATCGAATTGGCGGGGCAAGGAACGGTCATCCTTGGAGGATTGCGAGCCACCTACAATGCGTCACACAACTTCGTGGCCGATGCGGACTCACCCTTTGTCATGAATCTCAATCAAGCACGAACATCGGTGCCCAACATCGGTGGAATTCAATCGGTTCCATTGCCGTTCCTTGCAACTGAACGCGGTGGCTTGACCGTTGAGGTTGTTCAAGTGGCTACCTCAAGCGCAGTCACCCTGCAAAACGGTGAGATGCTAGATGTTCAAACCGTCCTCACGCCCAGCCATAAGTGGCAGACCATCACCACAGAATACGAAATTCTGGGGAGTTCAATAGCGCACCACAGACTGGATGTGTTCAGTTCGACCCACCAAGCCGTTTGGATTTTCCCAGCAGCAGGTGGTTCTCCTGCAGGGCTTCTTGATTCTAATTTGGTTGAACTACACCCAACCATGCCGATTGAATCGATTGTAGACGGTACAACGGTGACCACGAACATCACGTTCCGATTGCGACCGATGTGGGACGATGAAATGCTGGTCACAGCGACATCGCGGGTGGTCCTCCAAAACAGTGTAATCGGCATTCCATTTTCACACACATGGGGCGACTTTAGCACGCAGGGCTATGAAAACGACCTTGAAATTAAGTCGGTTGAATTCTCGAATCAATTCGGCCTCTTTACTGAAAACCGACAATATCTGAAAGGTGGCGAACAAATGAATGTCTCCGTCAACATTGGATTTGAGGGGCTTTCAACAGACGAAGCGTTCCAAGACGGTGATGCGAAATTGACCCTCTATCGTGATGGAAACGAACTCTTGAACACGACCTCACTGGATGGAACCTATTGGAATACAACGCTCAACATTCCGTTCACGTATGCCGATGTGACTTGGACGGTTGGTTTCGAAGCCCTCAATGGCTCAACCATCATTGAACCTGCCGAAGTGTCTCGTATGTTCACCGTGGATTCGGTAAAACCGCGTGTGATGTCTTCTTCCGTTGAACGGTTTGACCACCGCACCCCAAGTCCAACCCAAGTTCTGCAAGTTACCATCACCGACCAACCCGTTCTACCAACCGATGTGAACGCTATGGTCTGGAAAGAATGGGTTGACGATGCAAACCTCAACGGATGGCCTGACGAGGGTGAATACAATTCACAGTCCCTACTTCTGCCGAGTGATTTGACGTCAATTACCGGTGTTTACACGCTCATGCTTGACGACACCGCAGCGAGTCTAGGACAGAAAGTTGCAGTCTACATTGAAGGGACCGACCCGTCTGGCTATTCGATTCTTGATGGGGGGAACTCAGATGAAGGTCAACAACTCTTCGTTTACCAGCTCGCTGTTGACGGAGCACCTTCGCTCGCGGCTGATGCATTCGCATGGCAGGGTGGCCGAAAAGCATGGCTTCACCCAGCACAATCCTATGAATTGGACATCCAAATTACCGAACCCAACGGTGGCTCTGACCTTGCGATCGTAGAAGTCCAACTCGCCCAGAATCAAGGCAGTGATCCCATGTCCATCGTGTGGGATTTCAATACCGGCAACTGTACTACAGAATCGCTACACTTATTCATTTCAGATTGCGAGATGATGGGTGCAAATGGCCCTGCAAGTCCGTTTGAAAAGGACATGTTGTTGAATGTTGAACTGCAGTTCGGATGGAACACGCCCGATTTGGGCGATAACCGCCGTGAACCTTCAATTCGAGTAGTTGACCGAGCAGGACAAGAGTCCGTGAAAACATTCCCTGAACACCGATGGCGTTTCTCTGCTGGTTTGGGTGTACCTGATGAAACCGTCAATCTCTTCTTGACCTCTGGTTCCTTCCTCGGCGATGGCGCTCGTGTAACGCCATTGACTCAAATGGAAGTATCTGGGGCGCTGGAGTTTGTCGAGACCCACACGATTCCAGAATTCAACTGCGATGTTGAAGTTCTCTTTGCTGGACAAACGGCTCGAGCAACGGCGATTGATGGTATTTGGTCGGTTGAATTACAAGCGCCTGTGGTGTCTGGCTCATTCTCGTTAACATGGAATGTGGCTTGCCTTGAAGGACAAGGCGTGGACCTCACCGATAAGGAAAATTCAGTCCGCTGGATTCGAGTTGATGGAACCGGTCCAGAGCCGATTGAAGTCCTCTCGCCCCGACCTTTGGCCATCCTTGGTGGGGATGACCATGAAGTCCGTGTTGTTCTCCAAGAATTGGGTGGCTTGGACGTCCAATCGTTGGAGTTGGTTTGGCGTGTTGAAGACTTCCTCACCGGCGATACACTTCGTTCAGGACGCGTTCCGATGAGTCTGCTTGGAGACGAAATCGATGGTAATTATTTGGAGGTTTATGCCAACATGGACCTGACTGAAATCACCAACGAAATGATGCTGGACCGAATGATTGTGTCCATTCGAATCGACGGTCGTGACCTTGCTGGCAACGAAGTTCTCAGTATTGGAGGAGAACCGAGTGGCCTCATGATTTCTACCTGGAATATGGAATGGCTCCAACCGAAATTCGAACTTTCACCGTCTGCATTGTCTTATTCACGGCTGTTGATTGATGTTGGTGAAACAACATCTGTTCAGCTAGAGGTTGAGAACACAGGTTCCCTCGCTGGCTCAATCGATGTCATCTTTGAGTCGGTTGAGTTTGATGGAACTCGTGAGTTGATTCAACGTACGTCCGTCACTGCTGAAGCGGGTGGTATTGGACTTGTAACCTTGGACTGGGGACCAACCACTCCAGGTGTTCAATGGGTCGTTGCAACGCTCGATAATGGCGCAACCAGCAGTGGCCCCACCGTGGACGTCCGTGCTGCAGTAGAACCATCCTTGGGAGAGAAAGTATTCGGGGACGTGAATCCCATTATCGGAACCATTACCGGTCTTCTCTTCTTTTCCGTGATCATTACCCTGTTGGTCATGATGAAGCGCATGACTGTAAATCAAGGTTCAAAGATAGCGTACGATTGGGACGAATACTCCTCGGAACTTGAGGACGATGAAGAGGATGACTATGAGGACGATGACAATACAGATGCTGGTGATGTCCAACAATCTGCTGAAAGCCTTGAAACCGACTGGGTCAAAGGTGCAGATGGTTACTGGTGGTATCACGATAAGGCAACGAATGAATGGTGGTACAAAGACGCTGATGGCGAAATTGTCAAACATCCTTGATTTGAGGTGAATGTATGAGCATCATCGCACTGTTGCAAATGGATGCTACCGTAGGCGATTTGGACGGTAACGCCACTCGCCTGTCTCGGCTTGCTCTACAGGCTCACGAAGAAGGGGCAACCGTTGGTATTTCGACCGAATTGGCCGTATGCGGATATCCACCTCGTGACCTTTTGCTCGAACAGGATTTCGTTCAACGGTCGTTGGATACGGCTCTTGATCTCGCAGCCCCCATACCTTTGCTGGTCGGGACACCAATTCCCCCTGCCGATGCCCGCTCACTACCGACCAACGGCGTCATTCGTTGCGGGCCCGACGTTGCTTCCATCACCGCCGATAAGAGTTCACGAGTTGTTGCGCAAAAGCAACTTCTCCCGAGCTATGATGTCTTCGATGAGGCTCGATATTTTGCTGCAGAAAACCGCTCAGGACTCGCTCGTTCCATAGGAGGGATGACCCTCGGTGTTACGGTATGCGAGGATGCCTGGCAGTCGGCTGGAAAAACACCGTCTGCATACGAACAAGACCCCATTGAACACATTGCGGAATGGTGCCGTCAAGGCGTTGATATCAATGCCACAGTGAACCTCTCAGCCTCTCCTTTTCACAGTGAGAAATTCAGCACTCGCTTGGAGGTTGCTCGTCACGCAGCCCTTGTTCTCAACCATCCCTTCTTGTTGGCAAACCAGGTTGGAGGAAACGATGACTTGCTGTTTGATGGGAGAAGTATGGTGGCGTGGCCTGACGGTCGTGCAGTGGTTGCTCCCTCATGGCAGGAGGGTGTGTTGCTCATTGACCTCAACGACCCAGAAGGCTGTACTTGGGTGACAAGTTCTGCAGAAGACGCCCTCTCCATCGGTCAAAGTGAGATCATCATGCTTCAACCGAGCGAGGCAGACCTCCCAGGAGAACAAACGATTGAGGACATCACAGACGCTGTGGTCACTGGATTGGCGGATTATTGTCGCAAATCTGGAATTACTTCCATCGTGTTAGGACTTTCTGGTGGAATTGATTCAGCCGTGGCTGCATGCGTTGCGGTTGCAGCCCTCGGCCCTTCCAACGTCACCGGTTTGGCTATGCCGAGTCGGCATTCTTCGCAGCATTCCATTGATGACGCAGAATACACAGCCACTTCCCTTGGGATGCATCATCGGGTTCACTCCATTGATAGCATGCATCAGGCAACGGAAATTGAGTTTGGATCAGTGCTGGTTGACGGACATGCAGTGGCGGGGGAAAATCTTCAGGCACGCTTGCGCGCCCTTCTCGTGATGGGTTACGCCAACGCACAATCCAGCATGGCCATCACCACTGGAAATAAATCTGAAATTGCTCAGGGATATTGTACGCTGTACGGCGATATGGCTGGAGGGTACGCTCCTTTAGGTGATGTCTACAAAATGGAGGTTTACGCCATGGCGGAATTGTTCAATCGTCGTGCAGTCAATGCGGGAAATGCACCACCAGTGAACCAATCAACGCTTACAAAACCCCCCTCTGCTGAACTTGCTCCGGACCAAATCGACGAGGATACCTTGCCTCCTTATGCCCTTTTGGACGAACTTCTGAGAGCCCATATTGAATTGGGGATGAATGCAGAACAAATGATTGACCACGGTTATGAAGCGGCCATGGTCGCAGACGTGTTGTCACGGTTGGAGCGAAATGAACACAAGCGCTGGCAGATGGCTCCAGCCCCTCGTGTCACCTCTCGTGCCTTCGGGCAAGGATGGCGCAGACCGTTGGCTTCCCACCACGATTGGAGAAATTCTTTCTAGCGTCGGTGGAGTCAAGAAGCAAGAGCATGACGGCGTAATATGGCCGGACAAATTCACAACATTGCGGGATACCGTTTTGTGAATCTTGAGGGCCGAGATGAATTACAAACATATTATCGCAGTGTTTGTGAAGACTTGGGGCTGAAAGGGACCATTCTTCTCGCCCCGGAGGGAATTAACTTCTTTATTGCTGGAACTGAACGTTCCGTTGAAGGATTTGTAGAACATCTTGAACGAGATGAACGCTTTACAGCCATCCCGCTCAAACTCTCATTTACTGATTATCAACCCTTCAATCGCATGAATGTCCGAAAAAAGAATGAGATTATCTCCGTAGGGATGGAAGACATCAAGCCTGCTGAATTTACTGGAGAAGGTATTCTACCTGAAGACTTTAAGTCCATGCTGGACAATGGTGTTCCGGTTCATGTTCTTGATACACGCAACGATTACGAGTTGCGCATTGGAACGTTTGAAAATGCTATTGAACTTGACATTCGTTCGTTTCGAGCCTTTCCTGAAGCGATTTCAAAACTGCCGGAGTCAATGAAAAACGAAGAAATCGTTATGTTTTGCACAGGAGGGATCCGTTGTGAGAAAGCCAGCGCCATTATGATCGATGCAGGTTTCAGCAAAGTCAAGCAACTCAAAGGCGGCATCTTGGGTTACTTTGAGGCTGTTGGAGGCTCTCATTGGAACGGTGATTGCTTTGTTTTTGACCAGCGTGTGGCCGTTAATCCCGAACTTGAAGAAACTGAGGTCGTGGTCTGCTTTGCATGTCGAGAGCCTCTGTCATCGGATGAACAAGCCTCTGACGATTACACCATCGGTGAATCGTGTCCGTATTGTATCGGGCGCAATCCAGGGCTTATTGCACGCTGAGCACCAACCAATCGTCCGAGAGTTCACCGTGACTGAAGCGATGCCATTCATGGCCCGCCATTCCGTCATGTGCGATGAAAAATGCTTGTGTGGTCGTGAGGAGAATTGAACCATAGGTCCCACCAAGTGATGAATTCGAGGCCCCAGGCCATGGATTGTACTGCACGGTCATGCCGCTGCTGTCCGTTGACCAAAGCGATACGCCATGAACAACGGATTCATCTTCTCCCGATGAGAGAATCAACCATTCACCGTTCAGTGGTACTGCATCAACCAGCGTTGAAGAGCTCACGCCAGGAGTCATGTCCTGAATCAGCGATGTTCCATTCGCAGTTCCGTCAGTTGAGCAAAGTTCGGTTCCATGTGCTGCCGTGAAGCAGTCAAACATCATGCGATGTCCTGATACAAATCCTCCAAGCGTTCCGCCTGGTGCGAACAGAGACGTTGATAATTGGCTGGTCAGCCCACTGCTCAGGTTGGTGGCCCACAGCGTTGCGTCGGCTCCCGAAAGCAAGGCATCAAAGACCAATGTGTTGTTCAGTAAGTGAATCCCAAGGCCTTCGGCAATGTGGGAATCTCCCGATGATGGGGCGAGGTTGGTCAACCATTGAGATGTGCCGTTGTCCATCAAATGAACGACCTGACGCACGTTCCCTCGTAGAGCAACTGCGAACAAGTCTTGTTCGTGACTGACCCAATTCGTCACCGCCGTGCCTCCTGAAGGGCTCAGGTCCCATTTGGTCAGTTGTCCTTCTGAGTTCAACCGATAGGGTTCATCGTCACCGCTTGCATCTTCTGCGTTAAACCACAAATTGTTGCCGTCCCCATGAAGCATACTGGTGGCGAGCGAAGAGAGGGCTGCTAATTCGTTCCCAACCGTTGTTGAAACCGAGGCCTCCCAAGAAGGATGAAGATGAATGGAAATCAACTCTGTAGCATTGGACCAAAGGAGGTCACCATTTGTTGAACGAAAAACGATTCCGTCCATCCAATGCACGGGCTGATTCAAGAGAGCTGCTCCGAGGGCGTAGGTACCCGCTTGGGTTCCGTCGGTCACCCAAATTTGCCGTCCATTTGCGCCATCGTCGGCGTCGAAAATGAGGACTTCCGTGGTTGATTCTTTGAGGTAGGTGAATCCGATGTCCCTTCCGGGTAAACTTTCTCCACTCGGATTGATGTTGGCTAACAATTCCGTAGTTTCCCCTGTTCCATCGCTCATGTACAGTTCACATCCGTTCACGCCATCGGTGGCTGCGAAAATAAATTGATGTGAATGCGGAAGAAATCCTGCGTGTTCACAGCCTATGGTGAGGCTATTGGCTACTCCCTGTGAAATATCGGTGATGCGTTCCGAGATCAGTGGTGAAAAGCAAAACTTGAGCGAAGCGCGAAGTTCATCCATGTTCAGGAGTTCGTCATTGGCGACTCCTTCTCCTCGTCCATCGTCAACTCCGAACAAGAGAATGAACCCCTCGTGACAGAGATATGCAGGGGCATCGTGCCGCTCGATGAGGGCTGATGATCCGTTAACACCAAGATTTCCATCGCTTCCATGCTGGCCGTTGGTTCCCGAAGTTCCATTGACTCCATTGCATATCGTGTGGGTGCTTTCAATTTCTTCCTCCTCGAGAATCCCGTTGAGGTTTTCATCAATTCCAGTGCTGATGGTAGCCCCGCCCGGTGGGCATTCACTGCTTCCGGGTGCAATGTGTGCAGTGCTCATGATGGAGTGGGGTGCAGATGTACCGTCAATTCCGGGGAGCCCAGACGACCCCGAAATCCCTTGAATGCCGTTGCACAAGACGGCCGATGCAGACATTTCATCCAAATCCAACACCTCGTTACCATTGAGGTCAACTCCTGCTTGAAGTTCAGTTCCACCGTCAGGGCACACTTCTCCGACTTCAACTTCAAGGCTCTGCACCAACATCGCTTCTGAAGACCATCCGTCATTGGCTTGTGAAAGTAAGAAATGGTTGTACCCTGCTAGCACCAGGGCGGAAACCAACAGGAGAACATGAAGAACGGTCCACATTTTACTCCTGGTGACTCGTTCATGTTCATTACGCTCATCGTTGTCTTCTTGTTCTTGATTTCCTGCATCATAATGTCCTTCTTCTCGCTGAGATTCCATAAAATGGGTATTGCATTCATACAATTCAAGGTTGTTCCCGTTCATCATTTGACGAAGCGTATCTTTGCATTGAAGGGGTGAATTGATGAAGCATCGTGTCTTGGAGGGATTATGGACATCCCAAAGCGTTTGCTCGGTCAACTCAACGGTGAGGAAGGGCCAACTCGGCAAAAGGCCGCTCGGCTGGTTCTTGACCTCGCTGAAACCGCTAAAGCTGACGGGTTTGTTGAAGCAGTACACGCCCACGTTTCTGGGGTTTCGGTGATTACCGGAGGTCACGGTTTGCGTCAGTTTTTGGCTGACCTTTCAGCGAGCAGCGACGGTAGGGTTGCAATTCCAACCACGCTTAATTCTGCAGGATGCGACCATGAAAAGATGGACGAAATGGACATTGCGTGGCCACATTTCCTCGAACAACAGTTTGAAATCATTCAGGCATACGAAGAACTTGGGATTCAGGCCACCCTTTCCTGCACCCCATACGACCGTGGAATAGACGACGGTTCGGGCATTGCTTCTTGGGCTGAATCCAATGCAGTGTGCTTTTCAAACACGTGGACGTCTCTCATCACCAACCGAGAATCCGGACTTTCTGCTCTTGCGACTGCACTGACTGGATATGCTCCTCGCTGGGGCCTGCATTTGCCCGAACACCGAATGCCGAACATGTTGGTCAATGTTGAAGCAAAATTGACGGATTTGTCCGATTGGTCCGTACTTGGCGACTGGATTGGAAAGCAAGTACGGCCGGAATGGGACATGCCTTTTGGGCCGATGCCTCTGGTCACGGGTCTGCCGTCTTTCATCAGTTTCGCCTCCAAGAAAGCCTTGACGGCTGCAGCGGCAAATTACGGCTGTGCCCTTCTTTGGGCTGATGGCCATTCTGCTGATCCTCCATTGATTCGAACGGAGGATGGATGGACTCCACCGGAGGCAGGTTGGCAAGGAAGGTTGACCTTCACTGAAGACGACCTTGCGAAGAGGTACGAAGAATTGGCTCCGACCGGACAAGTGGATTTGGTCGTGATCGGTTGTCCACAGGCCAGCCTTGAAGAAATCAGAACCACGGCTTCTGCGGTGCGTTCCCACATGGAAATGGGCAAGCGTATCCCCGACCATCGGCTATGGGTGTTCACCTCGGGTGAAAATTACGAACTTGCACGAGCCGATGGTTCGTTGGATTTGTTGGAAGATGCGGGTGCTCTAATTCTCAAAGACACATGCCCCGAAGTAACACCTTACAACCGGAGCAAATACAACCACTTGCTCACGAACTCTCTCAAAGCAGAGCATTATCTTACCAGCGGGCTCAACCGGTTGCCCACCAGCGTAATGCCCATTCAAGCATGCGTTTTACACGCCTTTGATCCGACGCTCAGCGCAGGTGAGCGCCCAACGCTTCAGGCGAAGGCACAACCTCAACATGCAAGCAACAAGACCCACCAAACCGGTGATGCTTGCCTGTCGGGTGAAGGCTTGAACTCCCAAGATGATTTCGTCGTCAGGGGGCCTGCAATGGTTAGTGATGTGCCCATTACCTACCTCGGTTACGTCAACCGTGATACCGGAGTCATAGAGGAAACAGGGCATCCACTGGACGGTCAAGCCATCGAAGATACGATTTTGATTTATCCTAAAGGGTCAGGCTCTACCGTGGCTCCATATGTTTTGATGGGGCTTCTCTATACGGATAAGGGGCCCAAAGGGATTGTCAATCGAGACGTGTGTGCATTAACGCTCCCAGCCTGTTCATTGCTAAACCTTCCTTACGGTCACGGATTTGATGAAGACCCCTGCTTGGCGATCAACAATGGCGACTTGGTTGAACTGCGAAGAAGCGGCTCAACCGTGACGCTAACGGTCCTTGAGCGTGCAAAGGTGGACCCATGACGAAACGCATTCTGGTGACAGGCGCTGCGGGTTTCATTGGGTCTTCGTTGTGTGAACGCTTGGTCAGCGACGGCCACCGAGTCGTTGCTGTTGACAACTTATTCCGCGGTCATCGAGAACATCTCAGTGCTCTTGATGAGGTCCCTGGATTCACTTTTGTCAAAGGGGATGTGCGCGAAGAATCTGTGCTGAAGGCGTGTGAGGCTATCTTCGGCGGCTTTGACCTTGTTCATCATCTTGCAGCAATCAACGGAACACGTTGGTTTCACGAGGCGGCGAGGGACGTCATTGACGTGAACATCAATGGAACACTTTCCACGCTGGCTGCTGCTGAACGATGGAATGCAAGGTATGTGTTTGCATCTTCGCCAGAGGCCTTTGGAGAAGAGGAACTCATGCCGCTAAGCGAGCGGTCATCCACGGCCTTTCCATCGGCACATGAACACCAACGGCATTCCTATGGTGGGAGCAAATATCTCGGGGAAGTGGCCCTGCAACACGCTGTTGCTGCAGGCCTTGATGCCCGTATCGTTCGTCCTTTCAATGCCTATGGGCCAAGGCTGCTTGGTGACGCTTACGGCCAAGTCATCGGAATGATGTTCCAAGCTGTGAGTTCAAAACAAGCCATCCAAATCCACGGTGACGGTACGCAAACACGCTGTTTTACTCACATTGACGACGTTGTTGAAGGTTTTATTCTCGCTGGAGAATTGGATGTTGACCTCGTTCAGGGCAAACCATTGGCGGGTTCCTCGTTTAACATTGGAAGCACAGAAGAAGTCAGTATCGCTGAATTGGCCCGTTGTATCAAAGTCGCTGTAAATGACCAGGACGTAGAGGTCGCCCATACTGAAGGCTATCACGGCGATTCAAAACGACGGGTTCCGGATTGCACCTCATCTGAACAGTTGCTCGGTTGGCAGTGCACGACGAAATTGGGTCATGGATTGCTGCGAGTATGGCAGGAACTTAACGTTCAGCCGTAATGCTTGGTCACCCGTTTTGTCCATCCGGTTGGTGCAGGCGTCATGTCGTCCCGTCCATGCTGACACAGAACCGCTAATCCTCCCGCTGGTGCAGTCGATGAGGAAAACCACACTGCTGTGACACGCATCACCGCAATTCTCGCAACGGCACCGGGAAGTTCGTGTTCCTCTACGTATTCTGCTTCGATGGCTGCGATCCCTTCCGACAGCAAGAGCGGTTGTGAATCAACGGTTTCAAGAGCGTTGATGAGCATTCCTTCATCTTCACCCTGTGGGAGTGGTGTGGCTGTCTCGTCAACCAGTTCCACACCTCTTTGGGTGGCCGGCATCAAGTTGAGTAGAATTCGGCCTGTAGAGCGCATGTTGGTCAGCGTATCTCGGTGACGCCCGTCTTTGTGGACTGAAAAAGAAGCAGTGAGGTAAGGCGGCGCGGTCGAAACGGCCATGACCGATGAGAGCGGTGCAAAGTTGCGTTGACCGTTTGAATCAAGGGTTCCCGCAATCACAACAGGCCGTGGTGAAAGCACATTATTCAGCCATATGCTGCGTTCAACATGGGTCATTGCATCAACATCAAGTCGGTTGAGTGGAGGAGTGTGTTCATTGTTCTCGTCAAACCAACGATTCAGTGTCCCGTCAGCAATTTCTTCAATAGCGTGCTGATTGAATTCAACATAAGCTTCCCATCTTGGAATTTCTTCATCATCGCCTCGTTCCTTTTTCCTAGCAATGGATGCTCTGGCGTAGGTGTTGCAACGTTCTAAAAATGCTGTGACAATTGATTTTTCATCCATTTAAATCGCCTCTTGTTTGTTGTTGTACTCTTTTCGAGTCATCAGGAATGAAGCCGGGTTTCCCACCCACACTTCGCCTGCTGGAAGGTCTTTCGTAAGGACCGAGCCTGCGCCAAGAACACTTCCTTCGCCAACATTGCAACCTGCAATGACCGTGACATTTCCCCCAAGGACTGCATGATCGCCGATGTGGATTGGAGCCCACTTGGTCGAATCGCCAGATGGCGGATATCGGTCATTGAGCAGGGTGGCGTTGGGGCCGACAAAGACATTCTTCCCTAACACAGAGCGGTCAGCAATGTATGCCGTTCCTTGGATTTTGCAATCTTCCCCAATGCTGACTTGCTGGCCAACGTGAGCCAAAGCACCAATGGAACTGTTTGGTCCAACGATGGTCTCCTTGCCGATGTGACATGGCCACCAAGCAACGGCGCCGTCTCCGAGGTCAATGCGTTCTCCAGCGAGCGGTTGTTGAGGCACAAGATCGCCTCAATCGTTGAGGGATAACTCACGCATGAGCATGTCCACATGTCCTTTGGCTTTCACGTTGTATCTGCACCAGGCCAGCGCACCGTCCGAGTCAATGACAAATGTTGACCGTGAACAACCCATGAACTCTCTACCGTAATTTTTCTTCAGCCGCCATGTGCCGAATGCATGGTGAAGGGACAGGTCTTCGTCAACAAGAAGCGGGAAGTTCAGTTCCTGCTTCTCCACGAATCGCCCATGGGATGCCGATGAGTCCTTGGATACACCAAGAACGACGTAGCCCTCAGTTACGAATCGAGCCATGTTGTCGCGGAAATCACAGGCTTGTGTGGTGCAACCGGGGGTGGAATCTTTTGGATAAAAGTAGAGGATGACCTGCTTACCTTGCGTTGTATAATCGCTCAGATTGTGTACCTTACCTTCTTGGTCAGTTACGCTAAAGTCGGGAGATTGGTCTCCTGGGGAAAGGGATACAGTGTCGCTCATGGTAAAAGGCAAGGGGCCGTCCTCCTAAACCCATTGCATCCCGTTTTGTCCTCTTGATGCCCCTAAGGGTGCGCAGTGGCCCGATTTTATGATTATGCATTGTGCATGAAAAGCGAGTCACAATGAATCAATTCGCTGTTTTGAACCGATTCTTTCAATAACCGGCGGGCAACAGTCTTGGGCATGGTCGGCTCACGTATGTCTCGCAAGGCACGCCGACATTTTAAGAAAATTCAGCGTGCTACGACCAAGTTCATGCTTCAAGAAGTGGCCAGTGCGATTCAAACCGACCTTGACAAGCGTCACCTTTCCTACGATGAAGCGCTCATGCTCGGGAATCTTATTCAAAACAGAGCGGACCAAGTCCCCGGAGATGGTATCGTTTACGCCATCTCGGACCGAGATGCGTACCGGCGAACCTTGGAACTCTACCTCAGAGATGCCCTTCTTACCCGAACAGAACAACTGCTTCTGTGGGAAGAACGACGCCGATTGGGAATCAGCGAAGACGAGCACGAGCACCTACTAGCACAATTGCTGTCGCAATGGAAGCGTCAAGGCAAGAACGTTACCATCGATCGCTTTGTCAAACCGAGTGGAGGTACAGGCAATGTCTAATCGCTTCTCTCCACTGTTCTTGGTTGGGTTGCTGCTCTTTACCAGCCTAGCACCGCTTACCATGGCCGACGAAGGCGCCCGCTCGACTCCGGATTTCATCGTGACTTCATTCACTCTGGATGATGCAGGCTCCATCATGGACGGAGGCTCTGTGGTGGCTGAAGCTGCAACTCACATCGTTCGAATTCAAGTTAAAAACAATGGCCTCGCTGCAGGACAGGCATCTCTCGCCCTCTACCATCAAGGTACTTCCACATCTGGGGAAACTGTAGTCGACAGCACGGATTTGGGCGTCATCAACAGCGGTTCCAGCAGCAATGTCGTTGTTTTCGCCTGGACCGCAACCCTTGGCCCGAACCAAATTCTAAAGGCCAAAGTATCGTCAACCACCGATATCAACAACGGAAATAATGAAGAAGAGTTGCTGGTTGATGTGACGACCGACCAAGCGGCATCGGTCCCCAGCATTATCGACATACCAGAACCCCCTGTAGGTCAGACGAGTGTCGTTTGGTCCAAATCCGTTCATGATTTCAACATCAACGTACGCAATGATGGGGTCAAGAATTTCTCGGCCTCGTACGACCTCGTTTTCACCGACACCTCCAATCCAGCCAACACCTTCACAGAAACATCTGCAACAGTTCCGATCATCAGGCCTGGTTCCCTGTACAATGGCGGAGCCACCCCTTCAATCGTCTCGCTTAGTTTTGATGCGACGGCCCTCACAGGGGAATGGGCAGTCGTCGGAACAATGACTGCATCCGGCATTGGCTGGAGTCAACAGGTCCCATTCTTGGACTTTACAGTTGTATTTTCAAATTACAACGCTGAAGTCACTGCGGCTCAAGATCGAAGTGTTGAGCCCGGTCAAGGGACGACGCTCACTTATTTGGTCAAGAACATCGGACTGCTGAGCGATGATTATTCCATAGGCTTGGTTTCATCAAGTGGATGGGTTGATGCGACATCAACTCCTGCAAGCACCGCAACGATTTCTCCTGGTGTGACGACCTCAGTTCTCGTACAAGTTGACGTGCCCAGCACGGCCCTTCGGACCGAATCTGACCTTGTTACTGTGACCCTCACCTCGACCGGTAGCAGTTTCTCGTATACCATGCAAACGACTGTCTTGGCGGGCGAGTCATACGACGTCACCGTAACCATGCCTGCTGCAACCGAAATGCTGGTTCCAGGCGCCAAAACACCGATTCTCTTTGACGTTACAAACGATGGAAATTCCCCAAGCTCGTTTGCGCTCACTGCTGGCCTAACCACAAACGCCATGGGGTGGGACTTGGAGTTCACCCACCCCGTCACAGGAGTACTTTCTGCGGGGGAGACCGTCAGCGTGTCGCTGGATGTAACCCCCCCTACAATCAAGAATCCACTTGTCTCTTCCGAGTACAACCGTGCAGGAGATTCCATGGGAGTCTTCGTGCAAGCGCAATCTGTACTGGGTGGACTCCCTGGTATGGGCTCAACGCCGATTGAAATACTGCCCGTCATCATTGTTGACCCAGGTCTACCATCTGAGGCCATTGACATGAGCGTTGAACAGGTGCTGGCGGCGCGTGCAGGTACCGGCTTAGAAGAAATTCTTGACCTTGAGGTTGAGGTCCGTCACAACCTTGTGAGCGACCTGACCGAAGAAGTCGATGCGACTCTTTCCCTTGGGGCTTCAGTGTTCACATCGGATTCATCCGGAGGCTTTGATGAAGCCTCACGATGGGCGATCGGTCTCACTCCAACTTCCTTCCCGACCATGTCTCTTGGCGATACTGAATCGGCCATGTTGACCATTCAGGGGCCAGCCGATGATTACCCGGTATCGGGCCAACTCTCCATCGCAATTACTGCCACTCCAACGCTGGGGACCGTCCATCAAAGTTCGAACGTCATCCCTTCAGCCATCACTCAGACGCTTCTCCTCAATGTCCCTCCGGTGCTTGGCGCAGACGGATACTCTGGCGGCCCGTTGGATGCGGTGGTTGGCGAAATGACCGAATTCCCTCTTAGCCTCGGCAACTCGGGGAACAACATGACCTCCTATCGCTTGGTCATGGAAGATACTTTGCCGGAAAATTGGGTCGCTTCGTTTTCGTCAACAACGGCCCTCGTTTCTACCACCCTCCTCGATGTTCCAGCTAATGTTGCTGATTATCCTACTTTAGGAGATTCCCATATCAGCGACTACATTGTCGTAGTAACAACCGACCAATTTGCGCCTGCGCAAAGCATAGAGAATCTTAGAATCCGAGTCGAAGAACTTGGAACTGGAACGATCATCACCCATTACGACCTCCCGATTCGGGTCGGAGAGAAGGTCAACGCGGACCTCAGTCCTGCGAGCCAGGAGGTCAACCTTACTGCTGGAGAATCCCTCACAACAAGAATTACAGTGAACAACGTAGGTAATACTCCTGCGGATTTCTTGGTTTGGATTGATGATGCAGATGCTGGTGAGATCTCCTTCACAATGGAGACTCCTGCTACTCTTTCAATCGGAGCAGGATATGCGGAAACCATCAAGATTCGACTGACGCCTTCCGAAGACGCACGGGCCGATGAGATTTACAAAGCGCTTGTGTGGGTTTCAAACCCCGAGTCTGATCTTCTCATATCCGCTGAAATCATTGGAAACATGGGCGAAAGCCACGGAATGGCGATTTCGACGGTCGAAAGCATGGGTGTTATCCCCGGAAAGGTGGAATCCGTAGACTTTGAAATTACAAACAACGGAAACCTCGATGAGGATGTTATCGTTGAAACAAAGGTGAACGGCGATTGGGTCGTTACCGATGCAAACTTTTCGCTGAGCCTTGAAATAGACGAACTTTACCAAGGCACCCTTGACATTACAGTCCCTTCAGTTGGAGCAGATGATGAGTTGACAAACGGCGCTATTTACCCTGTGACCATTCGTGTCCTGAAACCGGACACTTACGAAGAATTGGGTACCCACAGCTTCAATCTTGTCGTCGCCCCATTATTCATGGTAGAGGCGGATGACTGGCCTTCTGAAATGTTCTACCACGCGACCTGGACCCGTACTTGGAATGTTGAATTGACCAACACAGGGAACAGTGATGTCGAAGTTAGTGTCGACTATACTCTTCTCAAGGGAGGGCTAGCAACTCCCTCCACAGATTGGGCTATCGTCAGCCCCGCTCCTGAAACGCTGCTTTTGCCTCAAGGCCGTGCAACCAGTTTTACCTTTTCAGTTCAATCAACCAATACAGAGCCTGACCTCACCCTCGCAGCCAACTTGGCGGTAAAATTCATACCGACAGATACAGATGTTGAAGGAAGTGCAGAATTCTTTACCGAACTCACGATGAACCGGTTCTTTGAAGTCTCCGATACCAAGGTTAACCCCGGCGATGGTATGAGCGAGACATACCCTATATCCTATTCTCACATTCCAAACGGTCCAGCAGTTCCGGTGGCCTATGAAGTAGAACTTTGTAAATCTGAACGTTTGCTCGACTTCGCATCATTGGGTCAAGATGCTACTCTACACCCTTGGTCGTTTGCAATTGTTGTCGACGATACAGAATATCCTCTTGATTTGACCCAAGAATGTGGTTCCGAATCGCTTGGAGTTGATTCTAGAATTTCTCTACCAACGCGAAATGCATACGAGACCACTACGCCAATCTATCTGAAGGTCACGCCGCCAAGGGTTGACATTCTTCCAGGAGATGGTTGGGATCTAACGATGCGACTTTACCATCCTGGTGAGAATGCAGCGTATACCGTTTATGACGACGCTACCTTCACTTACGAACTTGCAGTATTTGCTGACCCTGCAATCGTCGACTATGGGCCACTTTCAGATGGACTGTATGAAGGCGAAGAGGCCAAGTACTCCGTGACCGTCAAAAACAAAGGTACAGCCATCGCTCTTGGCGTTTCTGTTCAGATGGACTGTGGGTCTGATATCGCCATCATTACCGCTCCTCAACGGTTTGAAGACGGAAGTATGATTCCAATCCTTACTGCTGGCCAATCGGTGGATCTTGAATGGACCATCATGCCAGATACCATCGAATGGTGGGAAGTCCGCTCAGAAGCTAATTGTAACATCTCTCTTACCTCTATTTACGCGGGGGACAACAACTTAGAATCCAACGATCAAGAGTTGGTAGTGCAACACGTTCAATCATCCTCACCAGGCCTGTCCATTGCATTCGTAGCATGTATCGTGGCGGCACTCGTATCATTTGCGTTCACCCGACTTTCTTCGCAGTCTGAAAAGTGGCAGTTGGGAGGAGTGTATGCCGGCGTCCTGAGTTTTGGATTTGCCTTCCATCTTGGATTTGCTTACGAAGTTCAAGGCGTCCCCTTGTGGGGTCCAGCTATTTTGATTCTCAATGCCTTGTGGATTTGGCGAATGACTTGGAAGAGCAGCGAAGAATTCCGCCTCATTCACGAAGATTACCAACGAGCCCGCAAAGGCATATCAACGATTTATTCGGACCACTTTGAAGCATTAGGAGACGGCCGTCGCCAATTAACAATCATTCTTTCAATCCCGGTTCTTGGTATGCTAGCAATTGTTTTGGGAGTCCCTCCACAACTTTCAGCCGACTCGCAAAACCTTGTTGTTATGGGGTCCTACTTCCTTGTCATCATGATTGGAGTTTGGTATTTCCTCAAGCGTGCAGACAAGATGTACGGCAACCTCTATGGCCGGTTGACCGATGCTGAAATCAAGAGTATTCGTATTGAGCGAGACCTCGGCGACCCAGCACGTTTGCTGAACGATTTAGCAGACGATGGATTGGATTTGAGTTCGCTACTGAGTCCACGTGGCGATGACAGTGCATCGATTGTGGAGCCAGAGGACACGGTGCCGGCCCCTATCGAAATTGGCTCTCTAGCCATTGAGGCGGAGGTGGAATCAGATGTCTGAAGGTGATGAATTGAATCTCGTAGAATCCTCTGCAGAGGACATCGCCTCACGAGAAGCCGGCATTCTTGAAGCGTCACAAACGTTGGAACGAATTGCACGGAAGGCTGCCCGACGAAACAATGCTTCATTGACAGAATCTGAACTTGACCTCGGAGAGGCTAAAGTGTACCTCGGAATGCACAACCTTTCACGTGCAAAGAAAAACATCAAGCATGCGGAGTCCATTCTAGAATCTCTTGAAGAAGATGTTTTGCATCTTCGCCGAAGCATTGCAATGCTTCACCGACTTTTGGTCCACAAGCGTATCAGTCTTGACGAGGCTGAACACATCCTCTTCAAACTACGGGAATCCACAGCGGCTGCGGAAGTAGGTGACATCAGAGCAGCTACGGAGGAAGTAGAATACCTCCTCGAAGACCTTATTGGAGGTAATTCTTCGACGCTTAACCCCTTCCTATTCCGTCATTTCTGGATGGGTGTGGATACACGTTGGCCTGCTGGCGGAGACTCCGGGGTCCTTCTTGTCCGAATCATCAACGATGGCCCAATTCCTATGCCCATGTTACGCCTCAAGCCTCCAGTACCAGAGGGTTGGACCGCATTCCCTCCGAACGTAGACCTTCCAATTATTGCACCTGGCGGAAACATCCCGCTGCGATTTGAGATTAAGCCAGATTACCGCATGACTTCTGAAGATGTCCCCCTCACCCGTAAACTGTCAGTAGCAACCTCTTACGAGATGCGTTCGGGAGAGATCACCATCACCATGCGGGCTCAAAATCGTTCAATGGAACCCCTCTCAGAAATTCTTCTTTCCCCTTGGCTTCCAGCAGGCTTTACTGCTGAAGAACTTCCATTTGTACGCCAACTTGCTCCTGATGAAGTCGCTATCATTCGAATGCCACTTCGCATTAACCTCGGTCAAGGAGGTTCTTCTTGACCCTATCACATTCCACTCGCATGGCGAGTGTTAAAAAACAAAAATGGTGAAAAATATGAAAAACGAAAAAACGAACGAAAACCGCGATGACATCGCGGCCATTGGTATTGGTGCAATGATTGTCTTCATTGCCCTTATCCTTGTGGCTGCGGTTGCTGCTGCTGTCATTATTCAGACAGCTGAGAAATTGCAACAAAATGCACAGAAGACTGGCGACGATACTCAAAAGTCTATGTCCAACAAGATCAACATTATTGGAGGCGTCCGTGGCGCAACCAACACTGTCGTCTTGACCCTTGAACTTGCAGCCGGAAGCAGCACTGTTGCCGGCGTGGACGTCAAGTGGACTGCAATTTGTGCTGCTGGTGTAGATGACGGAGACATGAATGCTGCTGCCAACATCAATACAGTTGGTAGCAACCCTGCTGCATTTGCTCCTAACGAGATGTACTCGTACACAATGGCTCTTCCAACTTGCTCCACCGATGCGGATGTCACTCTCTTGATTGACTCTGCAGGTGCAGGATTTACATACGAACGATTTGATGCAACGGTCGCACAAGGCCTTGCAGTTATTTGAGGTGATGAAAGATGGAGAACAAAAATAATTCACAAAAAGAAGACACAGTTGCAGCAATCGGAATCGGTGCTATGATCGTGTTTATCGCTTTGATTTTGGTTGCCGCAGTTGCTGCAGCAGTCATCATTCAAACCGCTGAAAAACTTCAACAAAATGCTCAGAAGACCGGTGACGATACCGCAAAGCAGAGCACATCCCGTTTCATGGTAAACGCTGGCTCTGAAGATGCCGCAAACGATTACATGTTGTTTGTCAAGCTCGCACCCGGTAGTACTGCCGTCGCAGATACTGATGTTGTGGTTCAATTGTATTGTGGTACACAAAGCGATACAGTCGACTCAAACAACCACGTCTTCTATGACATGGACGATGTTAACGGGGCCGCCCAGGCTACTGTTAGCCCAGGTGCGGGATACGCATTCGTTGTTACTCCCAACAACTGTGGTGCGGGAACTGTAACAATGTGGATCCACATTGAAGGTAGCGGTTCAACCTACCAAGTGCTCGAAGTTTCTGGTACCGCTGGCCAGCCAATTATCTGATTTCTAAGCATTTTGCTTAGAGGAGAGATGAATATGGCATGGCCATTTAGTGGAATCTCAGGCGGAAATAAAAGTGCAGACCAATCGTTAAGCGAAGAGCGACTGAAGATATTGGCCAATGTGGCCATTGAACAAGTCCCCTTTCCCGAACAGGGAATGCTGAGCGACGAAGATGCATGGACCATTTCCCCTGGACCGACCAAAGCTCGGATTAACAGTCAGCAGAGCGTACCAAACGTGGCAGCAACACTTGCTCCACAAGCCGCACCGGTGAACCTTCCCCCCGCAACGGTGGATACATCAGGTCTTGAGCGACTCATCAGCAGTCGTCTTGACATGGTGGAAGACGTTCTTCGAATGGTTGAAGGTCGCTTAGAAGACGGAGCCCTTCCTCAAGCTTCGGCAGATGGAACTTCATCTTCTGATGATGAATCTTCTTCCGACGACGAAGGTGGCGAATCTGGTGCAGGAGATCGCATCATTACCGCCAGCGGAGAAGTTGTTGAAGTTGGAGGACAATCCCGAATGATGGAGCATGATGAAGCTCCTCTTGTTGAATTGTATGAAGCCCAAGCTCTCGCTGCTAATCCGTTCTTGAACGCACCAGCAGCAACAGTTACTGGCTCAGCAAATCAAATTGGTGCTCCGACTGTTTCTGCACTTTTGCTGGACCACATGTCCGGCATGGCAGCAGTGAGTTTTACTCAGAAGGCTATTGATTCAGGAATGTTAACAGATACTGAAGGTACAAGCGTTATGGCGATCGTACAACTTGCTGAACCAGGTGACCCTGAAACAGCATTGGAAGACCATCTCCCACATCGTGAACTGTTGACCTTTTCGGCTCTTGTGTCTTCATGGCGCCAAATGGAACTCCTTAGAGGTGAATAGTGAATGGGCGCATCGGTTGGAATTGGTGGATTGATCATAGGCATTTCGATGCTCGTCGTTTTTTCAATGGCGTATCAATCCATTTCATCTCAAATCGATACCGGTCTTGAACGACTGGACGATGCGGATGAGCCTATTCCAACCTTTACGATCGATGATGCTACGCTATGGGAGGGGGCAGTCGTTGCCACCACCATCGCAACAGCGGGCACTGGATATACAAACGGAACGTTGAGTACCACAACAGGCAACGGTGGATTTGCAGGAACGTACACGGTAGGGTCAAGTGGAGAAATTATTGACGTGGTGATCACCAGCCACGGAAATTACGCCTCCGCCCCGACCCTTGTTACGACCTGTTCAACCGCTTGTGCTGGAAACTCTGGTACTGCAAGCGTGACAGCAACATTAGGTGCTGCCGTATATGCTAACTTCACCAACTCAGGAACGCTAACCATTGACTTTGATGAGATGTGGGTGTTCACTGACGGAGCCAACCCAGAACAGTTTGACACCATTTACACTTCGGCGATATCGTCGACCAACTGGTATTCCGGGGAAACGTTGTTTCTTCAGTGGATTGATGCTGGTGCAATTGGAGAAGACAGGATTTCAATGACCGTTGGACCAACAACCGTTGGCCATATTCTTGCTTGAGGTGATGACATGGCGGACGGCGGAGCATCTTCATTTATTATGCTGATAACGGCATTGCTGGTCTCTGGCGGTGCAAGTTCCCTTCTGATTAACGAATGGTCCGACGCCGTTCAAGTCACCACCAAGGCTGACCGTAAGGCGATGATATCTGGAGAAATAAGCGTGACCTTTGCAGGAGACCCAGCGATGGTTTCCTACGATGATAACCCCACGGCTCCGGCATTCGAAAGCATGACGTTTTATCTGTTAAACGATGGATTGCATGAACTTTCAACGACCAACTACCAACTGCTGATCGATGGAATTGCACCGTCAGGTGTATCCTTCGCATTTGTCGCCTCTGCTACAGCATGGGGTCCCGGTGACATGGTTGAAGTCACAGCTGATGACACAAGTTTTGGATACAGTGACGGCGACGATGTTCGGATATTTTTTACAGGTTCATCGGTCAAGGTTGGTGGATTCATACACTCAGTAACAACCAATGAAGAGGTGCGTTTGCATGTCGTTTGAAGATAATCCATTCCTAATTGCTCACAAGCCGGTGGAAGATGGCTTCCCCTTTGATGTTGAAACCGACTCGCTCGGAGACTCAATGGGTCTTCGAATGCCAAATCGTTCGCTCTATGTGTTGCAAGGAAAAGTCGGAGCAGGTAAATCGTTGATTTCTCAACGCCTTGTCCATGGTATGATTCAGAATGGAGTCAAGGTTCTTGTCGTTACGACCGAACTCACGACCCGCGGCTGGATTGAACAGATGGAAAGTGTCGGCTACGGTATAACCAATGCGATCAGAGAAGGACGCCTCATGGTCATCAGCCGGTTTGGAACCATTGCCGAATCAAGAGGAGATGTAACGCTCGAGGATGTGCTGGCCAGTCCAGCAGTTCCCTCCGCTGACGTCATCCTCTTTGACTCTGGAAGTTCTCTCATGCCTGACAATCTCGATGATAACGGGCGCTTCCAACTGATGCAGCAAATGCGCAAGGTCGCCTCCGAAGGACGTTCGTTCATGCTCTGTGTGGACCCGGACGAAATGGACGGTAAACTGCTTCACACATTGCGTGCATCGGCTGAGGTCGTTCTTGATTTGGAAAACGCTCTGATCGGTGGAGAAATAAAACGTAACATCGTTGTCACACGCTTCCTTCGTGCAGCAGGCCCGATTCAGTCGAGTATTGGATGGCGTGTTGAGCCCGGAATGGGTTTTATCGTGGACATCACGGCGGTCAGTTGAGGAGGTGGATGAATTATGAGCGACGAGCCCAGATTTGCTAAAGGAGACCTCAACGGTGTCATGGCGGCTTACCCTCACGTCGGCGACTGGGTTCGTGACTTTGAGCAACGCTACGGTACTCGGCCAATGTACTACGGCCCGTTGGACCGTGGAGCAATGAAAACTCGCCCTCTCAACTTGATTTATGTGACGAGGGAACCTATTTTTGTCCACATCTATGAACCACCGGCCGATGATGATGGCGGTGGTACGATTCTTTGGTTCGGATTGGAGCCTCAATTGACTGAGGAAGAGGAAAACATCCGTCGTGAACTCATTGAAACATTGCTTCAGGAAGCCCCCTCTGCTCCCTCATTTACCACAGATTCAGAATTCGAAAACATCTTGGGTCAAATGATTGACCGATACACCATCCTCGATACCGAGGCCAGCAGCATTGTCCGTCGCCAGGGTCGGCTTTGGGAAATGATCGGTATGGATGACAAACGACTGGTCGTTAATGAAAAACAGCGGGAACGACTGACCTATGTCGTTATTCGTGACTTGATTCGAAACGGTCCGCTTGAACCTCTGCTCTCGGACGAGATGCTGGAAGACATACACTCAGTAGGGCTGAAGCACATTCACATGGATCACAAGGTTTTCGGGATGGTCACTTCCAACATTCGATTCCGTGAACGTGAACTCCTCTCCCGTTACCTCCGTGCTATGTCGGAACGTATTGGACGGCCTGTTTCTGACAATAAACCAATTATTGACGGTGTCCTTCTTGACGGCTCCCGTATCAATATCATTTTCTCTGATGACGTTTCCATGCTTGGTCCGTCGTTCACTATCCGTAAATTTGCAGAAGAAACGATTTCTATTACTCAACTCATTCAGTGGGGTACAATGTCGGCTCAAGTTGCGGCTTACATCTGGATTTGCCTTGAATACGGTATGTCCGTTTTGGTGTCTGGGGAAACAGCATCCGGTAAAACTACGACACTGAATGCGATTCTTCCTTTCATTGACCACAACGTCAAGATTTATTCTGCTGAAGACACGCCTGAAGTCAAGGTTCGCCACAAGATTTGGCAACGTCTCGTTACTCGTGATGCTAAAAATGAAGAATCTCGTGTTGAGATGTTCGACCTGCTTAAGGCTGCATTGCGAAGCCGTCCACGATACATCATCATCGGTGAGATTCGTGGTGTAGAAGGTGCTACTGCTTTCCAAGCTATGCAGACCGGTCACCCGGTCATCGCTACGTTCCACGCATCATCAATTGTCAAGATGATTCAACGTTTCACCGGCGACCCGATCAACGTTCCCATCCGTTTCTTTGACAACCTTAACTTTGCAATTTTCCAAGAAGTGGTTGAGGCCCCAGGTGGAGGTATTGCCCGTCGTATCACAGGAATTGACGAAGTCATTGGTTACAACAAACACAGTGACGGTGTGCTGACTCGTGGTATGTTCGAATGGGACCCTGTCAAAGATAAACACTATTTCCGTGGTATGTTCCAATCACACTTGCTTGAGAACAAGATCGCTGCAATGGCTGGTTTTGCGAACAAGCGTGATATCTATGATGAAATGCTTCGAAGAGCTGATGCTATTCAACGGATGGTCGACCGTGGCTTAACCCATTATGACGACGTTTTTGACCTCCTTGGGCTCTATTATTCAAACGGCTGGGACCATTTCAGCCGGGCTATTGACACATGGGTCGGCGTCAACCAGAAATGAGGAGATGATGAGACATGGAGCGCATGCCGATCTGGCACATTGCACTGCGTCGTCTTGAGATGCCTATTGGGCGTTTCCTTAGCCTCTATGTTCTTCCGGTTTCGATTTTCACCTTCATCTTCTCGATTGCTCTTGTATACCTCACCGGGGGTCTAAGTGAAGGGGCGCTCTTTTCAGGAATTACTGGAATTCTGCTGGTCATCCTTCTCACTGCTATGGCCTCTGCTGCTGCAATTGGCTTCCCAATCCTTGATGTTCAACGTTCTGCCAGTTTGATTGAAGCAGAAATGCACATGTTCATCACGCGTATGGGCATTCTTTCAATTGGTGAGGTTGGAGCTCAATCAATCTTTGACATTCTCAAACAGATGAGGGACTATGGAGAACTCGCTACTGAAGTCCAACGGATTGAGACCTTGGTTGACAAATGGCACACGTCCCTTCCAGAGGCTGCTCGGATTGTTGCACAGCAGAGTCCAAGTCCGCTTTGGTCTGATTTCTTGAGTCGAATGGCGTTTTCAATTGAAGCAGGCCAGCCCATCGATGAGTTCATGCGTTCAGAGCAAGAAACCATTGCAGAGCAATACAATACTCTGTATGATACACGACTGGAGTCAGTCGACACGCTCAAGGAAATTTATGTTTCCCTGGTGACTGCTGGGCTGTTTGGTCTTGTGATTGCAGGTATTCATTTGGTTCTCTTCGAAGTGGGCAGCGATACCGATACACCCATCGAAGTAGCCAGCCGTCTTCGTTTTCTTCTTCTGGCTTCCTTGGTGTTCGGATTCGTACAAATGGGAGCAGTTTTCGCCTTCAGGGCCACGATTCCAAAGGACCTCACCTTTGCCCGTGATGAAATGGATACACCCTTTAGAATTAATTTCAGACGCTCGTTATTGATTTCAGGCCTGGTCACCATCGTTCTCGTTGTGACCAGTGTTTTGACCCTTATTTGGGTCTTTGAAGAATTAACATCTCAATGGGATAAATACGGTCTTCTGTTCATCGCGATTCCACTTTCACCCCTTCTCATACCATCAATGATGATTCGTAGGGAAGAAAATCAAATCCAGCGTAGGGATCAAACATATCCGGATTTCATTCGGGCACTGGGTGGGACCGCACAAGCTCGTTCCTCAGAACCTTCAGCAACCATCAAGGCGCTCCGAGGTATTGACTTTGGAATGCTTGACGATTCCATCGACCGATTGGAAAAGCGTTTGTCGACCCGAATTGACTCGGACCGGGCATGGGACTATTTTACTGCGGATACCAATTCCGCCGTGATCTCTCGTTACACACGAATTTACATTGAAGGCTCTCAGTCATCCGGCCAACCTGCAGCAACAGCAGAAATGGTATCAAGGTCTGTTGGAAATCTCCTCTCACTGAGGAACAGGAGGTCATTGTCTGCAAATACCATGTGGGGAGTTGCCCTCGGTCTTTTGATTTCAAGTGTCGCCGCTCTTAACGTAACGACCGCAATTGTGCTGCAACTTGGAGAATCCATTGCAGGGGTTGCGGGTGGCCTTACCCAAACCGATGTTTCAGCCCTCTCTGATTTCGGGGCAGGTGTTGCTCTGCCTGTCATGGAAGATGCATCATCTGTTGATGACAACATAAGGATGTTTAAGATCATCATTTCATTGTTGATTTTGATGCAAGTGGTGGCCGTTTCATCAATTGCTACACGACTTCGTGGCGGTACTCGCTCAAGTGCAGTCGGACAAATGATTCTCCTTACCTGGGTTTCGGGTCTCGCCTCCTTTTTGACCGCCATCATGTTGGAAAGCGCCTCAGGTGTCTTTGGATCTTGATGATTTTGAGGAATGTTCATACCCTTTGTTTTGGGTGGAACTGTTATGCAACCGCCTATGGCTCCGGCTATGAATCCTGCTGCTTCACCGTATCAACCTCCCGCCAACATGGCGAAGGGGGCCATGTATTCCTTTCAAAAATGGTTGATGATCGGCCTCATTATCCTCGTATTTTCGGCTATATTCGCTGAATTCCCGTTGTCCTCCTCCGCTCCAAATGCTTCAGATTATGACCTTCTCACCGAGAAGGGAATTGATGACTTGGCTGAAGCGAATGATAGTTTTGAAGGTCAAGTGGCTCTTTTTGCCGCCATGAGTGCGATTCTCCAGGCAACAGCCTTGTCGCTTGTTGCCTATGCATTCATTCGTGAGGCACATGAGGAAGATGGGATGCATGTGGCCATGCGTGTGACGATGGTTCTCGCTGCAATCATCCTTGTCACGAGCATGGTTGGGCGCAACTTCTCGTTGCTATGAACTCACTTTCGAGCTTCTTCCCGAATCCGCTTTTTAGTGGCCGACCATGAACAGATGGGACATTTCGTTAGATCGTGGAAACGTGCCGGACAATACTCCCGCCCAAAGAAGATGATTTGCAGGTGCAAGTCATTCCACTTCTCTCTCGGGAACACGGCCTTAAGATCACGTTCGGTTTTCGTGACATTGCTTCCGTCAGATAAACCCCACCTTGCAGCTAATCTGTGAATGTGTGTGTCAACCGGGAATGCAGGCACTCCAAAGGCTTGTGACATCACGACACTTGCTGTTTTATGCCCAACTCCTGGAAGTGCCTCGAGTTCCTCGAACGAATCGGGGACAGAGCCTTCGTGCAGTTCGTTGAGCATTTCAGAAAGACGATGAATGTTTTTCGCTTTAGTGGGCGCTAGGCCAACTTGCCGAATGTCGTTGAGGATGACGTCAATAGAGAGGTTGGCCATTGATTTTGGATTGTCGGCTTTTGCAAAAAGAGCGGGTGTGACTTCGTTCACTTTGAGGTCGGTTGTTTGTGCGCTCATCAGCACGGCAACAAGCAACTCAAACGGATTGCTGTGGTCCAAGGGAATGGGGATGACCGGATAGAGCGCTTCCAACTGTTGTGCGATTCGTTCTGCCTTTTCTGAACGCTTCACGGGCCGACTCTCCTGCTTATTCTGTATATTTCACGTCGTATTCTTCACCGGTCTTCCAACCAAAGTAGAGTCCCAAAAATATGGACGTTAACGGAATGACATTGCAAATTAAGGATTCCAATGGTTCACTCGTAGGTTTTCCTGCGATGTACCAAATGACAAATCCGAGAATCAGTCCGGGGATAATCATCATGCTTCCCATGATGATGGTGCGAAGGGTGCGCATGACACACCCACGCAGAGGTGTGTCATGAAGGTGTGCTTAGCCCTAAGGTCAATTCATTCTTTCAGCGAGGGCTTTTCCAGAAAGTGAGTTGAGGACATCGCCCTCTTCCAACCACCCTTTCCGAGCCGTCATGAGGCCGTAGGTGATGTCGCTAAGTCCTCTGATGGAATGCGCATCAGGATTGATGACGACTGGGACGCCAAGCCCCTTTGCGTGTTTGCACAAACGCCAATCCAAATCCAAACGGTATGGGCTTGCGTTGAGTTCAACGGCCTTGAGCCGTCCTTCTTGATTGTGGTCTGCCATGTGTTCCAATACGGCAAACAAGTCCACCTCGTAGCCATCCCTGCCCTGTAAAATACGTCCTGTTGGGTGGCCAAGTACGGTTGTTGCGGGGTGGTCAATAACTTTGAGGAGTTCTTCAGTATTTTCGACCTCATCTCTTGATCGCCATTTCGTCATGGCGTGTACGCTTGCGACCACATAGTCCAATTCATTCAGCACTTCATCGGGATGGTCCAACTTCCCGCCTGCAAGTATGTCGGATTCTACGCCGTGGAATAAGCGGAAATCTACACCCTCGTCTGCCCATGTTTGATTGTAGGATTTGATGGTTCGTCCTTGGTCAAGAAGGTCTTGTGAACTGGCTCCGTTTGCTATCTTAAGAGAGGGCGAGTGGTCAGCAATGCCCAGCCATGACCAGTTCATCTTCCGTGCAGTATCCGCCATTTGCTCAAGGCTTGCTTCACCGTCAGAAAGTGTGGTGTGGTTGTGAAGTGCTCCTTTGATGCTGTTCATCTCCAAAAGGTTGGGGAGCTTTCCTGAAGTTGCAGCTTCGACTTCACCCATGTCCTCTCTCAATTCAGGCACCACATATTCCATGTCTAGATGCGCATAGATTTCTTGTTCGCTCAGTGCTTGGAGGGAATGTACTGCTGCCTCCATTCCTTTGAGGTCACCAGCCTTGGCTTCAGGTATGAGTCCAAATTCGTTCAATCGAAGGCCGCGGTCAATGGCCCGTTGACGCATAGCAATGTTGTGTTCTTTACTACCGGTAAAATAAGCCAAAGTGAACGGTTCAACGTGTGGAGGCACGAGACGAACTTGCGCATCAATGGTGCCTCCTGCTTCAAGTTGCTCGTAATCATCTCCTCCGATTGCGTCCAGTACATTCGGGTCAATGTGGCCAACGGCAAAGGTGTCGTCAAACACTGTTGTGTCAAGAATGAGGCTGATTTTTGAGTCGCCCGCCCCTTTGACATCGGCAATGCCTTGGAGGGAGAGTATTCTTTCAGCAACGGTTTCATGATGGGCAGCATCAACTGATACGACCAAATCCAAATCTCCGATGGTATCTTTTCGCCTGCGAGCGCTTCCAGCCAGTGTAGCACGATTAACGCCGTCGATTCCGGCAATTTTCCTCTGGAACGCTTCTCCATATCGCAATCCTATGTCGAGCCGCCTTCGTTCCCTGAACCGTGCAAGAAGTTCGATTCCATCGAGCATTCGCTGTTGAGATTTTGCACCAAACCCTTTCATTGGAGCAATACGATTCTCTTCTGCAGCTTCTTTGAGGCTGGCGACAGAATCCACTCCGAGTTCATCATGCATCAGTTTGATTCGCTTTGGCCCAAGGCCTGGGATTCCAAGCATTTCAATCATTCCAGCGGGCGTAGATAGGTGCTTATCGACCCAATCTTCAGGCCACTCTCCTTCGAGGACCGCTTGGGACAGCGCACTTCCAAGACCTTTTCCGATTCCCTTCATTTCAAAGAGTTGGCCAGAGGCCACAAGTTCCCCAAAATCCTGCGTGACCGTACCCAACATACGGCTTGCGTTTTGATAGGAGCGGACCCGGAATACATTGGCTCCCTGGAGTTCAAGCAACACGCCCATTTGATGCAGCACCTTCGCCACTTGGTTTCGAGAGAAGTGAGGTGGCGTTGGCCGAGGTTTTGGGAGAGTGAAGGAGCCGACTGCCATGGGGTGAATCAAACGACGACCCTAAACAAAGGTTCGCAACCTTCGCCCCCACCTTCAAGAGGGTCCTTCCCTTGGATGTAGCATGGTGGATGTCGTGTTCTTGGAACACTTGGCTGAGGTATTGTGCGGCGTGTCTGCAGTCCTGTTCACGTTCATAGCCACGCTCTCACGGTCAGAAATGGCCGAAGAGATTGCTCAAACCATCATTTTCTTCACCCTTATGTTGGCTGCAGGAGTACTTTGGTGGCTGTCCTATGCAGGTGGGGTCTTGTGGGGATCGAACTATCTTCCAAAGCCCTTAGCCTTGTTTTGCGTGATTTTAGCGGTCTCGGCTCGCATGAACATCAAAGGGGAAAACCTGTCGTTTGGGGCGAACCCTCACAGCATTAGCAGAGACTCTGAAGAGTGATTCAAACGATTTCGCCCGGAGGGTTGTCATCGCCACCGCTTTGTGCTTCTTTGGCCATCTTTTGGTCAATGAAGGTCCGCATGTATTCGGGTAATTCACCGTTCACGAAGATGACGTCGTTGACATGGTCCAGTTTCTTCAACGAGTAGTAAATTTGCATGGCGGTCATCGGAGTGGATGAGCAACCGGTGCAACCTCCGTCCAAGGAGAGCATAATGTTCCCGTCAGTCGTGTCAATCACGTTGACGACGCCATCATGTTCATCGAGGATTTCTTGGACTGGACCAATTTCAGCCAAAATCTCCTCTGCACTGATGGACATGTCTTCTCCCAAACCTCTCTCCTCTTTGAACGATTGCCTACTTGTTCCATGATGTGAGTCACTCAACAGTGCCTGCGTACTCGGTTGGTTGAGAAAGCGCTCTAAATCAGCACAGAGGCTTTTTTTTGAAGGGAACCCCTTATGAAGGGTTCTTTGGTCGCCGAGGGTACAGGTGTTCTATAATGATGGATAATATA
>JAQXEX010000047.1 GCA_029250625.1 Candidatus Poseidonia sp. | reverse complement strand
AGCTACACTCACAGGTGGAGACATCACTTCATGGGATATTGAATCCTCAATACCTCTCGGATTGGTTCTCGGAACAACAAACGGGACCATCTTTGGAACTCCTACGGTGGTTCAAACCATGACCATGTACCAGATTTGGGGTAACAATTCTGGCGGTTCACATTCTGTCTTCGTCAATATCACCATCTACGACCCTGTCGTTGACTTGCAGTACAACCCTGAAAACTTGACGTTGACCCGTGATGTCCTGATGACCGACCTTGTGCCGTCGTACACTGGTATTGTCGACGACTGGACCATCGTACCAAACCTGCCCTCTGGATTGAGTTTCACAAACGGTGTGATCTCGGGAACGCCTGAAATCAACATGACACGAACAACCTACACGGTGTGGGCCAACAACACCGGCGGTTCTTCTTCGCATACCATCAACATCACCATCCTTGAACCGATGGTCACTTTGGATTACAATCCAGAGAACATGACGTTGGTGCGCGGCACCCAGATGAGCGACATGGTGCCAACCGTATCTGGCGGTATGGTTGAGTTCTGGTCCATCCATCCTGCTCTGCCAAGTGGACTGCTCTTTGACAACGGTACTGTTTCGGGCACACCAACGGTCAACATGACGATGACGATGTTCACAGTTTATGCCAACAACACCGGTGGAAACGCTTCACATACCATCAATCTGACCATTCTTGAACCGGCTGGAGACTTGTCCTACACCAACCTCACATTGACGCGTAATGTGTCCATGTCACCGTTATCTCCAACATACTCCGGCGGAGCAGTCGAAGTCTGGTCCATCCATCCACTGCTCCCGAACGGCCTTAACTTCAGCAACGGTGTGATTTCAGGAACGCCACTCGTGAACATGACAAATTCCATGTTTACGGTATATGCGAACAACAGCGGAGGCGTCGCTTCTGCCACGGTCAACATTACGATTCTTGAGCCAGCGGTATCTCTTACCTACAATCCAGACAACTTGACGCTCATCCGTGGGACGACCATGACGCCACTGGAACCAACCGTGACCGGCGGCAATGTCAGTGAGTGGGGCATAATGCCCGACTTACCTTCTGGTCTTACATTCGCCAATGGAGTATTCTTTGGAACGCCGGACGAGAACATGACGCAGATGCAGTTCACGGTCTATGCCAACACCTCTGGTGGAGAGGCCATGGCGTGGGTCAACATCACCGTACTTGAGCCAGCAGTCAACCTCTCATACAATCCATACAACGTCACCTTGGTTCGTAATGTTTCGATGACGCCGCTATCGCCGACTGTGAGCGGTGGTAGTGCTGAATCATGGGCCATTGAACCGGCACTCCCCGCCGGTTTGCTGTTTGATAACGGTACGATTTCGGGAACGCCTGAAGTCAACATGACGACCACGATGTTCACTGTATGGGCGAACACGAGCGGAGGGCCTACCTCAACGACGGTCAACATCACCATCGTGGAGCCCCCGGTGAGTTTTGTTTACGACCCGGCCGAAATAACGCTCACACGCAATGAGACAATGAATGCCACTTCCCCGACCTTGCTCAATGATGCAAAGGCCGACCAGTGGAGTATTTCTCCAGCTCTACCAGCCGGAATGAATTTCTCTGACGGAGTGATTTCTGGAACACCTGAAGTCAACATGACAGCAACACAGTTCACGATTTATGCGAACAACAGCGGCGGATCATCGGCAGCCTTCCTTACCATCACCATCCTAGAACCGGTTGCGACGGTGGTTTATGTTCCAGAGAACATCACGCTGATTCGAGGCGAAGACAACGCCAGCATCGTTCCAATTCTTGGTGGCGGCATGGTTGAATCATGGTCCATCGCCCCAGCACTTCCCGACGGTATGGTCTTCGAAAACGGCTCAATCATTGGAATCCCACTCGTGAACAGTACGAACACAACCTACATTGTCACAGCGACCAACACGGGAGGGAGCGCCACCGCCTACCTCAACCTCACCGTTGTTGAACCAATTGCCGTAATCTCCTTCAATGAAAGTTTCGTCATTACACGAGGTGAAGACTTGCTGAATATTACCGTCAACAACACGGGTGGAATGGTTGCAACCTGGGCTATTGAACCGAACCTTCCTCTTGGCGTCACTTTACAGCATGGAGTTCTCTTTGGTGTTTCAGAAGTGAACATGTCGGCCACGACCTATACGCTTTGGGCCAACAACAGTGGTGGCTCTGCAAGTCTTTCCTTTACCCTGGAAGTTCTTGAGCCAAAGGCTGAAGTGGAGTACCCAGAAGATGGCATCACTCTCATCAACGGAATTTCCCACGGCCTCATTATCCCTGTAATTGAAGGTGGAGTCCCTGCTACATGGTCGATTGAACCGCCGCTGCCTGATGGTTTGACCTTTGTGAATGGATACATTATCGGTACGCCTACGGCCAATTTCAATGAAACGGTATTCACCGTCTATGCCAACAATTCCGGTGGTACAGAAACGGCAACGTTCACCCTCACCGTTGAACAACCTGTCTACATTTCACGTTATCCAAAGACCCTGCTTGTCCTTGGAGTGAATCAAACCATGTCTCCAATTTCACCTCTGTTCTACTTTGATGAAGATCGCATTCCAGTCTGGTCAATTGCACCACAATTGCCGACAGGTCTGTTGTTTGAAAACGGTACAATCTTTGGAACACCAACAGAAGCATCAAACTTCACAAATTATACCGTTACAGTGACCGGCCAAATGGTTCCTGTGAACTTGTATCTGTCCATAGAAGTTGTAGGAGTCGCTAATTTGACGATTGAGTCAGCAAGAAATGAAACGCTTGAAGAGGATTTCTTCTTCGTTCCAGATTTTGAAGAGATTGATGAATCCTTCAATATGTATTGGATTTGCCCTCCAATTCTGGCGTTGTTCGCCATCCTTCTGGCCGGCACTCTCAGTCGCATCATTGAACGTGATGAGGATGAAACACCGGAAGACGAGGGAAATGACGACGGAGACGAAGAATCTGAGGGCTGAACTCGGTTTTGTTTCAAACTCGCCCAACCGAAAGTGATAGAGAAGAGCAACCCCTCGCGTGAGACGAGTGGAACACCATGTACACAATGGAAGACCTCAAGACAAACCGTGATGCTCAGATCACGGTAGGCAGTATCGTGTTCTTTTTGCTCGCCTTCCCAATTTATTTTGGATTCGCTGCAGGAAATGCTGATGGCTCTCTTAGCGGAAGTGTTGTGGCGGATTACAAAGTCAATGGTGAGTTGACGTATGTTCAGCTTGATTCGGGTACAGAATACGTTGCAGACGGAACCCCTTGGATGGACACTTTCAACACCGACGCCGTTGATAACGCAGACGAGATGAACATCGTAGGACTTCGAGTGAGTCTTTCCTATGGAGAAGACGAAAATCCACAGGGCGGAATCTGTCAGTCAGGTACAGCGGCTGATACCATTACCGGAACAGCCACGCACCTCAACTTCACAGGAACCGGCGACGGACAAAACGGTGGTGCAGATGGAAACCATGAAGTGACTGCGGAATGGTACAACGCCAGCATGGTAGGTGCGGAAGTCATTGAAGGATTGTCAATGGACGGTATCAAAGAACAAATTGATTCCATGGGCGCTGGCCTTGGAGACCATACCGTTGAAATCAGCGTTGCTGCACAAGCAGATTCCTGTACTCTTGTCGGTGGTGACAATGAAGACGCCGGTGAAGAAGTGTCTTATGTTGTTGAACTCATTGTTTTTGATTACACCATCGTTCCAGTGATTGAAGTCTAGGTGGTTCAAAGATGACACACTGGCTTCATTATCACGCTAAGACCGGTGTTGAGGAACGAAGAAGAAAGCATCCCCGAATGCCCTTTGACCGTATTTCTACGAGCAAGGCTCTCCCCTCCGACCTTAAAATTGGAGACACAATTTGGGGATTTACACGAATTGAGAATGAATATTTCCTCATGGGCTCGATGGTTGTTCAGTGGTTTGGAAATACCGAAGATGTCCCTGAAAACGTGACCTCAGAATCGTTGTTCAATCATAAAAAATTCGCAGCAACGTGTCCCACAACAGAAGCAACTCCTTACAAGAAGGTGTTTATTGATGAAATGCCGTATTGCGAGTTGCCGTTCTACAAAGGTGGAAGTACAATTGGCGACATTAAAGCCACCTCCGAACTCATTGGCTTTTTCGTACAGGTGGACGAAGCATCGGTTGAAGAACAATTCATTGGACGGCATTAAGCGTTCAAGAGTTTCTTGATGTCAATGATGGATGAGACACGCTCGTCTGCCATCCTCTTCATTTTGGACAGATGCTCTTCGCTGGTTGCTTCCATTCGCATCACTAAGACCGCTTCTGTATTGGATTTTCGAGCAAGGTACCATCCGACGTAGTTTCCGTCATCGTCGTTAAAACGCACGCGAACTCCGTCAACGGTGGAGCATTCATGGTCGTCGTAGGCCGCAGTGATCGCTGCGACAACTTCGAGTTTGTCTTCTTCAGCGCAGGGGACTTTGACTTCTCCTGTGGTTGGTAGGGATGGTGCTAAACGTTCCAATTCTGAGGAAAAGGACGGGCCTCCATCGCTTGGTGCTGGGCGTCGTGACCAGAGTTCAATCAAGCGAGCTGCATTGTAAAGTGAACAGTCAAAGCCGTACCATCCCCGGTCTGCAAGGAAGATGTGTCCGCTCATTTCAGCAGCCATCTTTGCTTCTGGCATGCTTGCAAGAACGCGCTTCATGAACGAGTGGCCGGTACGAGCCATGACGGGTCGGCCGCCGGCTTCCAAAATGGCTTGCTCAACGTTCATCGAGCATTTGACGTCGTAGATGATGCGTCGGTGCTCATCGTCGGTTGCGTCAGCCCTTTCTTCAACGCCTTCAAGCAAGTCTTCGGCAAGGAGTGCAATGAGTCGGTCGGGATAGATGAAACGCCCTGCTTCGTCAACTGCACCAATACGGTCACCGTCACCGTCTGCGCCCATTCCAAATTCACAACCGTTGTCAACGACGGCCTTGCCGAGGTCAACCATGTTTTTTGGTCGGGTGGGGTCGGCTCCGTGGTTTGGTTCACTTGCATCCCAATCGCAAAACAAGTCAACATGGTCGCATCCGAGTCGGTCCAATAGCATGGTCATGGCAGGTCCAGGGACTGCATTTCCACAATCAACCGCAACCTTGACGGGGCGAGAGAGCGGACCGGTTGAAGCAAGAATGGCATCGAGGTAGTTTTCCAAATGTGGGGTGTTAACGATTTCACCTTCGCCTTCACAGAATTCACCTTTGAGGAAGACCTCTTTGAGTTCTTGAATCTCTTCTCCAGCAAGCGGTAAAGTGCCTCGGCACATCTTGAATCCATTATGGGTCGGCATTGGCAGGTGACTTGCCGTCACCATCACACCACCGTCGACATCCAATGTCCAACAGGCGTGGTACACACAACCGGTTGAAACGATTCCCAAATCCATGACGGTCACACCGCCTTCAACAAGGCCTCGCATCAGTTCGTTGGTGAGGGCCGGAGAGGAATCGCGAATGTCTCGTCCAACGGCAAAGGCACTGCATTCGAGATAGGTTGCCATTGCGCGACCGAGTCGGTATGCGAAGGCCGGAGTGAGTTCACCGGTGCCGTCACCGTTGGCCAATCCACGAATGTCGTAGGCTTTGAAACAGGCTTCGGGCCATTCATCCATGCACTGCGGGACAGGTAGGGGGCTTTCAAGCCTACGCGAATTATCGTCGCCACCAAGCGATGAACACGAGCGTAAAGGTCATGATGGCCAGAGCTTCGAACAGGACACCAGAATACCAACACGCAGCCAAGAAGGCAACCGTGAGTGGGCCAAACATGCGCAACAATGCAGGCCATGTCAGCAAGCCTGGAGGAGGCTCTTCGATGTAGGGTGAGCCGGGCATGTCAATCCTGTTTGACGGCTTGTACCACAATTTCAACCAGCGCATCTGCCGGTAATGCGTCAACGGCAAAGGCTGCACGAGTAGGTTTGACGTCTACGCCTTCAAGCCAAGCGCCGTAGACTTCGTTCATGGGTGCATAGAAGTCCATGGTTTTGAGCAGAACTTGAACGAAGACAAGATCGTGCTTTGAAGTGCCAGCTTCTGCAAGGAGAGCGTCAATTTTTTCCAATGTGCCTTTGGTTTGTGCGGTGATGTCGTCACCGGCATCAATGTTGATTTGTCCCGATAGCCAGACCTGCTTACCAACAACGACTGCAGGTGTATAGGGTGCGTATGTTTTCGTGCCCGGTGGGCTGATGCCGACTTTTGTCATGCATCAATACACTCCGAAGCCGTCCATCAACTTCACCCAAGCAAGCGATGATTTGAGGGAGGACACCTCGTCGCCTGTTCATGCGCACCTGTTGGGTTCTCGACCATCCGGCTCATGTGCGCTTGTTAGCGCCGCTGATGAGGGAAGGCGGTACGCCGGACCTCATTGTAGCGTGCGAGCGAGATGAAGTTCGGAGGATGATTGAAACGGGTGACGGCCGTTTGCCTCGTCGTCAAACCCTTTGGGTGCCTCGTCCGGTTGGTGAAGGGCGTTACCGCAAAGCGATGTTTCGTGTTCGTAGCGTTCAACGGTTCATCAAAGGCGCCAGCAAAGACGGTCAGGGCGAGGTAGAACGGGTTGTAAGCGTTGGAGCACCCCTTGAACTGCTGGGTCAAAAGTCTCGCTTCTGGAGGCGTAGTTCGGTTAAAGAACGGTGGTACATTACCGATACGGAAGTCAATCATACGGCGCACAATCTTGCTCTGAAAGGAGCCACACACGTTGTTGTCCCTGCCCACTGGCGCGAGGATTTGGACGGAGGATTTCTTGCCTCCTTCAAGGGTAAAGTGCACCGCTTGGATGGATTGCACGGCCACGTTCATCTTGTACCCCACCGACGCCCGAGCAAAGTGAGCAATCCTCCACGAATTGTCGTCCGTCGTTTGAACGGAGATGGAATCCACGATGCAGATGAGATCGTTTCTTTGCCCGAGGATGCCTTGGACGGAGTAGCCATAACGGTGGCTGATGAAGGTGCTTATGAGGGGTCGCCATGGGATTTGGACCGTGAACTTGCGGCCCACGATGGCGTCATCACTCAATCCGTGACATTGGCGAGTGAGGCTGTGTTGATGGGCACACCAACGCTTCTCATTTCCAGTGCACGCCGAGGTTTCCTTGACCGGCTGGAGAACGAAGGCGCACCGCTGTTCCGATGGCGCGGTCAGAGCGACAAGGCCGAATGGGGGGCGGTTCACGCCCAATTCCTTGCTGGGTTGCACCTCACCGATGCGTTAGAACCCGCCGAATGGCCCGATGCAAAACGTCAGTTAGCGGCCCTTTTCAGTTCATAAACGGGCCATTTTGGTTCTCAGAGAAACTGAACCATTTGACTTATATTCCACCCGCCGGTCGTGTAATTCGTGACACGGCGGGGCTCTTTCTTAATTCCCGCTTTGTTGTTGTCCATGCTGATGGGAGGTTGCATCGGCAGCACTCAAGACGATAATGGCCTTGAATTGGTGGTGACTTACGCCTCAACCAACGGGACCGTCATGGAGTCTTATGAAGAAGGTGAACTCGTATCAATCAGCGGAGTTGACCTCACGTTTGATTTCTCTCAAACCTCCTCGGATGCTGTGCTAGAACGATTCGGGGTGAATTTTCTTGATGGAACTCCAGGGACGACAGTTGAAGCCAATGTTGAATCCCAAGTTACCGTTGAATTCTTAGAGCATGGGCTGCATGAAATCGCTCTGTTTGCTCTCGATGAAGACGGCCAACAGGCCATTACTACGGTTGTCATTCGGATTGAACTCCGAATGGATTGGATGGAATCAACCACATATGAGCCGTTGTCCATGCCTTTGAATTCACTTCCTAAGAACGGGGGCATGCCTCCTGCGGCAATTATCATTGAATCTCATGTTGAAAATCCAGAACTCATTGAAAACGTCGGCGGAGGCCAAGGCGTTGAGATCACATGGGGGTTGATTGATGACTCGAACTCAGCATGTCAGCGCCAAGAGGGTTCAGTGGATGAAGGGCAAACTGCTACTTGGAGCACGGTCCACTTCAACACCTATGAAGCACATGAATTGACCGTTCTTTACGAAGAAGGACAAGACCACGTCAACATTCATCAAACCGTCTTCTTGCAATACGAGGCGCTTGAAACACTGCCCAACGTTTGAGTCAGCAGCAGCCGTCTTCCCGCATCGGTGCACTGATGAAGGTCACTTTGTCGACGTTAGGGGTATTTCTTAACAGGTCAATGGCTGTACGGAAATTGACGGCTTTACCCAATGCATGCAAGACGTCAACACACGTATGGCTGTGGGTGAGGCAACTGTGATTGTAGGAAGTGATTTCAAGATCGTGAGAATGTCGGATTTCTAGCAATTTTGCTTCAACGCCGTGCTGATAATAAACCACCAAGTGCCCTTCAACGACCTCATCATCCTTCATGTCGCGAAGTTCACCTCTTCGTTGTATTTCGGCAAAATAGTTGGCGGCATCACGTAAAAAACGACTCCTGTTTTGATATCCGGAAGCATCCATCAACGAATCAAGGTTATCAGCGAATTGATTGTCTGCGCTAAACGAAATAATTTTGCTCATGAAACAAGGGTGTTAGGTCCCCCTTCATAATAATTCTCCATTTCCTAATTATTAGTTCCTGTTAAATATCTAATAGTGAACGGCAGGGGCATGAACGCCCAATGGAAGCGCGCTATGTTAACGAGCCTGATTTTGATTTTTTCCAGCTTAGCAGGCTGTTTAGGAGATGACGCCGACGGTGATGATACGGCCAATGAAGACGCATACGGGTCTGTAATGGTCTCCACCTATCACGTCGGTGAACTTGTCAAAGCCATTGCCGGCGACGATGTCGTTTTGGAGTACATGAGCCAAGATAACATTCCAGTTCACGACTACGAACCATCTGTTTCAGACCTGATCCGTCTTGAAAACTCAGACCTGTTCTTCTATCACGGCCTGGGCCTTGAGCCTTGGGTCGAGTCCACGCTCTCGTCTCTTGGTTCCAAAGCACCTACCTCGGTACAAGTTCACACCATGCCCAGCGGAGACACTGCACTTGATTACGAATCAATGCTCGTCAACAACCTCTGCGACCTCATCACCGAGGGGCCATATGAGCCTGTGACACTTGGCGAGGAAGACTCAGTACTTCCAGAACTTCATGCTGAACCAACAGCACACAAACTATCCTTCCCTGAAGAAGCACATCACGATGAAGACGACCACGACGAAGACGGTCACGATGAAGACGACCACGACGAAGACGGTCACGACGAAGACGACCACGACGAAGACGGCCACGATGAAGACGACCACGACGACCACGATGGCCACGA
>JAQXEX010000046.1 GCA_029250625.1 Candidatus Poseidonia sp. | reverse complement strand
GCATTAACCCATGCAGTTTCTTTTCAATGGCTAAAGGGTTTGCAGTCCGTCCTATTCGTCCCTACCCATACGAAAGCAGTTCAGCATCAAAGATCGATTGAGTTTCTGAATGAAATGAAATTTTTCGCATGTCACAAATTTTGATACCACGCAAGAGTATAGGTTTCGGCGTACCGGTCGTTGGCGATAGAACTGTGTCCTAAGGGGCGAACAACGACCAACATATCCATCTGCCCGCCAGATGATGCAGAACCCACACAAACGACTTCACCAACTTTGGTCCCATCTTTAGACGTTGAAATAAGGGATTTGACGGTAAACAAGCGGACCTCAAGCGTCACATCCTCATCTCCGCCGACATACCGATGGGTGTCAGGAGCGGCAACGGGCTCCAATTGCACCTCACTCGGGTCCAAGCGAAGGAATGGGATTTGTTCATCCAATAAGGCAATGGATTGCTGCATTCGAGAGGACTCTACACCCAGGGCAAAGGCGATGTTGAACGTTGATGCCTCTCCACCATAACTTCCCGTTTGGTGTGGCATACGAACACTGAGGGATTGAACGATTTCGAGCGAAGGCATCAACCAAGTGTACTGTTCACTTGCTGGGTACAATGGTGCATCGGGGTTCTCCAGAAAGGTTGGTTGTCCCCATTCTTCAGGGGCGGACGGTGTTGAAACAGGAAGCATTCCGCCTCCTGCAAACATCAAAACACTGAGCAAAAGGGCCGCTAGGCGTGTTCGGCGATGCTCACGCCATTCCTCTCTTCCAGCAGGGCTCGCGGCTGAGAGCATCAACATCACCGGCAGAAGCAGCAGGATACCGTACGGGACGAACCAAAGTAAAATCGTAAAGATGACCGCCATGATGACCCCGTTACGGCCAACGGGACGGGTCCAGTGCACAGGCGGATCCTGAGGGACTCTTCGATTCAACAGATAGAGAACAAGTCCTCCTCCCAAAAGCGGAAGCAGCGAATGAACCAAACCTTGCCAGACCATGCACTTCGCTTTCATGATTCAACAGAGTACCATGAGGGTTTGGGTCGTCCCAAGGTTGATGCGAGGGTTTCCCTTAAGACGAACCATGGCGGAACCACTTCTCACGTTCGCCAACGCTGAGCACCGCCACATGATCTCTTCAGCAACCTTCCCTCGTCCTTGGAAGAAAGTGAAGGGTCCAGGGATTGTTGGACTCAATTTGAACGTCTATGACGGATGTGTTCTAGGACTCGTCGGGCCAAATGGGGCTGGGAAAACGACCTTGCTTCGAATGATGGCGGGGATTCTCCCTCTGCAAGGAGGTACGGTCACAGCTCGGTTTTCATCTTCTCAACCGGAACATGTAGACGATTTACGCCAATGGGTTGGTCACATGCCCGAACAAGTGCGCTGGCAGGGTGGGCAAACCGTTCGAGAGGCGCTAGAAGCCATCGGCGACATGCGAAATACTCCGAGTAAGCGAATCGATGGATTGCTTGATTTGGTCGGCCTCAACCAACGCAAAGACGAGCGGCTGGACAATTTAAGCCAGGGCATGCGCCAGCGTCTGTCGATTGCAGCAGCGCTTCTTGGTTCTCCTAAGGTACTCCTTTTGGATGAGCCGTTTAACGGTCTGGACCCCGTGGCGGCAGAAGCCTTTACCCAACTCGTCAAACGCCTAGCGAGCAAAGGAGTGGCCGTGGTCATTTCTTCGCACATGGTTGCACAATTGGACCAACTCATTGACCGAATTGCCCTCTTGCATCGGGGTCAATTGCTGGACGAAGGGACGTTAGAGGAAGTTGAGGGTCGTCTTGACCTTTCAAACCGGTACCGAATCAAAGGCAAGGGCCCTGTGGATATTGCCGCTTCACTTTCCGAGATTGACCATGAATCCCTTGGTTTTGAACATGATAATGACGAATGGACTTTCATTTTCCGTGGACAAGCAGAAGCCGTTTTGAATGCCCTCATGGAGTCTGCAACCGTGACCTCATGGTCTCCAGTGCCTCCAAATCTTGTCGAATTACTTTGCGCAGCAACCGGCATGGAAGTTGAAGACATTTCTCTTGAAGTAGGGTCTTCAGCAATGCTTCCAATGCGAATTTCAGAGGTGAGCGAAGATGAGTGATCGCGGCCGAATATGGCGTATGAGCCAACGCATTCGAGACCGGCAATTGTTTGGTATCCGCTTGAAAATCATGCTCCCTATCCTCATTCTGTTCCTTCCTGGAATGGCGTGGGGTTTCTCTGACCCCGAAATCATACTGCCGGGAGGCCACCAACCTTCGACTCCAATGGAGGTTCTGTTCTATGCGTCCTTAGGTGTGGTTTTTGGGGCCACCATGTGTGCTGTATTGCTTTCTTTCGACGGTATTAGCCGAGACCGGTCTAGCGGTATGCTTGAGATACGACTTGCCCAACCCATGCCTCGTAAGCATCAAGCAACAGCACTGATTTTAGGCCACTGGCAGGCGATTGCTCTGCCGGTTTATGCTTTGATGTTGGTCTGCCTCATCATCGTCAGATACAGGATGTCAGAATGGCCGAGCGCAGTTGAAACACTGGTGTATTTGCTCTCCACCGGACTTATTCTTCTTTGGTACACGCTTTTTGCCCTGCTCGCTTCCACCTCTGCTAAAGAGCAAGGAACTGCTGTTGCCTTTGGCATCGGCGTTTGGTTCTTCTTCACGTTTCTTTGGGCACTGGTGACCACGATGGTGGCTTATGCCTCGGGAGTGGCCATTGGCGAAGCAAACGACCCAGCATGGGTGGCACTTGAGGGTGCACTTGACCTCCTTTCTCCCAACGGCGTCTACCATCATTTGCTTGAGACCCAACTCCCATCCGTGGACCGAGGCATATCAGCCTGGCAGGCTTGGGTTGGAGCTGCGGTATGGACGATTTTGCCCTGGTGGATGCTCCATCGGCGCATGGAAGGCCTCGTTCCGTGATGGGTGGAAGGCAATTGTCTATGAAGTCCAAAGTACACGGCAACCCATGACACGCCTATTCTCAGCGCTTCATCTCACATCCTTGACGCTTGTTTTCCTGATGATTTCAAGCGTATTGGGTCCAGCAATGAACACATCCCTTAGCGACGATTCCGACCCGATGAATGCAGAAGGACGACAAGACACGTTAGACGTGGATTGCAGTGGATACACGTTTGAAGACCTTTTTGAGTACGATTTTGCGTTGTTTGAACTTGAAATATTTGATGATTGGTCCACCGGCGACATGTTCGCAAATGCGTGGGTCAACGGCTCCAACTCGCCCATCGTCCGAGACAACCTTGACGGGTTGTTCGAAGGACTTCCTGGCGGTGGAAACGATTGGATCAGTACCGATGAGCGAGACGCCGTACGTAGCATTGGCCCAAAATGCATTGCTGATATGGAAACCCGACTCGGAATGCGGGAAGGAACACCTCACTCCGGTGGTGTTGACTGGAACGATTTTGAATTCGTTGAAGACGGAATCGGCTTGAATGAGGTAAACCTTGTTCCGGAAGATCACCAAGAAGCCCGTACATGCACCAATTTCGGTGCTGCGCAGGATTGTAAAGAAGTTCCTGTTTCAGTGACCGACGACATGGAAATCAGCCTTGATTTGGCGGATGGCGAAAGCAACAACGTCCGTTGGGACCAACTTAACAATCAAGGGGTTTCAAATTTCACCATCGGTCTTAACATCACCAACATGAGCAATGCGGCACTGGTTGTCACGTTCCCAGTATTGTCTGGATTGCGAATGTACGATTTCCGAACAACAGACAACGCCCCAGACAGCGGCGATACCTGCGACAACATCGGTACGCCATCATCCACATATCTGCCCGATGGCGCCCTCCAGTTGACTCAATTGGTGACGTTTGACCGAACTCAATGGGATTTAATCTGTAATATTTTCATGGACTTCACGACGGAGGTTCCTGAAGAGAACGACATCCCGGTATGGTCCGATTCAGTTCCAGAGAACGGTACGCGCATCGGAACCAACGGTGGTACAACGATGTTCGCTTCTGCAGACACTGGAAATCAATGGGCCAGCGATGATGACGGATGGTCCCTTGATTGCACCTTTGATGCAGACGGCTGGAGCATGTCCACCAACGTATTGGGAGATTTCTTCGTGACACAACCAATGGATTCAACGAGTTCTACTGCAACCTGTAATCCAGTAGATCCGCTAGGGGCTACCGACGAAAACAACACCCGAACGTGGACCTTTGGGACCCTCTTTACTTCAACAGCAGTCGTAAACGAGGACGGTAAAACCGCAGTAATGACCGTAACTCCTACAGATTTCATTGACCAATTCATCGTCTACCCCTACGCCATGCAGGGAAGTTTCGAAGTTTCAGACGATGCATCAGCAACCGTTGCAGGTGCTCCCGCCGACATCACACTCTCGCTGGAAGGAATCCGACCAGGAAGTTTCTCCATCGCTGGAGATGTGCAAGCTACGAACATGTTGCCGTATTCCTTCGTTGTCGACCTTGGTGTTTTCAAACCCAACTCACCGCCTGAAATTTCAGTGGCCGTTAACTTCGACGGAAACAATGCGACTTGGAACGCCAATGGTATTGAGTTTGAGTTGATTGGACTTGCATCGGACCCTGACCTCGAAGCGGTGACGTTGACCCTCACCATCTGTGGAGCAGAAACTTCTGGATTTATCCAAGACAACATCAACTGGCGGGTTGATGTCTCGATCGCCATCTGTATGGCGTATGGATTGGAAACATACGACGTCATCATCACAGCAACAGATGAGTCCGGAGCAAGTACAAGTCTCAACGTTGCCGTGACACCTCCAGACATCGAAGAAGCCTCAGCGGTCATCGCTGATACAGCGGAAGAAAGCGCTCTTCCGTCCCTTTCAATGCTTGCTGTTTTGTCCATGATTGGTATTGCTGCCCTTCTGGGTCGTCGTATCGATGAATGAACCGGCACAACCAAAAGGAGAAGGCTGTGGGTTTTGAATGGGGAGACCATGTTCACCGGCACGATTGAATCACAAAGTCACGAAGGTGGCCTGCTTGTTCGCTTTGAGGGTTCATCCCCGTCACTTGACGCGATTCTCGTTCTCGCTGAGAACGGAACATACGTTGGAAAAGTAGACGGAGTCTTGGGGTCAACCAATCAACCAATGGCCCACATCGGCCACATTGACCGTGAACTCAAACTCGACGACCTCTTGGGCTCCCATGTGACTATTCGTGCTAAAAAACCACGCCAAGACCGTGAAAAATTCCGTCGGGATTCTCGAGATTCTCGCGACTCAAGAGACCGCTCCGGTGGTAACGACCGTCGAAACGACTCACACCGAAATCATCGTGGTGACCGCGGTGACAGGCGAGAGCAAGGCTCCTCATTCAACGATAACGATTGGACTTGCCCGGAATGTAAAAATTCGAACTTTGCTTTCCGCCAAGTGTGCAACCGATGTGAAGCACCCCGGCCTGGTGGCCGCGGGGGTTCTCGAGACAACGGCGGTCGTTCAGACCGACGACCACAACGAGACGGTGGACGCTACGAGCAACGTGGCGGCAACAACCGGCAAGAAATCTACAACGATAACGATTGGACATGCAGAGAATGCAACAACTCCAATTTCGCCTTCCGACAAGTCTGCAACCGATGTGAAGCACCTCGCCCTGGTGGCGGTGGAGGCCGATCAAGTGGTGGCCGAGATGGCGGCCGTGGATACGGCGGAGGAAACCGTGGTGGAGACCGTGGCGGAGACCGACGCAGCAGCGGCGGAGACCGTCGTGATAACAATCGTCGTCCTCAAAGCAACGACTCAAATTATCGTCATGCAAAGGGCAAGCGCCCAGGACACGCTCACAATCGGGGACCAAACGCCCTCCAACCGAGGAAGCCCGACCGATACGACGATTGATTGGAGGTCAACAACTTGAGTGCAGAAACGCATTACCTCAATGCTCTGGAAGCTCTTGATGAGGGGGACCGAGTGAAGGCCTTAGAAGAGGCAAAATTAGCCACTTCACTCGATCCTGAACATACCGAAGCATGGTCAATCTATGTTGAAGCCACCGTCCCAGTTCGTGGAGAACAAATGACGATGCTTGATGCGGCCCAAGCACTGGCTGCCGTGAAAAAAATTGTTGCAATTGACCCGTCAAGACTGGACATGTGGGTCCGTGGTGGCCGCCTCATGGCTGACGACCTCGGTTTGCTTCACGATGCTTTGCATTGGTGGCAGAAGTGCCGAAACTACACTCCTGATGAGGCAACACCGCTTGTTGAAATGGCTTCAATTCTTGCCGATATGGGGGAATATGAAGAAGCACAACGCAGGTTAGAATCGATTCTTGAAGAGAATATGGACGTGCCCACATCACAATTCACTCGAATCAACGGGTTATTGAATCTCGTTCGGGCTGCAGCTCTGCAAGACTCGAAGGAAATTTTCCGACCTTATGAGAAGCATCACAATGGATGGGAAGCCATTCGACAAAAAATGAAGAAGCCACCCATGTCAGAGAATTTCATTTTTCTGATGGTATCGGTTCCTCTTCTCTTAGGAGTCATTTACTTCTCGCAACAGATGGCTGGACAAGGATGGGGTTCATTCTGTCTAACATCTTTGGTCATCCTGTTCATTGTCCTGTTCTCGATGAGAACTGCAAAGCGGTGGTTCCAACTGATCAATCGGCCCGCCTTCAACTTGCTCAGGGCTATGAATTTCGAGGCCTCCACTGGCCATACAGTCCTCCAAGAAGACATTCGAACATCTGTTCTTTACATGTACATCATGCAAAGAAAACCTAGACCCTGGCAGGAACGAATGCTAAAAATCATTGACAGAGGTTCTGGCCTTCCAAAAAACTGGAAGCAGCGCCTCCCCGATTTTGAGGCCCATTTGTCTTACTTTGAAGACCTCGATGAGGAAGGCGATGAGGAAGGCGTTGACGAAGGGTTGCGGCCTTACGAAGAAGAGTGAACCACGTTCAAGCATTGAACTCCTGTTATGGTCTACTCGATCCCTCCGAGCACATATCAGGACATTTAGAACGCATCTCTTGAATACACGGTCAAGGTCAACCCCCAGTGAAGATTGAAATCATCATTGATGGCTTCTTGTCGGCGTGCATCCAGTCAACACATCAAATGGCC
>JAQXEX010000045.1 GCA_029250625.1 Candidatus Poseidonia sp. | reverse complement strand
CCACCTATTCGCCGAATTTCCTCAAGGGTCGGCATCCCTGCAATCGTGACGATGCTTCCTCCTTCTTTGACGATCTCTGCCATGTCCAAGCTTTCAGCAGTAGTGTCAAAGCAGACGTCAAATTTGTTGCTAATATCCTTTGAATAGAGGTCTGTAAATTTTTGAGATTTGTAATCTACGACTTCATCTGCACCCAAGGATTTGCACATCTTGGTTTTCTCGCCTTTTGATGCAGTGGTCACCACGCGACCTGCTTTGAATACATGTTTTGCAAGTTGGATGGCCATGGTACCAACTCCTCCTGCGCCCCCAGAGATGAAGATGGAATCGCCTTCCTTGAGGCCTGAGGTCTTGAGAACTTGAAGAGCAGTCATACCAACAAGTGGGATTGACGCAGCTTCTTCGAAACTAATGTGTTCTGGCTTTGACACTGCATTTGAGATGTGTGCCACGCAATATTCAGCCATTGCGCCGCGGAACCATGGTGTTTTGTTTCCATCCCCGGAATCGCCGAAGAGTCGGGCAAATACGGGCTCACCAACTGTGAATGTTCCATTTTCATCGGCTTGTTCAACAACGCCTGCGACATCGTATGAGATGACGTGAGGGAATGATGCGACTGGACGAACCATCTTCAAATCTCCACCGAGGAGGGCTTTGTCAACGGGGTTTATTGAAGAGGCATGCACTTTGATGATGATGTTTGTTTTTGGATTAAAGCCGTGAGGGAACGGGACTTCGGTCATCTTCAAATTGGCGGGTTTACCGTATTTTGAAAATCCAACGGCTTTCATTGTTCTCTGATTTGGATGATTGCTCATGAAGCGAACGGACTGGCTTCCATTCATAAGGGGATGAGTGGCGCATGTGTCATCTTGTAACAAAGTTGTAACCTGTGGCCTAATAACAAACTGGTACTGAGAAGAATTCATGACCCAAGAACAGAACCTTCGGATGCAATCGATGTGCGATTCAGGAAAGGCCCATGTCAACGATTTGTTCGTCTTACTTTCGAAGTCGAAGATGCTAAACATCCTGTATGTTCTCAATTGCAATCCAGAACCCTTGCGATTTTCGGAGGTCAAAACAAGAGTGAATTCTTCCTCCACAACGGTGGCCCGCAGGCTCAGTGAGTTGGAGGCCCATGGGTTGGTCACGCGAACTGTTTTTCCCACCGTTCCGACCACGGTTCAATACGCACTCACCAGCGACGCAGTAGCCTTGAAGCCTTGCCTCGAATCACTCTTTGAGTGGGTGCTTAATCGGGCTGATGCATTACCGGCTGTGCAGGAACAAATCGCCTGAATGTTCCGACCGGTAGCCTAGCAGGCAAAAGAAGCAATATAGTTCAATCTCGAGCCGTTTGTATGGAGATTCTGCCGTTGGAGAAAAAAGACATCTCGGCGGTGTGGGAGATCAATCAACAAGGCCTACCAGGGACCGGAGAGGTCACGCATCAGGAAGTGGAAGGTTTGCTTGGTTTTGCTTCATTTGCAGTCGGTATATTTGATTTGGAAGAACTGCTTGGCTTTGTGATCTGCATGCCCCCAAGAACACAATATGCCAGTTTGAATTATTCTTGGTTCAACGAACGTTACGATTCGTTCGTTTATGTGGACCGTATTGCAGTCTCAGAGCAGCATAGAAACAAGAACATAGGAACACGTCTGTACGACTACGTTGTAGAGGCGGCCATGAACATCAATGCACCAATCGCAGCAGAAGTTAGTCTAAAGCCTCCAAACCCTGGTTCAATGCGATTTCATTCAAGGTTTCAATTTGAAGAGGTTGGAGTACTTCATCACGATTCTAAGTCGGTTACGATGTTAATCCGACCAGCTGATTCGTGAAATCTCCACCAAGGCAAATCACGAGCACTCCTCGACAAGAGGGTACTGCATGCAGGTGTTGGTCACGGTGACGAGAATGTTGAAGTTGTCTTGAATCGTTCCAAAGGTACTTTCTCCCCATCCACGGGCTTTGACATCCAACACCCACTCTCCGTATGCGAACCTAGGGTTTGGCGAAAGTCGCTCTTCCAGTGGAGAGGAATCTTCGCTTACATCTTGTTCCCATGCAATGTTTCCATCAGCATCGGTGAGGGTTGCACGGACATAGCGGGTGGTATTGTCAGATGGAAGGGTATCTGAAAACGAAAAGCTCACCTTGAAATAAATACGAACCTCTGTTGTGGAGTCATCGACGAGGAATGTGGAACGGTTGGTGAATTCCTCAAAACTCACAACGTTGAAGGTATGAGCCACCTCAACTTTTGTATAATCCAGACTTTCATAGGCCTCAGGCCTCAAATTCTCCACGGTTTCTCTTGCCGCAATCAAACTCAAGCATCCGGACATTGAACAAAGCAGGGCTGTTAACAACAACGCCAAGACCTTACCTTGCTGCCTCATCATGCCTACCGAAGATGAAGGCCCCTATCAATTCCGCGACAGAGTGTTTCCGTTGAGTTCAAGTGGATGAGGGCCAACCGGCAGATGTCTGAATGAAGCGAGCACAAGGCCGAGCTACGGCGATGACGAACCCTATGAACGCTGACAGACGCTCAACCAAACCGTGCACCACAGGTCCCACACTCATCGGCTTCCGGAGGCAGGTCTGCGCCACAAGCACCGCATTCGGCAGTTTGGTTAGAAACTTCTTTTTCAGCTTCATCCTTCTTGCGTTGGCGTGCACTTCGGCGACGAACTGGTTTTCGTGATTTGGCGTCTTCTCGCTGTTCCTCAGCGGTCTTGGTAGAGCCAGATAAGGGCAGATCGTCGTCGTCATCAAAAGTGAAGTTAGCCGTCGCTTCAGCCACTTCATTTCCTGCAAGGGCAGAATCGGTGAGCGTCATACCGACCGTAACTTTCTCGCCGGGCAGAACGCCTTCTTCTCCAGTGATTTCGAACAAACGCTCGCGAATGCTGGCATCCGAGGCACTCAATTCTCCATCATCCTTGTCCAATGAACGCAATTCACCCTTGGAAGCAAGAATTGCATCAAGGTCGTGGTCGGGAGATTCATCCCGGGACGATTTGAGTGTTGTCACGACTTGAGATTTGTACTCTTCAATCTCTTCTTCAGTCATGTCCTCAAGAGCAACTTCGTCCGCATGGCGACGGTCATATGCCGCTTCAACCTCAGCCTCAGCAGCCTCAATGTTAGCGTCCCATTCTTCCTCAAGGTGTTCTTCGTCAAATCCGAATTCCTTGACGGTCTCAGCAAAGTTCTGAGTTCCAGTAACGATTCGGTCTTCGTCTTCTTCCTCCGGAAGGGCAACCATTTCCTTGACGGTCTCCTTTCGCTCTTTGCGTTCACGTCGTTCAAAGAAGGACGAAACATCTTGTTCCGCACCACAATATGCACAGTTGTCCAGCAAGTCTGGAATTGATTCGCCACATTCATGACAGTCATGGAACTGACTTCGGGCCTTCTTGAGGTTAAAGGAACAGTGTGGACATCGGTCCTCTGTTCCTTCCAGTTCCCCGTCACAGGCAGGGCAGTAGTCAAAGATGTCGCGCTCAACTTCTTCCTCACGCTCTCGGGTAAGAAGTACGGCAGCAACCAAAATTCCAACGAGAATGAGCGCTCCAATTCCAAACAGCGTCATGGTTCCTGCATCAGAGGAGGTCGAATCGTCTGCGGCGTCAGCTGCCGCCATGGTTGCAAAGGACATGGTGAAGAGGTCAGCAATACTGGTTTCTTCTGGAATAAAGCGAATGGTGGTCATGGCTGCTGTTGCTGTGAATGTACACGAAAGCGACACGCGATCTCCTCGCACTGCAACCGTCGTTGACATCGTTGAGAGGATGTTTCCTGACCCGTCATCGCAGGAGAAATTAGCGCTACCTGTTTCTTTGCTGGTCATGTTGATGGAAAGCGTATAGGCAGCACCATCTTGAAGAGGGCTTGCAGCACGTTCATTGTCAGCATCAACAACGCTCAAACTAGCGTACTCCCAGCTCAGTTTCAATTTCGACTCAACCTGAGCAGAGGTTGAAAACTTTGAATTCTGTTTGTTGTCGTCCCAACTGCCCACTGCAGCAACCCAATTGCCGGTGAACAACGCTTCGTGCTCTCCCAGGTTGGTTGGTAGACTGACGGTCCATGTGAGAATCTCTCCATCGGCAAGGGTGATTTGTGGTGATTGCCCGTTAATCCCGTCAAAAGTGTATTCGATGTACCCTCTTACCGCCTTATCGCCAGTGTTGGTCACCGTGATGCGCCATTCAACATCATCGCCCGACTGAACGGTACACGAAGTGCATAGAGGTGGGTCGACGTTGACGTCAGGAATCGGAGAAATGGTGAGCAAACCCGAGGCTTCGTCGTTATCGGTGGACTCTTGTTCAAAACCGGACTCTCCAAACGGGTTAATTCGCGCTGTGACCACGTGGTCGCCATCAGGGAGTGAACCGATGGTGGACGAATTGAGTTCCGCCGAGAAGGGTTGTTCTGCATAGCCAGTTCCCATGATTTGAACCGAAAACGGAGCGCCCATGACAACACCGCCAAGCGGGTTGTTAATTTCAAGAACCATTGGGATGTTTGCAGGTCCAGTACCGTTGGTACGAACGATTGTTCCGGAGATCATCCAAGGCCCTTCAAGGGCTTCAGGGTCACTTACCACCGTTAGATCGTCTTTGAACGATAGGTCCATTCTGCTGGAGACCACCAACTGAACGGTTTCAGTTTTTCCAGTTTCTGACGCTTCGTAAATTGAATTGTCAATATCTGGTGTTGCCTCTATCAGGTGAATGCCGCTGCTTGGAGCAATTATTGTGGTGTTAACCCAAGCAGAGGACCCAGCGGTAAGGGCTGGGGTGGCAAGAATAACATCTGCGGATTCCGGAACACTGAGCAACAGATTGCTGCCTGCTGCATCAACCGTACCTGAATTCAAAACAAGAGCCGAAAAATCAATGACATCTCCAGAATAAACCGGTTGTGATTGGTCAACTGAAGCGGAATCAACCCGAAGGTTGGGCAGACCCTGTACCGTGAACTCTTCGTTAAATTGGACCGGTATGTCGCCTCCAGCACTGAATTCAAACCAAACCTTTTGGACGCCTTCCGTCAACCCGTTCCACGTGACACTTACCGTTGTGAATGCTTCACCAGCAATGGTAATTTCATCTTGAAGAAGACGGTTTTGAGTGGATATGGAGTTTTTGTAAAACGCAACTTGTACGTTGAACGCATCGCTTTGAGCACTGTTGTACAGGCCGACTTCGATGTCAACTGAACCTCCCATGACTGGGTTTTGTGGAGTCAGTGAAAGCTGGGCCGCAGAGGATTGAACCCCTCCGCTATCTCCGGCTTGAACCGAGAGCGGAATCAAACTGACCAATAACAAGGCTACGATGATGGCGGCCTTCGGCGTTCTCTGCATGGATAACACTTGCACATGCAAAGCACTTGAACCCATCTCTTCTTGACCCGTTTAAGCGCAGTGCTTCCTCACAGAATGTGAATGCGGGAGGGTGTATGAAAGCCGGAAAGGGTGGATGAATGCAAAATCGGAGGGGAGGATTGAAGGACAATCGCACCTGTCGTGAATGCATGGGACGGAGTTATGTGGGCATCTTGCTTGTGCTCATCCTTCTAGCGGGGACTGCTCCATTGCCTCAACAAGGAGATACCGTGCTTCTTTCTGAAGCGATTACGCCCCTTGAAAGTGGCACATCGAGTCTTTCAATCGCCTTCTCAAACGGTCCATCACAAGACGATGACATTACCGGACTTCAAACGCTGACCTTCAGCTTGTCCGGAACAGGTACACTGGATTCATTGCTGCTCGAAATTACCGATGATGATACCTCAACCTCTCAACCGGTGTGGAGTACTGTTGTCAATTTGACCGAAACTCCTTGGATGTACCCGTTTGACAGTACCGATTACACCAACGGAAGTTACACCTTGCGAGCAATCGGCTGGGACAGTGATGCAGAAGCCAATACTACCGCTCTATCTGGTTCGTTCAACATCACGAATCAGGTTCCCGTGATTACCATCTTTACCGCACTGAATCCAGATGCGGGTAGCGGTACTTCGATCAACGACCGCGCATGGTTCAATATCCCAACTCAAGGAACCATTGCCTTCCGTTGGGGTGCAAACGATGACGACTTGAAACAAGCCACACTCACGACCGTCCCCGGCCCGGGAACCCCAGCCACCGATGGTCCGACTTCCCTTGCCTATGGGTGGGATTGGGCTTCGGGTAACATGCCCGAAGGAACATGGTCGCCCCGACTTACCGTATACGACCAATCTGGACTTTCCAATACCTCAACCCTCCACATCGGAATTGACCGAACAGGACCAACCGTTGGAACAATCACCGTCGGTGACGGTTCAATGTGGCACCGCTCAGGGAGCATTACCCTAAGCAACATCATGACTTCAGCGAGCGACGGCCAAGGATCCGGAGTTGCGAGCATCCAATACATGGTCGCAGGGGCGTCGTCATGGACATCTACGACCAGTGATTCGGTGACGCTTTCTTTTGCCGAAGGAACGCATGAACTCATCGTTCGGGCCATTGACCGAGTGGGGAACGTTGGAGCAAACCAAACCATTGACATCAACGTGGATGAAACCGACCCTGTTCCACTTGGATGGACGGTCGATGAACTTACAACCAGCAGAATTGGAGCCGCAAACGTTTCGTTTAACGCAGAGGACCTCGGTTCGGGAATGGATAATGTGTCATCCTACATTCAGTATGGGTTTGATTCCAACGGCGTGGGCCAAACTCCCGATATTTCTGGGCGATGGTTGAATTTGGGTGTCAATGGACTTGAAGGCCAAATAGGACTCTCCAGTTGGGTTACAAAATCACGCCAGCACATCATGCTCAGGGCGTTTTTGCAAGATGAAGCAGGCAACACCTACACCACCGAGGCATCATCCTTCCAAATCCTTCCCGGATTGGATATTTATTGGAACGCAAGCCAAACAAACCTTGACCGCTTGGTCGTACGCCCTGGTGAACAAAACGGAAACATCACCATTACCAGCGTCCTTGAGTCAAACCAAGACTATCCCGGTAGCATCATTGTTCGCTTGGAATCTGCACCTGCTGATCGCTCATCAACCGTTGAATGGACGGTCATGGAAACTCGGAATTTACCCCGTGGAACACTATCAAACAGCACAGAGACCGTGACCTGGCAGTATACCGTCCCTACATCCGGCCAATTTGATTTGCGACTTGTCATTGACTTCGCCAACGTTATCGATGAATTTGATGAAAGCAACAATGCGAATTATCTCGTCGTTACCGGGGCGTCGTTGGATGCCCCTGGAACGGTCCCTTCATTCGCCCCTTCGTTGCTCCTCCTCATCCTCGTCGGATTTGGGATATCCCTGCTCCAGCGGAAGACAAGGGATTGAAAAGAGAAGGGCGGCAGGGTAAGCCATGCGACAGTCCCTACCGCGGGTACCCAAAGACCGCATTGCAGTCATCATTGGAGCCAAGGGTGAAACAGCCAGAGCCATCAAGAAGGCTGCAGGCTGTAAGGAGTTCAACATTGATTCTGACAGCGGTGACTTGGAAGTTCTTTGGGGAGCTGCAGGCACTTACGACCCAGTAAAGGCCATGAAACTCCCTGATGTAGTCAAAGCAATTGGCCGTGGAATGGCCCCAAATGCCGCCGTCACCCTACTGGAAGATGACCACTTTTTCGAACTGGTGGACCTCCGAGATTTCGTCGGAAAGCGTTCCAACCAGCAACGGCGAATTCGTGCACGAATCATCGGTCGAGAGGGTAAGATCCGAAAACTCATTGAAAACCTCACCCAAACCCAAATCAGCATCTACAATTCAACCGTAGTTCTGGTTGGAGAAGAAGGTGGGTTGTACTCTGCCCGACATGCGATTGAGATGCTAGCAGGCGGCTCTGAACACGGTAGTGTCATCAGTTTCCTCGAACGTGACCGCAAGCGAGCACGTCTTGAATCAAAGTCTCTTGATGCATTCGAAGAGCGGGAAGACACACAACGCCCAGCATCTGGCTTTGACAGCCTCGTCCCCGGTCTCGCTGAAATATCAGAGAGCCGAAATAACCGGAGAATGCGAGCAGCACAGGTTGACCCAGAGGACGGTAACGCCGTTTCCGAAATGATGGAACTGGCCGAAGACGAAACGGTCAATTGGGAAGAAGAATGATCAATTCCATTCTTCGGGTAGTTCTATTTGTTTCACGTGGGATAAATCCATGTTAAGCACTTCATACATAGCCTCAGCAAGGTCCACATCAAGATTGTTCTTCTTGCCCCATTCAACCAGACGAGTCACGTCCCTCACGAGGAATTCCTGCGACTTGGGATGACTTTCAACCACACCTTGACCTACGTCAATCACTTTTGCACGACCATCGTGCCATAGAATGTTGTAAGGTGAAAAATCTCCGTGGACCAGATTTGCTTTTTGCCAGGAAACGGCAAGGAATTCAATCAAGTCATCGTAGACAGACTGCGGGTCATCGATGAGGACATCACGTAGTTTTGGAGAGGGTGATTGTTCGGTACCGAGATAATCCATAATGAGGACATTCTTGTGGATGCCTCGTGGAAGTGGGACGTTCAATCCCCAACGGGCCAAGCGGGTGAGATTACGATGTTCTTTTCGAACCCATACTTCAACGAGGTCCCGATGCTTTCTTCGCAAACCAGTAAAGCGGGGATCGCCTTCTATGTATTGAACGAGATTTTTGAACACTGCATTTGAGGTGTGAAAGATTTTGACTGCAACGGGCTCTCCCGAGAGACTTGTCCCGTGAAACACGTGGGCTTCTTTCCCGCGTGCAACTGGGAAGTCGAGTGTGTCAATGACCCCGGTCTTCATCAATTTGTAAAGGGCCATGAGTGTCAAACGGTCAAAGACTTGGTCAAACACACGACGGTCGACCCAATCAAAGGAACCGGTCCCCATGGCTCCCTGAATTTTTTCTTCAATATCACGAAACATTGTACTGTAACGCTTTTCTTTCATCCAAGCATACTTTGAGGATTTTTCTTCCAAGTCGCGAACAAATTCATTTTGCTCGTTCCGTTCAAAATCCGAGTCCAATTGTTCTTCTTTAGACCGTTTCTTGTCCCTCTTGAGAGGACGTCGTTTACGTGATTGACGACGGGCGAGTTCTTCCCATTCATCGTCCTTGGCCATGCTGGCACCTCATTGAATCCAGTTCATGCGAAGAGTGCGTCGACATCATCGTCGTCATCATCGTCGTCATCGTCGCCACCCTCTTCATCAGGGAATTCCTCTACAGGAGCAGCAGCAACTTCAGGCTCTGATGGTTCTTCAACGACTTCCTCTTCTTCAGCAAAGAGGTCGTCGCCGCTTTCATCGTCAGCAAAAAGGTCGTCACCGTCATCTCCGTCATCGGCAAAGAGGTCATCGGATTCTTCCTCAGCAGGTTGAGCAACTTCCTCTGAAGGAGATCCTGCTGAACTGAACAGGTCATCGTGTTCATCATCGTCATCATAGCGGGTGCTCATACCGAACATATCCACATCGTCCGGTAGGACGCCTTTTCGGGAGAGGTACATGGCTTGAGTCTTGGTGTAGCGATGCTTCACGTCAGCTTTTGAATCTTGAAAATCCCAAGGCCAAACGATGATGAGGTCACCTTCACGAACCCATTGACGGCGACGCATCTTTCCGGGAATTCGAGCCATACGGGTTTCGCCGTCAGCACAAAGAACGGTGACACGACGGCCTCCTAGAATTTGTGAAGCGAGAGCGAACATTTCATTCACTTTCTTATTGGGCATCTTGACACGGATTTTACCGTCGCTTGAGCCTTCAGGATTCTCAAGACGTGCGAGTTCTTCGACGTCTACTTTTTCCTCATGTCTGCGACCCAATCAGTCTCACCTGTCTGCGCTATCGGCCTACCCTTCTTGAAGTCATCACCTCAAGAAGGCGTTTTGGACGCCTGCGGGATGGTTTCACCAAGCCCCAACGAGGGCGTTGGCTGCAGATTCACACAGTGCGATGAGCTGTCCTGCACCAACACCGAAGTAAATCGTTGAAGCGACGCAGGCGACGATTGCAAAGCGGATTGAAGTTCCGTTTGGAAGCGGTCCCTCACGGCCTTCTTCTGGTTCATTGAAGAACATCACCAAGCCCACTCGGAGGTAGTAGAAGACTGAAATTGCTGAATTGATGACCATAATGAGGGCTAGATACCAAACCCAGTGAATCTCGCTGAACGTGATGCTGCCTGAACCTGATTCCAAGAGAGCAGCCTTGACGATCCCCATGACCACAAGCAATTTCGAAAGGAATCCTGCAAGAGGTGGAACCCCTGCTAGGGACATCATGAAGATGAACATAGCAACGGCGAGGAAGGGTTCACGCTTGACCAAACCGCCCAATGATTCGAGGGTGTGGCCGCCGTTTTCAGATTCAAGTAGGGAGAGCACCAAGAAGGCTCCAAGTTTGAAACAGACCAGTACTACAAGGTGGAACATCAGAGCCGTGACGACTGCAAGTGCTGCATTTCTGCTGGCATCTGCATGGTCAGCCTCCCAGTTCAACGCTCCAATTGCCGTAATTGCAGCCAGCATGTAACCTGCGTGAGCAACCGATGAGTAAGCGAGCATTCGCTTTGGATTGGTCGAGCCAAGAGCTGCAAGGTTTCCCCAAGTCATGGTAACGACCGACAAGACGGCCAGAGCGACAAGCCACACCGTTGTAGCGTCATCCATGCCTTCGGGAGATGCAACGACCAAGAGTATGCGTAGAAGTCCAACAATTCCCATGGCTTTGCTCGCTGTAGCGAGAACACCTGCAACAGGGCCGGGTGCTCCAGCATAAGCGTCAGGTGCAGCAAAGTGGAACGGTGCAGCACTGACCTTGAAACCAAAACCAACGAGGAGCATTCCAAGTGCTGTGAGAGGCAGAGGGTCCATTCCTGTGGCGTTGAAGTGTGCGCTGAGTTCTTCGAATTGAAGGGAACCCGACCAAAGGTACAGCAAAGAAAGACCGTAGAGGCCAACACCCGATGCTACTGAACCGACGATGAAATACTTCATTCCAGCTTCTGAGCCTTCTTTGGTTTCTTTCATGAACGCTACAAGAACGTAGGTGGAGAACGACGCCAGTTCCAGCCCAATGAACAACAGGAACATGTCCTGGGCCAAAGCAACGACTGACATCCCAAGACCGCAGGTCATGAGCAGGATGTAGAAGTCAACTTGACGACGATTGTTGTAGAGGCCTGAAACACTTCGGTCCTTACGACTGGTCGCAGGAAGGCGGTCAATCGATGCGATGGAAGCCAAGGCAAGAGCCCCGTAGAAGATCAATTCAAACAGACGACTGAATTCGTCGACTTTCAGTAATTCATTGGTACCTGATGCGATGGTTTTGGTTTCCATTCCGCCGATAAAAGAGACTACGGCGAGGATGAACGCCATCACAAAGAACACAGATGCAAAAATTCCAGGAAGGCGAGGGTCACTGTCCAGTGTTCCACGCTTTCCACCAAACAACCACGGGATTCGTACTTGAGTGAGTGGAATTCGGAATTTTGCATCTCCGAGGTTGGGTACAATCATCAGCGTGAACAGTCCAATGACAAGGACAAATTCCGGGGCTAAGGCCGTTACAAAACCTTCTCCAAAGGGTTCGATTCCATCAGTCATATCAGACACCTCCATTCAAAATTGGGATCAGCAACTGTTCAAAGAATGCCACAGTCCATCCGTTCATCATGTCCAGGGCAATCCAGGGCATGATTCCGAAGAGAATGGTAAAGGCGGCCATAATGACCATGGCAATCTTCTCTGAATCTGCGATATCTGGAACGGGTGCACCGTGAAGGCTGGCGGGAGGTTGGGTGTCATCTCCGCCTTCGAAGATGGTGCGTTGCATGGACCACAGGTAGTATGCTGCAGTGATTGCGAGAACAAACGCAGGGCCGACCATCCAGAAAACACTCCAGTTCTCAGCAGCAAGGAAGTGCCACAAAGCGAGGAACATCATCAATTCAGCAACGAATCCAGCGAGGAGTGGGAGCCCTAGGGAGGCCATCCATCCGAACATCATTGAGGTTGCTAACCAAGGTGAGTGCTTGGCCATTCCACGCATTGCGCCGATTTCCATACTGTGGTAATGATGCTTGAAGGCACCACAAACAGCGAAGAGCATTGGGCTGATGATTCCGTGAGCGAACATCATGAAGAGAGCGGCTGCCCATCCAAGAGGTTGCATGGTCGCAATACCGATGAGAATAACACCCATGTGCGACACAGAAGAATAGGCGACCATTTTCTTGAGGTTTGTTTGGCCCAAACAGACGACTGCACCCCATACGAGTGAGACCATTCCGAGGGCAAGAAGCCAGAATTGGAAGAACTCTGCTGCATGAGGGAACATTGCGAGGGGTAGACGGAACATACCGTAGGCACCCATCTTGAGCATAACTCCGGCAAGCAACATCGAACCGCCAGTAGGTGCCTGAACGTGAGCATCGGGCAGCCAAGTGTGGAATGGAACGGTAGGGAGCTTAACGAGGAAACCGATCATCAGCATAACGAAGAGGACCTTCTGCATGCTTTCACCAAGGAACCACATTCCATTGGCGTTTGCTGCTTGGGAATGACTGACGAGGGTCGGAATATCGAAGGTGCGTCCGGTCATTGTACCGTACTTTCCGCCTGTTACAATTTGCTCGGGTTGCATGAGGTACAAGGTCACGAGACCGAGCAACATCACGACAGAAGCCGTAAAGGTGTAGATGAAGAATTTCTGAGATGCATACTTTCGGTCCTTTCCGCCCCATTTAAGGATGAGGAAGAACATTGGGATGAGTGTCAATTCCCAGAAGACATAGAACATGAACAGGTCCAAAGCGACAAAGACACCGATCAACGCACCCCCCATCATAAGGATGAGTGGGAAGTAAACCGATGCGTTCTTTTCGTTCCAAGTTGCTACAATGGTGATTGGAAGGAGGAATGTTGTCAACCAGACCATAGGGAAGGAGAGGGCGTCCATGCCAACGCTCCAACGAATACCGAGTGATTCGATCCAAACGTAGCTGAACTCAAAGTTAAACGAACCGAAATTCATCGTACTCCAGTCGGCCATCTTGTCCATCTGACCAAAGAACATCATGGTGGTCACGCCGAGCATGATGAACGAGATGATGAGAGACACCATACGAATGGACGGACCCAATTTTTCACGGGCCGCATTGGAAACATTCCCGATGAACATCAACAAAACGATACTGCTGATCAGCGGTAATCCAACAAGGGGTAGCGAGATCCAATCAATTCCTGTGCTCATGCAACCACCCCCCAAATCAAACCGAACAGAACGAGTGTTCCAATCGCCGCCATGAGAATGTAATCACGGGCGGAGCCGGTGGTCAAAGCCCGGAGTTTCGTGGAGAGTTGTTGTGAAGTGCGTTCAATCGTCTTGATGGTTCCGTCAATCACTCCAGAATCTGCTTCTGCAGCCTTGAAAGAGAAGGCTGCAACAATCTTCAGCATGGCCATGTCGTAGTAGTGGTCAAAGTAAAGGCGGTTGCTCAATGCCGTAGCAAGCGTGGATTCGCTCAGGGCCGAGTTGTCCCAATGATAGCGTCCTTTGATGGCTGCATTGAGTGCGAGAACAGGAGTGAACCAAGGTTTGGCGGTTTCTCCGTCATCCAGTTTACCACCGTACAATGACAAAGCGAGTCCAGGGCCTACAATTGCGCCAAAGAACAAGGCAACGTATGAGAGAATGAAGAAGAACGAATCGTGGTTTGCGAAGGCGTGTTCCATTTCATAGAGGAAGCCATCAAGCAGGGAATCGTGGAGCAGTTCTCCCTTGGACTCTGGAGCCCAATGTGTGAAGCCCATGCTGGCAAGAATGATTCCTGACAGCGTGATGAAGGTCAGAATAAACAGCGGTGTCTTGATCCAGGTGTTGGTCGGTCCGACGTGTGCTGCAACCTCTCCTTTGGGAGACCCTGCAAAGGTCTTGAGCCACATTCGGGACATGTAAAACCCGGTCATTCCAGCGCCAAGGAGGACGCAGAGAGCGGGGTACATGAAGCGCGGGTCATCAAGAGCAACTCGCCATGTGTTGGCGATGATTCCTTCCTTGGACCAAAATCCACCGATAAGAGGGAATCCCATGATGGAAAGTGAACCGACGAGCATGGCCGTTGCAGTAATGGGCATCTTGGAAGCAAGCCCGCCCATGTTATCCATGGATTGTGCATCGAATTCCTCGTGATGGTCATCGTGGTCGTGTGCCTCTTCAAGAAGAACTCGAGTTAGAGTAAGGTCAAGTTCTGGAACGTTGATTTTGCCGTTTCCGTCGAGGTCAATGGCGTTCATGAGCGGTTCCATTTCCCAGGGCGGAAGGTCAGCAATTTCTGCGCTCTTGAGCGCTTCTTTGAATTCATAGGTATCAATTTCGCCTGAACCATCCAAGTCAATTGATGTGAAGAATTCAAAGGCCGATTGGTCTTTTTCTTTGAGATAAGTCGCAAGCATCACCAATTCCTTGGGGCTCGGTTCGTGATGGTGGTCGTCGTGGTGCAAATGGTGGTGTGCGTGGTGAACTTCATGAATCACTGCTCCGCTGGCCATGAAGAGCATTCCTTTGGCCATAGCGTGGTTGAACAGGTGGAAGAGCGCTGCGCCAAAGGCGACAACAACGATGCCATGTTCAACTTCGTGACCTGCACCGTGCCAGTGCAGGGTGTTGGCAAGATAGAGTGCTGCGCCAAGTCCAGTGAAGATGTAGGCCAGTTGTGACATGGTGGAGTAAGCGAGGACTTTCTTCAAGTCCGTCTGCACAAAGGCAATTGCTGCAGCCATGACTGCGGTTGTTCCACCAATGGCTGCGATAATGAAGGCAAGGTCGTCCAATTGTCCGAACATGTGCTCGGAGCCAAAGAACGGGAACATGCGAGCAACGAGGTACAATCCTGCGTTGACCATGGTCGCTGCGTGAATGAGAGCAGAAACGGGTGTAGGTCCTTCCATAGCGTCAGGCAACCAGACGTGGAGAGGGAATTGTGCAGACTTACCGACTGCACCAATGAACATCAAACCGAGGGCCCAAGCCAAGCTTGCTGGGTCAACCTTTGCGATGTTGTCATCGTTGAACACATAGGCATAATCGAGATGTCCGTCAAAGAGCGTCCAAAGCATGGCCAAACCGACCATGAGGAACACGTCACCCACACGAGTGGTGAGGAAAGCCTTCTTGGCGGCGTATGCTGCACTGGGGCGTTCGTAATAGAATCCGATCAGAAGGTAGGAACAAAGTCCCATCAATTCCCAGAAGATGAACAACCAGAGGAAGGAGTCGGCGAGAACCATCCCAAGCATACCCGAGCAGAACAGAACGAATTCAGCGTAAAAGCGGTGGTTTCGATTGTCGTTGATGGGGTCGGTGTTCATGTAACCGATGGCAAAGCTGTTGATGAGAAGGCACAGGAATGATGCAACGAAAAGAAGAACGACGGTGATGTGGTCGACGTGTACGCCGAATCCAAACACGACCGTGTCGGTTTCGTTACCCGAGTTCCACATGCTGGAGGTGAACCAGGTCCAATCGGTGAACTCGTCCATTGAGTCAAAACTGCCGATGAAGTCCTTGATGAGCCAGAGGGAAAGAAGGAGACTGGCTCCCATAATGACGAGTGCAATCAATCCACCCTCCTTGACACTGTTCTTCCAAAACGGATTGCCGTTGAAGATTTTCCCAAGGAACAAAATCACTGGGAAGGCCAACATGGGCAAAATGAGGATAAGAGGTGCGTATTCAACCGCACTGCTGTGAATAATTACTTCGGAACTGCTTGTACTACCCATCATATCACCTCAGTTCTTCAGGACGTTAATGTCGTCCAGTGTAATCGATTCGTGTTGCCCGTACATGGCTAAGAAGATAGCAAGTCCAACTGCAACCTCACTGGCAGCAATAGCGATGGCGAAAATGGTGTAGACCCAACCCGTCGCATCGCCGTGATGGATGGCTGCAGCGGCAAATTGCATGTTTGCTGCATTCAACATCAATTCAATGCACATGAGAACAATGATGGCGTTTTTACGAGTGAAGGCACCTGCAAGTCCAATGACAAACAACAGTGCTGAAAGACCTGATACCCATGCTGGATCAATCATTCTTCTTCACCTCCAAATTCCCACAATAGATTCTCCATTCGCTCGTCACGAACAAGGTAAGCAGCGCCCATCATGGCCATAGCCATGAGTAAGCCGAGAACGGCCAACGCCAATCCCCACTCGTTGAGCATTGAGCTGGCAAGGTCGCTTGTCGTTGGTGTCGTTGTGGCCTCATTCTCCCAGACTTCATCGCTGTTGACGATTGAAACCAAGATGAACCCCAGGGCGACAAGGCCAAGGCGAGTAAACAGAGAGAGGAATTTCATTCAAAGTCCTCCTCTAGAATTTGGCGACGTGTGAGCATGATACCAAAGAGCACCACGAGGCCAACACTCGCCAGATAAACAAGAATCTGAATGGCAGCAAGGAATTCTGCGCCAAGCAGAATAAAAATCCCTGAAACCGCCATGAAACAGAAAATAAGCGAGAGCATTGAGTGGGCAACCCGTTGTGCGAAAATTAAGCCCAGCGCACCGCCGAGCGTAATCGCAGCAAACAGGAAGAACACACCGGTTTCAGCAGCACTCGCTACATCCATCTCAAGCATCCCCCTTTGCGGCTTCCTTTGCAGCCTTCTTGGCTCGCTTGGTACGTTCCTTTGAAGCACGCTTTGCAAGTTCAGCATCAACGGCCTCTTGGTGTACGCCGGGGAGGACACGAGTTCGGGATGCATCAAACCAAAGGTCTTGGCGAGTAAATCCGGACATTCCGTCGTACTCGTTGGTCATGAAGAAGGATGTGAAGCCACAGGACTCCATGCACAGTCCACAGAACATGCAGCGTCCAAGGTCAATGCGCCCCGAGACGATTTGGTCGTCAGCAGGTCGGAGTTCGTTTTGGGAAACAATGGCCTCTTCTCCAGAGTCGTTCCATCGGACCGTTGCAGTATCTCCTGAAAGGTCCAGAACCTCAGCAAAGCGCCATTCGTCAGGTGCATCGGTGTGTGCAGTAACGAGGTTGAATTCTTCAAGTTCGGCTTTGACTTCTGGCTTTTCAACCGCCGCATATTTACCGACTTCGAGTTCCATACCCAAGCCACCGTCTTCACCGTCTGCAGAATCCAATACGTCAACACGCAGTTCCGTTGTCATGTGCAGGCAATCGTTAGGGCAGATGTTGACGCACATCTTACAAGCCGTACAGGTTTCCCAAATGACACCAATTCGTCCGTTGTAGTTCCCTGGTACAAAGAGCCAAGGCTCCATGTCTTCCAGTCGTTCGTACGGGTATTGAACCGTTTGAGGCTTCCAAAGGGTCGGCTTAAGGTCAGAAGTCACGCGATCAGGAGCGAATTCTTGACGAGAAATATCGTTCATAATGGCCGAAGAAGCAGCACGGGTACGGCTTCCATCGTCCAAAAATTCAGGGTGGCTGGTGTTGTGATAATCACCGAGTTGTTTTCCGAACCGCTTCCCAATGAACGGGAAGGTTCGAAGGGCTGTGATCAGTGTAATCTTGAACGGGTACCAAAATAGGTTTCTAAAATTCGGTTGTGCGTGTGGATGCATTGGCATAGTTTCACCTCACTCCTGCCCCGGGACAACGGTTCCCGCAGGCTCTACTGTTTGCACGTGGAACATTCGCTCCTGTGCTACTGATTTGTCTTCATCGTTGAGATAGACCCAGAAGATTCCCATCCAGAAGAGGGTTGTCGCCACTGGTACGAAGAAGGGGATGCCGAAGGCGTCCCAAGCCATACCGCCTGCGACATCGTTCTGAGCAGACATGTCTTCAGGGTTGAACAGGTAAAGTCGGTACACCAACGAGAGAACCACTTGCAGTACAGCAAGAGGGAGAAGCATGCGCCATCCGAATTCCAAAATTTGGTCCGTTCGGATTCTTGCGAGAGCAAAGCGAGCCCAAACAAACACGATGAGGAAGACGAGCCACGACTTGATGAGCGTCATTACGGCGCCAGGAATCAGCAGATAAAGTCCGCCGAGTCCCAAGAATTCAATGGAGCCAATGGTTCCTTGGAACGGAAGATGCCATCCGCCAAGGAAAAAGTGAGTGAAGAGGAAACAGGCTGCGTAGGTGCGAATGTATTCCGCCATAAACAGCATACCAAATCGCATGCCGCCGTATTCGGTCCACCAACCTTCTACCAGTTCAGCTTCGGCTTCAGGCATGTCGAACGGAACACGTTCAACTTCTGCAATCATCGTAATGAGGAACAGGGCTGCGCCAAGAGGCATCAAGAAGATGTTCCATGAGCCAGCAGAGTGCTGGAAATGGATGCTTTCTATGATGTTGAACGTCCCTGAGAGAATCGCAACGGATAGAAGCGTGAGAAGCAGTGGGATTTCGTAAGCCGTAAGTTGAGCAGCGGAACGAATTCCACCGATTAGAGTGTACTTGTTGTTGGAAGACCATCCGGCAAAGAAGACACCGATTGGAGCGATACCAAAGATGGCGATAGCGTAGAGAATGGAGAGGTCGGGGTTGGTTGCATAAATGCCGCTTGAGAGAGGGATCATGCCCAAAATAAGCAAGGTCGACGAAACAATAAGGAACGGAGAGACTTCAAAAATCAATTTATCGGCACGCTGTGGAACCATGTGTTCCTTGACAAGGAACTTCATTCCGTCTGCAACGTTCTGGAAAAATCCTGGAACGATGGTCTTGCCCATCCATGAGCGGTTGTTTACGCGGTCAACGGTAGCGAACTTCTCGTCTCGGTTTCCGTACTTCTTGTTCAACCATTTGTTGATGGCTCCTACGGGTTTACCTGCTCCAAACGGAAGCATGTTCCACCATTCTCCGGCAGTTACTCCGTTTTCACCGACCCACAATGATCGCAGAGCGGTCGTTGCCCCGTATCGGTCTTGCATACGAGCAACAGCCTTTCGCTCAATCCATAGAATGGCAAATTGAGAGAAAAACAGCATCAAGAATACGATGTTCACTGCTGCAAATGTACCGGCTGCAAATGAGATGCTTGATGCACTTTCTTCTGCGGCTGTCCCATCCAGGAGCTTAATGATGTTGGAGCGGAATACCCCTTCCTTGTCCAAGAAGAATCCTACCAAGTCGTACTTGTCATCCATGTTATCACCTCAACGGTCGGTTTCTCCAATGCACGGGTCAAAGCTCCCCATGATAGCGGGGATATCGGCCACTTTGTAGCCAATCATGGTCTTTGCAACGTAAGGAATGGTGATGAACATCGGCGAACGAATGGACAATCGGTACGGGTTTTTACCTCGCCCATCGCCACCGCCCTGGATGTAAAACTTGGATGCGCCACGGGTACACTCGTAGTTCGAGAATCCAGTGGCCCCTTCTGGGGCACGGGTTGGAGCCTTTGCGAGGATCATTTCGTCACCGTTGGAATAGTTGGTGTTCTTTCCACCGGGGATTTTCTCAATGGCGTCAAGGATCATACGGCAGGACTGACGCATTTCTTCCATACGTACACGGTAACGGTCGTAACAGTCTGCACCTTTGACCGAAGTTGGTTTTTCGACGGCAGGCTCCCAATCAACTTGGTCGTATACCGAATACGGGTGGGCCCAACGAGCGTCGTAGTTCACACCAGCCGCACGGATGTTTGGACCGGAGACTCCGGCGTTAACCATGTCCTCAGCATTGGCGTAACCAACACCTTGGAGGCGAACGAGCCAGATGGTTGACTCGTCAAGCATCATTTCGTATTCTTCAATACGCCTCTCAAAGAGTTTCACTTTAGCGACGAGACGGTCGGCGAAACCAACGGGAATATCTCGCTTGACACCGCCGATTCGAGGATAATTGTAATGCATTCGTGACCCGCCAAGTTCTTGAAGCAAGTCAAGAAACATTTCGCGGTCTCGCATGCACCAGGTCATCAGCGTTAGACTGCCGATATCAGGCCCATAAGCACCGAGCCACATCAAGTGGGAGGCAAGACGCTGGCATTCAGCGGAGATGAGGCGAATGTATTCTGCTCGTTCTGGAACTTCGACTTCCAGCAGGTCTTCTGCTGCATAGATGTAGGAATTGGCCCAGGTCATTGCGCTGACATAGCAGAGTCGGTCGCAGTAAGGTGTGATTTGAGTGAAGTCGCGAGACTCCGCAATTTTCTCAACGCCACGGTGAATGTAGCCGAGTTCGGCTTCAGTGTCCACCACAGTTTCACCGTCAACCTTAACGCGAAGCGTCCAAAGTCCGTGCGTCATCGGGTGTTGAGGCCCCATTGTAATCCACATTTGTGCCATGATATCACCTCACTTAACCCGACCCTCATCGGTTGGTTTACGGCCGAACCCTTGGGCGTCGTCGTACATTTCGTTGTAATCATGATATCGCAGCTTGTGTTGCTTTTGGAGTGGGTGGAATCCCTCTGGACTGTCGTGAGGATTCAATACACGGTGCATGTTTTCGTGGCCTTCGAAACGAATGCCTACGAGGTCCCATGTTTCCTTCTCGTTCCAGTCAGCTCCGACCCAAACGCTCTGAACGCTGGGGACGCTGGGTTCGTCGCCCTGAGGCAATGCAACAAGGATTTCAAACTCCAATGGAATGTCTGAGCCGGTAAGCTCAGAAGCAACGTGAACGGTGTTGGTGAAGGGTTTCTGGTCAACGACAGGCTGGCGCATGAGGTGGTAAACAACTTCCCAGCCTCGGTCCTCGTTGCCTTCGGGGTAATGTGTCCCTGTTACCATTGAACAGTAATTTGCTCCGTGGTCAAAACGCAGGGATTTGGCGACAGCAGGCCAGTGTTGAGGCGGGCAGTGGATGCGGACAAAAGCCATCTTGAAGGCGTTGGAGTGATGCTCCACGGTTGAAATGACGTCGGATCCTCCGAAGCGCTTGGAAAGAATGGCGACACAGGATTCTGCGGCAGAATCGCTTTGTTCGTTGCTCACACGCATTCCCATGTTCAGTCCTCTCCAACGATGATGGGCTTCTCGCCCTTTCGGCCACTGCTTGGAGCAGCGCCAATACGAATGATCTTCTCACGAAGCAGTCCAAATCCGTCGATGAGTGCTTCGGGTCGCGGTGGGCAGCCGGGAATGTAGACGTCCACTGGGATGACCGTGTCAACGCCTTCTAACACGTTGTAGGATTGGAAGTAAGGTCCGCCCGAGATGGCGCATTCGCCCATAGCAATGCAGTATTTTGGCTCCGGCATTTGCTCCCAAAGGCGGACGACCTTGTCAGCGAATTTCTTCGTGATGGGGCCGTTGACAAGAAGGACGTCGGATTGGCGAGGAGAGGAACGGAACAAAACCCCGAAACGGTCTCCGTCAAAACGAGGCGTTGCCGCTGCAGCCATCTCAATGGCGCAACACTTGATCCCCAAGTGAAGTGTGAACAGTGACTTCCGACCTGCCCAATTGAAGTATCGTCCAGCGAGAACGCTCAAGAATTGCTTGATTTTTGTTGCCTTGAGTGCCTCATCAGTGACATCTCCAACCATTTCAACCAGTGCACGGCTATTGAACGCCGCATAGTTTTCGTCTTGACCTGCCATATCATTCACCTCAGATGTAAATGCGACCCCGCTTGCGGAACACGTACCAGACTCCAAGAGCCATGGTAGCGAAGAAAATCGCCAATGTAGTGAGTGCCTCGGTTGCGCCGGCCACCGCTGCAGTGCGGTCTGTAACGTCTGCCGCTGTGGCGTCTGCAGCCACCATTCCTCCCAAAACGAGGAACATGAAGGCTACATCAAAGACAAGGAAAATAATGGCGTACCAGTAATACTGGAAGTGGAACTGAATCATTGCGTCTCCGACGGGTTCGCTCCCACATTCGAAGGTCGTGAGGCGACGAGGGTACAGGCTGTGGTCACGCTCGTAGCCTTCAAGCAAGTAGGAGCGCGTGATGTGTGGCCGAGCCGGGTCAACCTTGGGTCGAACGACCCATGTGATGAGGAAATTGGTCAGCGGCATGATGATGCCCAGAATGGTGAGAAAACCAATGGAAAGGTATTCACTGGGTACGGATTCAATTCCAGACATGTTGACACCCTCAGAGAACGCATACGCTCTCTGTTCTTTCCGAATTGAGCCCCCTCAATAAGCGTTGTCAAAGACCATAAAGCAAAATTGCCTGTCTCGCTGGTTTTTTCCTCGAGTGAACTGCGATTTTTTAAAACCAGAATCATGCCGCAGTGGACTCTTTTCAATCTCTACGGATGAGGAAGAGCAGCAAAAGGACAACAATTGCCGTGGCGCCGATGGCTTGTAGGGTAGTATTGCCGGCCAAGTCCAAAACGCCTTCAGCAGGTTCTCCTTGAACAACAAATTGAAGATTCTGCCGATCGAGAACGCCAGTATCGGTTGGTTCAGCCGAGAGTGTGAATTTGTAGGTATCAGATAATTCAGCCCCATACGGCGCTCGGATGGTGGCGTTGACGTACAAGCGCTCCCCCTCTTCAACCATACAGGTTAATTCATTTTGTTCAAACGTACAATCTCCGTCGTCGCTGTTCAATACAACAGACCAACCGCGCAGATTCTCCGATGTGAAGACTCGGATTTCCGTTTGCACATTGCCCGTATTAACGATTGAGATTTCATGCTCAATGGCTTCTCCACCAAAGACCAGGTCAAGCTCTTGACGAGCCCCTGCCTCAATAAATTCAAGGTCTTGGATGATAGACACGTCAAGCATGAGAGAGACCATACCGGTTCGGTTTGCAGCGTTTGAAACACTGGTAACAACGACTTCTAAGAGCCCGCCCTGGCCTGTCTCAGCACCCGGGCTGACGCGAATTGTCAACTCAAAGTAAATTTCGTAGGGCTTCGCATCGTAGCCGATCATGAGACCTCTGTTGAGCTTCATGTTTTCCACGATGCTCTTTGAATCTCCTAGGAGAGGGGCTCCATCTTCAAGAACGTAGGTTTCGTTTGCAATATCCCAGATGCCGTACCCGGGAAGGATTTCAATTTCTCCATCGACTGGAAGGCCGTTGAGTGTGAGTGAACGGGTAGCGATTCCTTCAAGCCCGTTCATGGTAAAGACGGCGTCGTCACGTCCATCACCTGTGTTCTTGACCCAGAGGCCGTAGGTGATTTCTCCATTGGGGGGTAGGATTTGTGAACTGGTTTTATCCGTTTCACCGCCCACCAAACGCATGCCCATGGCGAAGTTTCTATCGGATAAAATCGCAAGGAAATCCACCTCTCTCTGGTTGTCAGGAATGCCGTTGTTGTCCAAATCTTGGGTGTTTGTATCGTCTTTGTTGCGTACACGGACGGTGAGAAGGGTATTGTCAAGTTCTTCACCCTCCGGAATACTCACGACCAAATACACCAAAGTAACCGTTTGAGGGTCGAGAATAATCTCGGTGAATTTCATTCCGTTTTCATCTTCAAACGCTGTATCCCATTCGGGACTTTCAGACTGATCAACGACTGAAAAAGCCATTCGGTCGCGAACGTTACCCAGGTTGGAGACCTCAATCGGGAAACTCACATCGGTTAATGAACGACCCGTTTGTTCGGTTGCTGGCGTCATCACTTCAAAGTCATGGATTTCCCCTACCGTCACACGCAAGACCACGCTATCTTAGGTTGCTCCACCGGTAGATGGGAGAACAGAAAGTGTGATTTCAATGTCTTCAATGGCCAGC
>JAQXEX010000044.1 GCA_029250625.1 Candidatus Poseidonia sp. | reverse complement strand
GAACAACTCGGCAATGATGCAGCCGTTCGTTGGCTTGGTGAACAATCATGGTCGAACGGTGCAGTTGGTATGATCGGAAAATCATACGACGGTAGCACTCCATGGCAGGCCGCTATGTTTGGGTCGGAACACGATTACCTGAAGACCATTGTTCCCATCTCGGGATTAATTGGTGTCAAGGAACTGATGTGGCGGAACGGTTCTGCGGAAGCAAGAGCTCCAATCATGCACAACGGCGTTTACGGTTCATATGGAATCGATGGCGATGAGGAAGATTACCAGAACATATGTCCAGATTACCTCATCGGACCCGGAACTGGAGTTTCTGCATATCTCCTCGGTTCTGAGGTGGCTGGCGATTACTGGGCTGAACGATATTTCCTTGACCGGGTTCTTCAGCACTATACTGGGAGCGTGTACCTCATCCAGGGTATGCACGATTGGAACGTAGACCCCCACATGGCCGTGCCAACCATCAACGCCCTCAAAGACGCAGGAATTGATGCGAAAGGACTCTTTGGTCAATGGGACCATGATTATCCTGACCGCCCGGTTCAACTTGATGACAGGTCTGACTTAGGTGGTCGCGGTGGGGAAGCCTTCCCAGAGATGGTGAGGTACGATTGGATGCAAGACCTCTTGGAATGGTTTGATTTCTACCTTAGAGGAGTGGGCGACCAACCCGGTTTATGGGTCGAAATTCAATCAAATCAAGGCTCGTGGAGACTGGAAGATCGTTACCCTCCTGCGGATATTTCCACCTTAGAATGGGATTTGGGAGGAGTGATGGAAAACGTTGGTGGCTCAACCACGGTCACTCCAGGATTATTCTCCGGACCTGTCTGGGAATCCCAACCTCTGAACAGCACACTCTATCTCGCAGGCATACCTCGCCTGCATGTTGATGTGACTACAGCCACACTGGGCGGTCAATTGTATGCTCTTATGGAGGACTGCGATCCAGATGATGATTGCATCCACATTGGTCATGCTATCATGGATTTGCGGTATCATGCTGGAGGCAACGACATTCAAACATGGGCCCCGGTAGTTGAAACAATTAACGCAAAAATGGAATTCATGCCCTTGGATGCGGAACTGGAAGAAGGTCATCGCATTCGACTGTCTCTTCTGGCGAATGGAGAGGACTACCTGCCTGCCAGCACCAGTTCAATGGTGTTCATTCAAGAAGGAGCGTCCTCTACGCTTCAGTTGGATACGTTTTCTCCTGATGAACGACGTTATTTCACGCCACCTGTTTGCACCCACGAGCGATGCATTCAGACAGCTGACTCTTGAGTTGGCGTGTCCTTTGTATCCCAAAGAGTGAATCCGATGCCCGAACACATCATCAATCCAGCGAAGAGAATAAGGCCATATTGAATCGACAATTGTGTGTATTCCATCAGGTAACCCGCAACGCTGGTCGATAGTGAAAAGGCCAGTGACAAGATTAACATGTCCGTAGAAAACACTCTGCCTCTGATTTCATCTTCCACCCATTGTTGGGTCAGAATCGTTGAGAGCACCCAATTCGCACCACTTGCGCTGTGTGCGATCACTACGAGGGCCACGGTTAACCAAAGATTGATGTCAAGGGTAATGCCAACGAGCAGGTAAAAGAATCCTGAGACTACAATCAATTGGCCAACAAGGGAAGGCCAACGAACTGGATTTGTAAATACGCTACGGGCCAGAATGGGACCTAGGCCAGTTCCTAATCCTCGGGCAAAGAAGAACAGTCCGAAACCAAATGCGGCCCCGAATCCTGTGAGATCAGCACCCATCAGCACCAAGAAAACGCCAGCTAGGCCGCCACCCGCTATGTTCCAAGACGCTTTTGCAAATACAATCCGGAACAATCGGGGTTCCATTCGTATCCGCTTCCAACCCTTGACAATGTTCCCAAAGGCGGTTGAGAAAAGGGGGCCATCCATGTCAACGTCTCGCTCTTGAGGAATGTTGAGTCGGATCAAGAAGAGCGTTCCTACAAGGAATGTCATCGAGTCAATAATGAAGGCTGCATCTACACCCCAGACAGATACAACGACTCCCCCAAGCATGGCCCCAATACACAATGCAGTTGACCAGGACGCGGCATCCAATGCATTGGCAGTGGCAAGATCTTCTTCTGCTACCACATTCGGTAGCGCAGCCCTTTCAGCGGTCATATAACTTCCATGAAGCATCATCATGATGCCTGACAGACCAAGCATCCATACCATGTCCTCCGGACCGTCAACAAACAAGAACCCCAAAGCAAGCACACTCTGTGCTAAATTCGAAACTACCATGAGCGTTTTTCGGTTAAAACGGTCCGCAAGGAGTCCAATAATTGGTTGCAGCAGTGCAAAACTGAGCATGCGAACTGTGAATAAAATACCGAGTAAAAATTCACTACCTGTGTATTCGAGTATGAGAAAAAATAGGGCGATGGTGTTGAACCACTCTCCAAGCATGGAAATGACCGCTGCAATCCAGAGAAGACGGAAATCCTTGTTTCTCGAAACGAGTTCAAAATAGGAATTTTGAGCCAAAAATCATTCCTCCTCGCCATGAATGGTTTCGGAGGAGTCCATCGAGCAAACAATCCACTTCGATGTTGGTGTGTTTGATTGCTCGGCTGTCGAATGCAGTGGGACCAGGCTGTTGGCCTCGGGGAAGTATGTTGCAATGTTGCCCGATGGGATGTCATAGGGGACAATAAGCCAATGTTCGGAATGACGGGTTTCACCCTCAAAGTGGCTTGTTATGCTCACCTTTGTACGTGCTTTCCAGCCTCGGGCAACCATGTCGGTTGCGTTCATGAATACAACTCGGCGGTTGCCTTTAACCCCACGGTAACGGTCCGATAGTCCGTAGATGGTTGTGTTGTATTGGTCGTGACTGCGTAGCGTCATCATGACGTATTGGTCGTCATCTACATCGAGATTGGGCAAATCATGAACGGTGAAGTGGGCTTTGCCGTCAGGGGTGGAGAACGATTGGGAGTCTCTCGGGGGATTTGGCAATTCAAATCCATTGGGTGCATTGACTCGCTCATTGTATCGGTCAAAACCAAACAATGATCGCTCCATCAGGTCGCGGACCTTACTGTAATCTTGGCCAAGTTGCCTCCACGGAAGATGCTCCACTCCGAGGGTTGACTCAGCCAGTTCGGCAACAATCCATGGTTCGCTTCTGAGGGAAGGTGATGCGGGTTGAAGTCCTCCTTGTGAACGGTGAACAACGCCCATTGAATTTTCAACGGTGACAAATTGTTTGACTCCTCCCTGTACATCCACTTCGGTCCTCCCAAGACATGGTAGAATGATTGCAGTTTCTCCAGTCACAAGGTGGGAGCGGTTGAGTTTTGTTGACACCTGCACCGTTAGGGGTATGTTGGACAATCCACGGGCGGTAACGTCTGTATCTGGTGTGGCTGAAAGGAAGTTCCCACCCATGCAAAAGAAGAAATCAATTTCACCCCGACCCATGGCGTCGATGACGTTGACGACATCATGGCCATGTTCTCTTGGAACTTCGAATCCCAGACCTTCTTGGAGTCGGTCAAGGAAAGCGTCTGTTGGCGCCTCCCAAATCCCTACAGTTCGGTCGCCTTGAACGTTGGAATGTCCTCTTACAGGACAGAAACCAGCCCCTTTCTTCCCTACGTGGCCTCCGAGCAAGAGCAAATTTACGACTTCTTGAATGACTGCTACCCCGTTCCTGTGTTGAGTCAACCCCATAGCCCAACATGCAATGGTGGCCCCGGACTGAGCCAGCATTCTGCCTGCAACTTGTATATCGGCTTTTGAAAGTCCGGAATCTTTTGTAATTTGGTCCCATGAGGTTGCTGCAACCTTGGCGATCATCTCATCCATCCCTGTTGTTTTGGAAGTGACAAAATCATGGTCAATGGCTTGTTGATCAACTTGAACCTTGATGAGTCCCTTGAGCAGTGCTGCATCTCCACCAATCCGGACTCCAAGGTGCACATCAGCCAGCGTGGTTGATTTCAGGTTACCTTTCATGTAGTCTTGTGGGTGTTTAAATTGCATCAAACCTGCCTCAGGGAGGGGATTGACATGAATGATTTTCGCTCCCTTGTGCTTCGCATCTCTTAGCGCGGTTAGCATACGGGGATGATTGGTACCGGGATTTTGTCCAATGACCATGATGACTTCGGCATGATTGAAATCATCCAAAGACACCGTGCCCTTACCGATTCCGATGGTTTGTCCAAGCCCTTTGCCGCTTGATTCATGGCACATGTTCGAGCAATCCGGCAGATTATTTGTTCCGTAGGCCCTAACGAAGGCTTGGTAGAGAAATGCAGCCTCGTTACTGGTTCTACCGGACGTATAGAATGCCGTTCTGTTCGGGTCAGGAATTGATTTCAAATGTTCGGAGATTCGGCTCATTGCATCCCCCCAAGAGATTTCTGCGTAGTGTGTTGCCCCTTTTTCAAGGATAACTGGGTGAGACAATCGTCCCTTTCGATTCAGTTCGTAATCGCTCAATAACGAAAGTTCTGAGACCGAGTGTTTGGAGAAGAAATGGGGCGTGACATGGGCCTTCATGGCTTCGTCAGCCACGGCCTTAGCACCGTTTTCACAAAATTCGAAGGTGGTTCTGTGTTCAGGGTCAGGCCATGCGCAACCGGGGCAGTCAAACCCTTCTTTTTGATTGACCATCGTTAGATTTTTGATGGTTTTCGAGAGGCCCATTTTGGCCAGCCCATGCTGAGCAGATGAGAGTACGGCTGGAATCCCTGCAGCCTTAGTCTTGGGTTTTTTCAACCGAAGTGCATTCGTGTCAACAGGTGTTCGTGCAGTTACGTGACGTTCCATTGACATACCTCGGACCGAGCGAGATGACTTCCCTTCTCAATCCTTTGTATGGAATCTGCCATCAACAGGGCCAATTATGACTGATTTGCCGTTTCGAACAAAGGTTACGAGGGTAATGTTAGCGGCACGGGCAGTCTGTGCAGCAAGCGAAGAAGCTGCACCTACCGATACGATGACAGGTATGTTTGCTTTTGCAGCCTTAGCGACGATATCCCATCCACACCGGCCCGATAGAAATAGAGCACGAATCACGTGTTCCATGCCCTTGAGGTATGTTGCCCCAATGGCTTTGTCAACGGCATTGTGCCGCCCTATGTCTTCCATCACGTCTAACGTACCATCGGCGAACAGGAGGCCTGCTCCATGAACGCCTCCCGTTTTAGAAAATTCAGTTTGTTTCAATTTCATTTCTTCGAGCCGACCGACGAGTTCATCCATCGAATATGGTTGGGTTGGAGGAGAAACAATAGGTGTGCTATCTATCAATTCTGAGAGTTCACTTTGATCGCATGCGCCGCATGAACTGACAACGGGCCGACTGCGCTTGTGATTGATTTTCAAGTTTCCATCCAAAAGGTCAACTCGGATTTCTCCAGCATCATCATTGATGGCAATGTTCGGCTTTACAGAGGGGGAATCGAGGGCGTATTCTGTGTAGAAGTGACCACAGATCAACTCTTCCAAATCCTGTTTGGAGGCCAGCAATGTGGTGATTTTTTCACCGTTGAGGCATAGCTGAACCAGTGATTCATCGCCAAGATATTCTTTCACAAGATGAATCTGCCCGTGTTCCCAGCGATGAACAATAACATGTGATGTGTCTTCGATGATTACTCCTCCTTTGAGGGGTCAAGATCAACATCAAAGAATTCAAACTGAACGGCCACAAGTTCCTCGCTTGTTGTGGCTTCAGCATAAGCATCAAGCGGTTCTTGATTGAGCTGAAAGAACCGTTCTCCCCAACGGAATGCACCTAAGACTTCCCTTGCCTGTTCCTTTTTCCCTATGAGGTAGAGAATGGTTGCTAAGGCTTCAGCGGTAGTCAACCGTCCTGGCTTTCCCCAATTGACAGGGTTTGCAGCCAGCAATAGCGGCAACATCCGCGGCTGCAGCCTTGTTTTTCTCATCACTTGCTCTACACTTGACTCAATATGAGCCCAACTGCAGTCAAGTCCAACGATTGCACCGTGTTGTTCCAACAGGACATGATGGTCTTCGGGACCGAATACCTTCCCGCACAACGGCTCCAAAATAAATCCACGTTTAGGAAGGGTCCTCAGGTTCTTATGAAGTCTCAAATTTCCTCGTTTACCTGCAAGAACAGCAGTATTTTTTTTGGGGTCATCTTGGGCGAGCCATATTGCATGAACCGGTATTGATTCCATCGCGTTCACCGAACATCGTTGAAATAATCGCCAAAGGTCATTCCTCGGGATGGACCAGGATCCAATCTACGGGTTTCAGATGATGTATGTTCAACCATCAAGGTGATGTTCAGAATCCGCTCAAACTTTCGAATCAATGAGTCCGTAGGCCGTTTCCCTGACTCTGCGGCTTTGATGACGTTAACCGTCTCAGCCATCTTTTTACCCAGTTGTTGGTGAGATAGATTCATTTTCTTTCGTGCTGTTGAGATCCGCCTTCCAAAATCTTCCGCGAGTTCCTTTTCTCCTCGAGACATCAGGTCGTTTTTCTTGCGAGGCGCAGCAGGGCGAGGATTGGCCGCCATTGACCGAGCCTTTGCGAGCCCTGGCGCCACCGTTTTTGGAATGAGATTCATTTTATCGACGCATCGGGCACAGGCTGTGACTTCTGTTTTGCCTGTTTTCACGCTTCTCACGCTTACTTTCATCGCCCCACAAAGTTCACAGTCACCCAATGCAATTCCTCCTCATGCACTTACCGATGGCGACAACCTTTGAACCCTTTGACACGGGTGTTTTCGCAAAATACAATCGCTGAGTTCATACAGTGTGGGCAATTGGATAATACTGAATCACATGGGTACTGATGTTGACAGGAACGACAGAAGCATGCCGAATTCCCAGGATGATGACATCCGTGAGTTGGAGGAAGCATACGCTAAATTGAGAGATGAATCTCAACAATTGATCAACGAGCGTACATCTCTCGAATCCGAAGTACGCACCCTTCGGAAGAAAGTTGAACGTTTGGATGAGAACGTCAATCTTCTCAAGATGCCACCTCACATTATCGGCCATCTCCAAGATGTTCTCGACCATGAACGAGCCATTGTCCGCTCTTCCAACGGAACTGTTTTCCAAGTGTCGCTCAACCAACGCCTCGACCCTGAAAAACTCAAGCCTGGCACTCGTGTTGCCCTCAACCAAGACAGCCTTTCTGTCATTGAGGTTCTTCATGAAGCGTGGGACCCAATGGTAAGCGGTGCTGAAATGGTGGATAAACCCGACATCACCTATGACGAAGTTGCTGGACTCTCCGAACAAGTTGAATCGGTAAGAGAAGCCATTGAACTCCCTCTGGTCAAGCCGGAATTGTTTGAGAAGGTCGGTATCGTTCCTCCAAAAGGCGTCCTTCTCGTTGGGCCGCCGGGCTGTGGAAAAACACTTCTTGCCAAAGCGGTAGCAAACCATACTGAAGCGACATTTATCAGAATGGTTGGGAGTGAACTCGCCCAGAAATACATCGGCGAAGGTGGTCGGATGGTTCGAGAATTGTTCTCTCTCGCTAAAGAGAAGGCACCGAGCATTATTTTCTTGGACGAAATTGATGCAATCGGTGCAAAGCGATTGGATGGGTCAACAAGCGGTGACCGAGAAGTTCAGAGAACGTTGATGCAACTTCTCGCAGAGCTGGATGGATTTGATGCACTCAACGATGTAAAAATCATCGCAGCCACAAACCGCCCAGATATTCTTGATGATGCCCTGTTGCGACCTGGACGATTTGACCGAGTGATTGAGATCCCACTGCCTGATGATGATTCCAGAAAGGCCATTCTAGAAGTTCACCTCCAAGGCATGAATACACAGCGCGTCCAGATGAAAAGAATTGTAGAAAAAACCAAGGGCTATTCCGGCGCTGAACTCAAGGCAACTTGTGTGGAAGCAGGTATGATTGCTATCCGAGACAACCGGTCAACCGTGACCAATGCCGACTTGCTCGCTGCAGTTAACCGTCTGGACCGGAAAAAGTCACAAGGCGCAGGGCATTCATCTCCTGAAGCATTGTATTCCTGATGAATAATTCACAAACAACATTCAAAGGCCCTATGAGCCGGCAAGACGGCATGGGCAATCGATTGATTGAATGCGTCCCCAACATATCCGAAGGTCGCGATACGAACCGTATCGAAGCCATCGTTAACGCAGCACGAACCATTGAGGGATGTCATGTGCTCGGCGTAGAACCCGATCAAGATTACAATCGCACTGTGATTACACTCGCAGGAGAGCCAGAACCTGTCGTCAAAGGTGCAATTGCACTGATTGAACGTAGCGTTGAACTGCTGGACATGCGAAATCACACAGGAGAACATCCAAGACTCGGCGTTGTCGATGTATGCCCCTTTGTGCCGTTGCGCGGGGTTACGATGGATGAATGTGCACAGATGGCCCGTGATGTAGTTGCTCACGTCGCAGAGAGTACCGGAGTTCCTATGTTTCTCTATGGGGCTGCAGCAACCCATCCAGAGCGAGAACTTCTCTCGACGTTAAGGAAGGACCAATACGAAGGATTGGAAGCAAGACTTTCAGGGTCGGAACACCGGCATTCAGAATTCACACAATATCCCGATGCCGGGTCTAAGGAATGGAACGATGTTGCAGCGAAAGCCGGTGGAATCACCGTGGGAGCTCGCCCTATTCTTGTCGCTTACAATGTTAATGTGGATGAACGCGATGCTACTGTTTCTAAGAAAATTGGCTCCCTCGTACGCGCGAGTGGACGACTACTCAAGACGCCCAAAGGAACATCTGTCCGTGTGAACGGTATGCTGCCAATGGTCCAGGGCATGGGAGTCACGTTAGAAGAAATGAATATCTCTCAGGTCTCTATGAATTTAAGGGATGTTGAGTTATGTCCCCTTCACATGGCCTTCAAAGCATGTGAATCCATTGCACACGACCATGACACACGACTGCTAGGAAGTGAAATTGTGGGATTGGTCCCACTCAAGGCCATGCTTGAATCAGGCGCATATTTTGACCCAAACGCAACCGATGAGGATGATTTGGTTGCTGCGGCCATCGAAGGCCTAGGGTTGAACGAAAAGCATTCTTTTGATCCGTCTCAAGGTATCATTGAGTGGGCTATCAAGAAGGAGTTGAAGGTATGAATTGGATGGACATGACACAACGTGAATTTCAGGCAGCATTAGCATCGTCTTCGCCCACACCTGGCGGGGGAACAGCTTCTGCTGTTGCATTGGGCCAGGCAGCATCTTTGGCCTGTATGGTGGCTGACCTCACGCTAGGAAGCGACAAATGGTCGGATGGCTGGCCTGCCGCAGAATATGTTCAGAGTTTGGCGATTCCAATCATGACTCGTTCAGGAGTCCTCGCTAAGGAAGACAGTGATGCCTTTGATGAGGTAATGGCTGCATTTAAAATGCCAAAAGATTCAGACTCGGATAAGAATCACAGAAGAATTGCAATCCGTTCCGGAACGCTGCAAGCTGCTAAAGTTCCCTTTGAAACAGCTGAAGTAGCCTTGGAACTTCTCAAGGCGCTCACAGAATTAGCAGCGCTCGGGAATGCAAATGCAGTATCGGATGTTGGCGTAGCAGGACTTTTGGCGAGTGCCGCAGCAAAAGGCGCCCTCTTCAATGTGGAAATCAACCTCCAGTCCCTACCTGAAGATATGGGTGTGGCGTTGCGCGAAATGATGCCGGACATCCAGCAACAGACCAAGATGCATTCCAGAAGTGTGATGGAAGCCGTCCGTCATCGGTTGTCAGACTGATCAACGAACTTGTGAACCTTCTTTCATGTCACCGTCAATGGTGATGAGTTTCACATTTCCTTCGCTGTCGTCAGCGGCCAACATCATGCCTTCAGATGTCACGCCTCTCAATTTACGAGGTGCAAGATTGGCAACAAATACCACTGATTTTCCGACCATCTCATCTGCAGCATAGTATTCCTTCAAGCCTGCACAAATGGTTCGACCCTCTTCACTTCCGTCGTTAATTTTGACGACGTAGAGGCGGTCAGCGTTTGGATGATCTTCCACTGATTCAATGGTCCCGGTACGTAAATCTACACTCATAAACGATTCAAAATCGAGGTACGTTATTCCTTCTGTTTCTTTCACTTTCTTACCACCTTTTTTCTTTTTCTTTCCACCCTTGACGCCGTGGACAGCATCATTTTGTGATGGTTTATCTTCAACAAGTCCTTGCTCAACTGATAATATTTCATCCAAGTCAAGGCGTTCAAATAGAGGCAGGGGGGTTTCTTCCAACCATCCAAGTTCAGCTGACCAATTGGTGGCTTCACTCCAAGCAACATCTGATACATTACCTTCAAGGCCAAGGTTGCCCCATAATCTCTGGGCCGATGTCGGCAAGAACGGTTGGGTTGTAATGGATAAGAAGCGGGCAATCTTCCAACAAAAGGCCAGCGTAGCCAAACTTTCTTCATGTCCTTCTTGAGGTTCTTTTAGATGCTTCCAGGGTGCAGCGCCTTGAAGGATTTGATTCCCATATTGTGCAACGGTCATGACGTGCCTTAGCGCTTCTTTGTATCGATGTCGTTCAAGGGATTCAGTGATGGAAGCGAGAGAACGCTCCAATTCAATTTCATGGGCGCGCACAGACGCATGATTTTCATGAGGCGTGAAGGGCGATTCTCCATGTTCTGATGGAAGACGGGCTCCTAAAGTGAGAACTCTGTGTACAAAATTCCCGTATGCTGCAATTAATTCCGAGTTGACTTTTTCAACGAAATCGGGCCAGTTAAAATCGGTGTCATGGTTTTCAGGCATATTGATGCTGAGGTAATACCGGAGCGTGTCGGGGTCGTATCGTTGCAAAAAAGAAGGAAGCCAGACGGCATGCTTTCGTGATTTGGAAAATTGACCGCCCGCTAGCATGAGGTATTCCATCGCAGGAACATTTGCCTCCAGAGCAAGATCGCCAGGTCCAGGCATTTCAATCGCATCGGTTGAAGATTTACCATGTGCGGCATGATTCAGACCAAGGATGAGGGCCGGCCATATGACGGTGTGGAACGGAATGTTGTCCTTGCCGAGGAAGTAGAGGTGTCGAGGGACTGTCCCGTCTTGTGCAACGGTCCACCATCGCTTCCAGGCATCTGCGCCATCTGGATGGGCGCTCTCAGCGGCAATGTCTTCAGACCAGATTCGAGCGCATGTTGAGTAACCTTGAACCGCTTCAAACCAGACATAAACGCATTTTCCGCTCCATTCATCGCCATCAAGGGGGACGGGTATCCCCCACGAGAGGTCTCGGGTTACCGCCCTTGGTCGCAACCCCATGTCCAGCCATTGTTTCGTCATGGCTTTCACATTGGATTTCCAAACCGGTTGACGATCTGCTGCGTGGGTGGTCAAGGCATCCTGAAACAAATCAAGGCGGTAAAAAAGATGGTCCGTTTCCCGGATTTCCACTTTGGAATCAGGATTCATTTTTGAGATTGGATTTTTCAATTCAACGGATTCATAGGTTGCTCCGCAGGCATCGCATTGGTCTCCACGTGCACCATCTTCACCACAGGCTGGGCAGTTTCCCTCAACGTATCGATCAGGCAGGAAGCGGCCCGAACCGTCTTCATTGAGTTCGTAATACTGCTCCATTGTTTTACGTTCAAACAACCCAGCTTCTTCAAGGGCTGAGAAATTCTCTTGAACCATGGCCTTATGTTTTGGGTCGGTTGTTCGGTTGAACAAAGCTCCACCGTATTCGACACCTCTCGGGTCAACCTCAGGATTCCATGCGCAACCGAGGTCAAGAAGGGCTTGTCGATTGATTTCGTGATATTCGTTGACAACCTCTTGAGGAGAAATCCCCTTTTGTTCTGCAGAAACCGTAATCGGTGTTCCATGTTCGTCAGAACCGGATACCATCAAGACACGATTGCCTTTTGCCCTTTCAAAGCGATATTGAATGTCCGGAGGGAGGTAGCACCCGGCGACGTGGCCTAAATGGAGCGGTCCGTTTGCGTATGGCCAGGCCACACAAATGAGAACAAATTCACCACTCATTTAACTCCCCTGTTCATCCCAAAGGCCGAGGCTTCTTGAGGTTCACCCATGGATATGAACATCATTGGTGGACTTCAATACAGCCGTCATTTTGAATAACCCTTCTCTCATGGGTCTTACTACCCCCCCTTCGGAAAGGAGACCTAGAAACCCCATGGCTGACTACACCTTGCTCATTTTCTACTCTACTCTCGCCCTTGGCGTTTCTTTCTTATGTTCCATTCTAGAAGCAGTGGTTCTTTCCATTCCACAAACTTATGTTTCTGTTCTGGAGAAAGACGGTAAACGGACTGCTGCAATGTGGTCTTACCTTAAGGACGACGATTCCGTTCGCCCTTTGACGGCAATTCTAACCCTCAATACTGTGGCCCACACCATGGGTGCTGCTGGAGTCGGTAGCGAAGTAGCGAAACAATTTGGTGACAGTGCGCTTACTGTGGCCTCGGTCATTCTAACTCTGGCCGTGCTGTTCTTCTCGGAAATCATCCCTAAGACACTTGGCGCTGCATACTGGAAACGCCTGTCAACCCCGTCCGCCTACATCCTGACATGGTTGACAAAAATGCTGGTCATCCTCATTGGTCCGATTCAAATGCTAAAGTCGATCCTGCCAAAAGGAAATCAGTCCATTGTGACACGCGACGACCTTGTGGCAATGGCTGACCTCGGTGAAATCGAGGGTGCATTGGAAGAATCGGAAGAAACTGTCATCCACAACCTCTTGCGATTGCGGGAAATCATGGTTGAGGATGAAATGACGCCCCGAGTGGTCGTCACGGCGTACGACGTTGATGCCACCATCAAAGAAATTCTTGATGAAAACAGCATCCTTCGCTTTTCCCGCATTCCAGTTTATGATGAGCGGATTGACAATGTCATTGGCCTGGTGATTCGTTCGGAAATTCTCATGGCTGCAAGCCGAGATGAGTGGAGTACAACCTTGCGTGAAATGATGAAACCTATTCTTTCAGTTCAGTTGGGCAGCACCATTGAGGAAGCACTGGACATGTTCCTTTCCAACCGTCAACAATTTGCTCTTGTCAAGGATGAATTCGGTGGTACATCGGGAATTTTGACCATGGAAGACGTTATGGAGACGCTGTTGGGTAAGGAAATCATTGATGAATTGGATGAAGTCGATGACATGCGAGAACTCGCTAGAACACAAGCAGCTCAAACCGAAGACGAATGAATCTCTTTTTGATCCAACCATTCCCCTACGACTGTATCTCTTCGATCGTGGATTGCACAGCCTGAATGACGAAGGTCCTCCATGACATTGGTCGTGAGTATGTGACTTGTTCCTGCTGCATCATGACACTTCTGAAGGCGCAAATAGTGAGCGTCTCCTAAACGTTCGTCATTGGCGGCTTGAACAAGGAGTGTCGGTTCAGTTGTCAACCCCCAATTTGGAGCATCCGTTTCAGCGAGTTCAGTGAGATCAGGACGTTCATGGTTGAGCGAATTGAATTGGCTCATCATTCGCCAGAGAACAAGCGGTTGTATGGTTTTTGGAATATGGAGTATTTTGACTGTTTCTTCAAATATTTCCGTGTAGCCGGTCATCGGGGATTCTAAGACCCATCCCAAGAACTCTGGATTCGACACCAGTTCACTTCGGCGATGGCTGATGCGTAAACCAATGAAACCTCCCATGCTGTGGCCGTAATAACAAATCCCATTAGAAAAGAGACGAGGGTGGGATTTTGAAATATGGTTCAATGATTCAATCACTGTTGATGCCGCACGCTCAGCGGTCCACTTGTCGACAGAATCAGAACCACCGTGATTGGGTAGGTCAACAGCAATGACACCCCAATCGCGCTCAATGAAAGTCTTTGCCCGCCCCACCATTCGGGAAGCAGCAGACGTCCATCCGTGGATGATAATCAGCGTAGGTGCATCGTCGGATGACGGCTCGTAAATATACGAATTAACCCTACCAGCCTGGGTTGGATGAGCAACCAACTCCCAACCATCTTCTTCAAGAACAGGTTTCCTACGTTGGGGAGCCCTAAACGAGAGTTGAGTCACAGTTTCAATGTAAGTGAGACACGCGAAAACTGCAACGCCCCACAGCGCATGTATGCTTTCCTTGAACGTTAAATATGTAAATACGGTGGCAAGAAAGCCAAATAATATTGGTAAAACGTGGTTTCTCGTTTGCGAATAACGCCAGAACAAGGAGATCACTTGTCTTCGTTTTGTTCAGACGTTTCATTGGATGGTGAGTCAGATTCTTTGGTATCCTTCTTCGCCTTTCGCTCTTCGGTCTTCTTCACCAATTGGTCACCAAAGTTGCCCATGTTTTCCAATCGGGCCCAGATACCAGTGGCCTTCTCGTCCTCGGCAGGAATGTACTTGACCAAAAAAGCTCCAAAAGCCAAGTCGAAAAGACCTTGGCGCATTTCGCTGCCATTCTTCAGATATCGGTCTATGAACCAGACAATAACGAATATTGTCCCAAGAGAGAACATGATGATTGCGCCGGTGTTATCTGCTTCTTGTAGCATTTGAAATTGAGTGAAAATCAAGATGATGCCGATGAGCGATGCAATACCGATTGAGTTGACCAACAATCCATGGAGTTTATTGGGGTTAGAACCGTCGCCACGAACGAATTTCGTTCGGGATACAAATTGTCCAATGTTTCTGCTAAATTTAGTGGGAATCACTCCAACGTTGACGATTATGACAAGAATACCAACGGCGTAGAGGATGGTCGTCACGATACTTGTGTCGCTCAGAGAAATGAAAATGGCAGCAAAGAGAACACCAAAGTTCACGAGGAAATTGACCAACCATGAGATCCTGCGGTTCATATCCGAAGACAACTCGTAATCTGCTGATAGGCCAATTGGGCGTGCCTTCTTTTCGCGGGGCGCCTTTTCTTTCTTAGGGCGAGCTGCTTTTGCGACTTTAGCTGCCTTAACGGGTGCAGCCTTGGCGACTGCTTTCGCAACAGGTTTTGCTTTTGCAACCGCCTTAGCTACAGGTTTTTTATCGTCTTCAGATGATCCTGATGCTTTATCCAATAGTCCCATTCGTTTCACGCTTCCTTGTATTGATTGCTGATTGCAAGATAGATTGCAAAGTCCGATGTTTCGGTGAAGGCATTGATTGATTCTTCTGGCATATTACCGAGTTGATCATCGACCATGTTGTAGAATATTGAACGGGTGTCATCGTCCGTAGTTGCAGGACCTGCAAGAACAGCTTTGTAAATTTCAAAGTCGTCACTCTCAACAAATGCATTCACAATGGCTTCGGGGAGGTGGTCTCCGAGCAAATCATCAACGATTGAAACAAATTGTACGAAGAGGTCGTCGTTATCGGATGAGGATGTCGCTACGGTTGCGACTTGAGCCTCTGTACCAGAAGACTCAATGGTTTGCTTTAGCGCCTTACGTTGAGCCATAAGAGACTGTAATGTAGGGGTCAACTCTGCTAGTGTTGCACTGTCACCAATCGATTTAGCTTCTTTGTACAACGGTTTGAGTGAACGGAGTTCTGCTTCAACTTGCAAAAGTTCACCTTCAAGAGTATCGGGGACAGATGATTCATCTTCAATGAGTTCGACCACGGGTGCATCACGTACTTCAGCCACTTTATCATCCAACTCGGCCTTGCGCATGACGATGATTTCACGGTCAAGGGCGTGACCAAACCGATCTGCGTAGCGGTCAAGTAGGGATCCAGCCTCTTTGTTGGCGATGCGGTCGATATGACCGTATATCTGGGGGAGAGGTTTGTCGGAACGCTTCGCCCACAAGTCGTTGTAGCCTTTCTCATCTGCCAGGCCAGAGAGCGTTGTACTCGGGTCATTGACGATTGGGGCTGGTGTTGGAAGGGGTGCTGCCGGCAATGTTGGTGTTGGTGCGGGCATAGGCTCCGCAGCGGGGAGAGGGGGAAGTGGGGCACTCGGCAGGGGTGCAGCCCCGGGTAGTGGCGGCAAAGGTGACCCACCAGGAGGCATGGGGAGGGGGGGCAATCCACCCTGCGGCATGGGCAGTCCTGGTGCAGGAAGAGGTGCATCTTGTTTCTTAGATTTTTTACCTCTGCGCAGACCCAAAGGACTCACCCCGTATGAAGGGAAGGCGAACCACCCTTGAACCTTACCGCAAAACGCTAAGGGAAAATCGTGTTTAGTATTGTTAGAATGATGACCCAAATTAGACCAGTTTCGCCCATCCTTTGAGAACTAAAAACGTGGCGCCAGTCTCATGTATCGAAATACGGTCACCCATTTTAGACTCAAGTCGTCGGTCACCAAATTGGGCAATGGCGTCATCTACAGTGTATTCCACCTCGATGGACTCGTCCATCCCGAGTGCAAGCGCCTCGTAAAGAGGGTTGTAGGGGTTTGAACCGTCAGGATCCAATCGACTCAATGGAAATTCCGAAACCCTCATTCCTGATTTCCCATGCAGAGACGTAGGCCAACGAATTTGACGCCTCACGTCGATGGTAACGACCTCATCCGTCTCTCCGGCCGAACCAAGTACCACCGACGTATCCGATTTGAGAAGATTAAGAAAGAGTGATTGATACTTCCCAAGGAGCTCAAACCTACCTGCTTTGAGTCGCTGAACTCTGTCTTGATGGTTGACGACATCGGCGAGTTTTCGTATAGAATCGGCCGTCCTTTGAGAAGTGCTGCCTTCCCGATCAAGAAGTGATTGTAGACCTGATTCCAGTCTCTTCAAGTCCTCCGAGGATGATGGATCCTTGTTGGATATCCCCCTTAGCGTTTGAATCATGTCATCCATGCCGTTTCGAATCCGTCGCGTCCATCCTTGGGCCCCATCATCATGATAGCGTGCTAGACCACCCTTGACGTCTACTCCTTCGCCTCGAATGTGAGATACGAGTTCGCGTCTTGCTTCCGAATCCAAATGGAATAAGGCTGGGTCGCGATAGTGCAGATGGAATCCCCTGTGGCCTGAAAAGGTCACTTGGAGGTGCTCTTCCTTGAATCCAAATTCAGGTTCTAAAAAATCATTCCAAAGGGACCAGGCTTGTTCATGAATCACTTCCAGCATTCCGGGGAAATCTTTGTCCGTCACGCCTGGCAAGTGATCTCCATCCAAATCAAAAATCAGGTCCGCCCCCTGCCATAACTTGTCCGCCATTTTCATTTCAAAAGGCCGTTTCCAGTACGCAGTGGAATAAAACACGGAATGCATGGCGCGCTCTGAAAGAAAAGTACGAACTTGTTCAACACCAGAAAATGATTTGTGACGGAGGGGAGGGGCTCCGCCAAAGGGAATAAACATCCATTCTCGGGATTTTACGCGAGGTGGAGACCACAACGGAGACGTACGATAGTACTGGCCGAATCTGTGGGCAAAGCGGGCCCATCCTTGTGACATTCATACCCCCCTCTACTTGCAAGTACGGCTGAGGGTTCTTGAAGGAATCCGTCAAGATTCATTCTTCATCCAAAAGCGCTCATCTGCTTCCGAAATCTTTGTTTCTGAACCGGCACCAGTAAGGGCCACATAATGGTCCCAGCACATGTAATAATTGTCGACGACCATGGCGTTACCAAACGTGAGTCGGATGCCGCAGTCATGGCATCGTGGACCAAGCTCTCCATTGGGGGCCTGTGCGAGTCGGATATGTTCGTGTGGCATTGTAATCCTTCCATTTTATGCGAACCCATTCTAGTCTTTGAACTTGATTGAGAAAATCTTACCATTCAGCGGTTTCAAACTCTGAGCCGCTGACCCAGGCCAATAAATCCAGGGCGACGATACAAGATTCAGACACCTCTGGAAGGGGGTGTTTTGTGAATCGTTCTAAGACCGGAATGATGCTTCGGTCACCAATCGCACCCATCGCTTCAGCAGCCTCATGACGAACCATTACGTGTTCATTCGGATCAACAAGCCGTTCTGTAAGCGTGGGGAGACAAACGGGGTTTTGCATTTGCCCCAAGACATAGGCCAGTTCGTGGCGAAGGAGTGCGCTAGAGGAGATGAATCCCTTGCACAACGCTAGACATGCTTCGTCACTTCGTTCGTTGCGAAGAGAAAATACTGCACGCATCCTTTCAAACATGGGGAGGGATTCATTTTGAAGTGCTTGACTCCAATGGGATACATTCCCTTCTGAAGATGGCGGAGCAGGGTCTACCGAGCCGTATTGGCTCTGCCGTGGTTTACGCTCATCCAGCCCCATACAATGACCTCAAACAGCGCCGATGAAGTCAATGTCTTGAACGTCAAAGTCCGCTTGAATCAAGCCGAGTTCTTGTCCTTCAACGATAAATTGTCGGACCGACGCCCTTCCTTCTTCTTCGTAGTCAATGGTTCGGTCGTTAACGTACATTCCGACGAATTCTTTGTTGGTATCATCGTCAATACCTCGGCCCCATTCTTTAGCAAATTCTAGAGCGTCTTCGGGAGATTTGAGTGCGTATTCGATGCTCATTTTCGTGTAGAGGGTGATGTCTTCCATCACCGATTGACCGAGGTCTCTTCGGACGACGTTCCCGCCAAGAGGCATGGGCCAGTTTTCTGTGCGCCCGTTCCACCACTTGCCGAGGTCAATCAGTACGTCCAAGTCATGGTCGACGTAGGTCAACTGACCTTCGTGAATAATGAGTCCGCTTTTGTATGTGCCATCGAGGATTCGTGGAATGATTTCATCGAAGGGTACAATGGCCACTTCACAGTCACCCCAAGCTAGGCGTAATCCAAGGTAGGCGCTTGTTTTCAGACCAGGAACCGCAATCACATTTGAGCGTGCTTCTTCCTCAGTGACTCCGGACATTGTAACGACCATTGGACCGTATCCCTCGCCCATGGACGCACCACAGTTCATGAGAGCGTAATGCTCTGCAATCTCGGGATAAGCATGGATTGAGACTGCTGAAACTTCCAAGTCCTGATTCATGGCGCGGTGATTGAGAGTCTCGATGTCCTGAAGTTCGTGCACAAATCGGTATCCAGGAGTGGGGAAGGCGCCGGTCGTCATTGCGTGAAACATGAAAGCATCGTCTGGGTCGGGGCTGTGTCCGATTCTAACGATTTTGTTTCCGTCTTCGTCAAGGGGTAGTACTACGTCCATACACCCGCCAATCTCCAGCCCTTCATGAACCAACCGTTCAAAAAAATATACAATAATTCGAAAATCTTTCCCTACCATGCAAATTCCAGGGCGTCTGGAAGATGGCAGGCTTCGCTCAAAAAGCGATGGAGACCCTCCATGTGGTGGGGGTCAAGTCGATTGAAAACTTCTCCAAAGTATTGATCAAGACGCTCGTGAGATAAATCCGAACGTCCCATTGCCCACTGAATCACAGCCTCTCGCTTTTCATCCGAGTGTTCAAACTCTTCAAGTCCGGAAAGTAGAGCCTTGTGAGCCTCCTTAAGCACTTCGATTGGTGTATCCTTTCGGGCAACAAAGACACCAAAAATCATCGGCAATCCAAACAGTTCCAGCCATGCTTGACCCAAGTCCAGTTGTACCATTTCGGGGAATTCCTTTGCCGCCTCAAGCGCTCTATCACCGATCAACAGACACCCGTCCGCCATGGCGAGCATTGAATCGTAATCTGGGCCTGTTGTGAAATATTCGATGTTCCGCCCAGATTGAGCGATGAGGTACTTCAGCAGAGCAACGGAAGTTGCCGAGTCTGTAGGTAAGGCGATGGTTTTCATTGAATCAAGCGGGACTGCTCCGAACAGAAGTACGCTGCCAACCTCGCCTTGAGATCCAATTCCAATATCAGGAAGCAATACAAGTTCATTTACATGCTTGGCGTAATCTGCAGCGGGGATAGGAGCCAACACACAGTCCTTTCGAAGGACGTGACCAGTGAGCCATGCAGGAGGCGCAGAGAGTACGTTCCATTTCTCAGAAAGGTCGTGGAACAATGGATCACAATTGAGGAATGCGACGCGGCCAATCGTGGATTTCCAAGTATCTGTCATCAAATTCACCTATTGGGCCATTTTGAGATTTCGCCTTGCTGATGGCTTCGGAGGAACATAGACTTTGAATGATTCGTAGGTTGTATTTCTTTGGACGGGTTGACATCCTGCATCGGTTATGATTTTGGCGAGTCTTGTTCGGTCATGGTCCAAAGGTGCTGTAGAACCTGCAAGATGCATAATTGATTCCTTTTGCACCGTGCCATCGATATCATCGGCTCCAAATTGAAGAGCCAATTCCGCAACATGGTCTCCAATATTCATCCGGTATGCCTTGATGTGCGGTATGTTTGGTATCATCAGACGGGATACGGCAATGGTTCGAAGAACTTCAGAACCGGTTGCGAGTTGGGCTTGAGGTAGTCGAGAAGAGTCAGGGAGGAAGGGATACGGGACGAAGCATTGGAATCCGGAGGTTTGAGCCTGCAGCTCTCGGAGAGAAATCATGTGTTGAACACGTTGGGCCAGTGATTCAACCGTCCCAAAAAGCATCGTGCAGTTTGACGGAATACCCAGCTCAT
>JAQXEX010000043.1 GCA_029250625.1 Candidatus Poseidonia sp. | reverse complement strand
GTTTGAGACGATTTGAAGCGTTACCCTTTCAAGAGGGGCCGTGAACGCAGTAACATGCGAAGCGCATGTTTGTTGTCATTGATGATGATATCCCTGTGTTTGGCGGGATGCTTGGAAGGCCCCACTGTGAATTCAGGAATGGGCGACACGACTGAAGAGGAACTCGCTCTTCCCGACTGGGAGATTGGAGACCAATGGCTCTACACCTTCGTAACTCCACAATTCGGAGAGGACAGCGCTCGTTTGGTCGTAGCCGAAAAAGACAACGAGTCTGGAAACTATCGACTCGGTATTTCCTCTAAAGAAGAAGCACAACGGCACGCTGTCATCAATCACAACCCCTTCCTTGGACGAGTAACCATGGACGGCCTATCGGTCTATGAGCAAGGTGACCCACAACCGGTTTTCAACTTCCCATGGAACATAGGCGACTCTTGGGACTTTACCTTGTTCGGTCAAGAATGGACGGCTGAAACCGATTCCATCTACAACGGGGCGGTTGAGGTAAGTGCATCTTCCAGCGACGGCCACTCCCTAACCTATTCGTTCAGCGGCAGGGATGGTTTTGTGGACTCATTGGTATGGTCCGATGATGAAGGCGTTGAGCAACTCAGGATGCTGCTCACACAGACCAAATCAAATTACGAAGGCGATGTGTACTTTTATCAAGCCCGTGATTTATTGGATTCAGTTTACGAGAATAACGAGAACGATATTTCGGACTCCTTCCTTGACAGTGGACATCCTGATGGAACCGAATGGGATGTGCTCGTTTGGTACATCGACCTTGATATTTCTGGAGGAGGCTCAGGTACGCTGTCCCTCAAAGACCACCAAGGTGCTTCCCCACTCGTTCGCACATGGGGTTCGGGAGCGACCGAAAAAGGTTCAATCGGTACCATTCCATCACTTTCAGGAGATTATTCCCTTACTGTCACCCTTCGTGGAGGAGAATCAACCCTCCACTTCAAAGTCGCCGGCGGTATCTTCTCTCAATGGACTTTGTGAGGCATCATCATGCCGACGCTCATCATGATGCATGGGATGACCGGCGACGCCTCAATGATGCGCCCTTTTGCTGAAAAAATTCTTCCGGAGGGGTGGACACTTCTGGTGCCTCAAGCACGTTACAAGCATCCTGCACGTGGTTTCACGTGGTGGAGGTATGAGAATTTTGACGCAGATGTGACGCGGAGAATGAATCTTTCACGAAAGGAACTGATTGATGTTGATGCAAGTCTTTCTCAGTTAGAGCACCTCATTGGTGCAGAAGCACCACTTGGGCCGTTGGTTGTAGGTGGGTTTTCCCAAGGGGGGGCAATGGCACAGGAACTGCTTCACTTACCGATTGCAGACCGCATACAAGGGATTGTTTGCATCGGTACACGGCTGGTTCGACCGATGGAACTGAGAATACGACTCTCTGAGTTGGATTCAAAGCGCCTTTTTTGGATGCACGGCGAGAAGGATGTCCGTGTCCCTATTGAAGACGGATGGGCCGTTGCTCATCAGTTTGAATCTGCAGACTGGGCTGTGGAACTGATTGAGCACAAAAAGGGGCATATGATTCCCATTGAACACCATGACGCGCTCAAAGAATGGCTTGAGACCTTCATTTGAGATATCGGTTGGTCTCATCAAATCCGCCAATAAAACGAGGTTCATCTTCTCGTATGTCGAAGACAACGGGGACTGTACGGTGGCCTGTTGCAGCCACGATTTGTTTGCGCAAGCCCGTGTGTTCATCGAAATTATATTCGGTAAAGGTATGAGAGCGTCCGTCCAAAAGACGCTTTAGCGCCTTGCAATAACCACAAAAATTTCCTGTGTACACAAGGAAGTCTGTGTCTGCTTGTTCGGCATGCTCTAGAATCAGTTCTGCGGCCATGATACTTCGCCTCCAGCGTCTGCTTTAACCCTCTCGCGAGGGTGCCCACTGTTCGGATGTAATTTCGGAACTGAACTCACCGGTCGAATCAAGACATAAAGCAGTCCATCCGTCAAGGTCGGGAATCCTTGGATCATGGAAGGATTTCAGCGTCACGTCCGAATGAGTTAGAGCATGCGCCAAATGCAAGCTAATCTCCCGCTCAGTTGCATGTCCAACACGAATTAAAACAACTTCCATACCCTTCAAAGCTGCACTTCGGGCCAAAACTTCAACGATGAGTTGCCCCATGCCGTGGACTGAATTGATGCTTGCTCCCAACGAGGAGGACCATGTCTCGTCTTTGGTTTTCCAACGTCGCCCCTCAAGACTGCTCATGTCGCCAAGAACAATCATCCGTTTCAAACCGTGAGCCGTTGCAATTCCAAGCGATTCATGCATGGCCTGGACAATGCCTTCCAATGCTAAAATGCCTTCTTGGTCGTTCCTTCTCGTTTCAAGGAGGAGCGTGTCGCAACCCTTGACCGTAGAATGAAGGGTGACGCCGTAGATGTTGGGAAGTCTTGGGTCATCAAGGCTTATGCCCACACACCACACATTGCCCATGTGCCTCGGATGAGGAAGAAGGACATTTGTCTTCCCGTCCCAGTTGCTTGGGCGAAACCACCCCATCCATATACCTCGGCATGCTTCGTAGATTCATGGCCCACCTGGTTTTTGTTTTGGCTTCGACGGGCAATAACAAAACACTTGCAGAAAGCGTGAGCGTCAGGGCTCAAGAACTTGGTCACGCCGTTGACATCCTTTCGCTCAATGATTATGAATTTCCACTTTATTCAACCAAGATGGAAGAGAAAACGGATGCTTTGCCGGGCCTTGATGACTTGATGAACCGCTTGGGCCAAGCCGATGCTTGGATGGTATTCGCACCTGAATACAACGGCTCTTTCCCTCCGGTTCTCAACAATGTCGTCGCATGGCTAAGTCGACAGGGTGACGACTTTCGTCAGCTCTTCCGAGATCGAACGGTTGCCCTCGCAACACACTCTGGAGGAGGTGGCTCCCATGTCATCATGGCCATGAGAATGCAATTTTCCTACTTGGGTTGCAATGTGATTGGGCGTTCTCTCATGACAAATAACAAAAAACCAGCCAACCCCGATACCGTCACAGCTCTCATTAACAGCATGACACAGACGTGATCTTATGAATCGAAAACTTGCAAGTATTGTACCAACTCATACCGTCCTTGAGGGGGGTGGGTTCAAAGTCCGCAGACCAGCAGCCATGGGACGATTGATGAGCCCTTTTCTTCTTCTTGACGAGATGGGACCTGTTGATTATGCCCCGGGTGAGGCTGTTGGCGCTCCGTCACATCCGCATCGGGGATTTGAAACAGTAACCTACCTCCTTGATGGAGGCATGTGCCACGAGGATTCTGCAGGCAACAGCGGTGACCTTAATCCAGGGGACGTCCAATGGATGACGGCTGGGCGAGGGGTCATTCACTCTGAATTGCCTCAAGAGCACATGATGAGAGACGGTGGGCGGATGCATGGGTTCCAAATTTGGGTCAACTTGCCCGCGAAGGATAAGATGATGCAGCCCCGGTACCAAGACATCCCTTCCAAGGACATTCCAGAAGCTACAAATGAAGATGGAACGGTTTGGGCCAAGATTGTCGCAGGAGATGCCCTCGGGACCAGTGCTGTCATTGATACGGTCATTCCCATCACTTACATTCACATGAAAATGAAGGCTGGGTCTTCCTATACCCACCAGTGTGACCCAGACCACAATGTCATGATCTATGCGTTTGGCGGGTCAGTTAACATCGAAGGTCGTTCACTTCATGACGGTGGACTCGGATTGCTTGACAAGGGAGACGAGTTGATGCTCACCGCAGAGGACGATGGAGCAGAATTCTTGATCTTGGGTGGCCCAGAACTTGGAGAACCAATTTCTCGGTACGGTCCGTTTGTCATGAACACCAGAGAAGAGATCTATCAGGCGATTGAAGATTTCAACAATGGTACCCTCGCTTGAAATGAAATAAAGCGGGTGCTGCGCTTTAGTTTTGAGTAGGATGCTCGTGCCGGGATTCGAACCCGGGTCGGCGGGATGAAAACCCACTATGATGGACCTGGCTACACCACACGAGCGCCATTTGCGTCCACCGACCACCTCTT
>JAQXEX010000042.1 GCA_029250625.1 Candidatus Poseidonia sp. | reverse complement strand
GTCATCGCTGTGTGGAATGTCAAGTCCTGCATCAACCATGCCCTTGAGTGCCGCATAAACACGGCCACCACGAGTGTTGGCTGAGAGTCCGATGTCGAGAACAGCTTCGTTAGAGCCAGCAGCGATAGCTGCTTTGCCCATAGCAAAGCCGACGAGATACGAAGCAGGAACTGACTTCTGAGATTGTTCGTTTGGCCATCCGTACTTCTTGACCAAATCCGAGCCAGTCACGTTGATGTTCACGAGATCACCATCGGCAGCCCAAGTCACCAATTGACAGGTTGTACGGGTGTTGGACACACGAACTACTGCACGTGGCTTTTGTCCACGGAGCAACTTCAATCGGCGTCGGTAGTCGGTAAGACCTGCCTTGCGTCGACGGAAGATAGAGCGGCGGTTGTTTCCTGCCATCACTCGTCACCTCCTTGGAAGTTAACACCTTCAAGCGTCATCTGAGAACGCATGTGGGCAATGGAACGGTAGGAACCGCCCTTAGCCTTGAGGTAGTATCGTCGGTATTGCGAAGGTGCGATGGTTTCATCATCACGCAATTCCTTGAGAGTTCGGCGTTGGCTGCGAATGGTGCGCATCCATCGGTTCTTTCGAGGGTTACGAGCATTGGCTGAACCAGCTCGTGTACCTTGTCCCTTGCGTCGACCCTTGCGCTTTTGAGCGAGTCTGGCGCGAGCACGTACACGGGAAGTTCCCTTCATTGGCTTGGCCTTAATCCAGCCTTCTTCAATGAATTCACGAATGTCGTCGGTCTGAACCGCTGAAGCCACTTGGTCCACAAAGGACGGGTGGATCCAAACACGGTTAACTCCGCATCCGAGCAATCGAGCAGCGAGGCGCTTTTGGTTGGTGATTTGCATCAGACATCCCTCCTTCGGTTCAACACACGAATCCCAAGTTCATCGGCTCGTGAGTAGATGTGTTCTCGCTTACGTCCACCCACAGTGCTGCCAACACGGGCTGCTTGGGTTTCAGGGTCAACCGTTTCAAGGTCGGCGATATTGTGAACCATGATTTCACGGAATCCAGACGGATGTAGGAAACGAGCTTCGGCTACTTTCCCGTGACCGATGCGAACAAGGGAACCGCGGTACTTGTAGTTGCGGCGTTGCTTGTTGTCCATTCCGTGAGGTGCTCGCCATCCAGAGCGAGACAATCGCTTGTAGCGGAACCATTCAGTTCGGCGGAACGAAGGAGTCTTCTTCTTTTGTGCTGCACGAAGTGCGAGAGCGGCTTTCATGGTTTCATCCAAAACAGGCTTTTGCTTGACGACGTACACTTGCTCAGTCTCGTCATCCCAGTCTTCATCGTCCCATCCGTCTTCGGAAGGTGCTTCAGCTGGTGCATCTGCGGTAGTTTCGTCTGCTGCGTCAGTTCCGCCGTTGGCATCCACCAAACGGGCGATCAGTTCGCTTTTCTTACCCGAAATCGGAAGGTCTTGCTCTTTGAGCACTTCCTTCAGTTGGGCAACGGTCATTGATTCATAATCTTCTGCCATCTCAATCACTCCTTGTTTAGTAGGTATATACCATCTTGGAAGACACGTCGGTCTCGGTTCTTGATGGTCGTGCATCGTTCAATGTTTGCAGCTGTTTGACCAACTGCTTCTTTGTCGATGCCCGACACTGTAATTTCTGTTTTGTTGGATACCTTAACGTTCACGCCGTCAAGGATTTTTGCAGCCCGAGGGACACGCTCTCCGAAGTAGTTGTTGACATTGAAGATGTCTCCATTGACGGCCAGTGTCATGGGAAAGTGAGAGTAGAAGGCTTTCAGGTTGTAAGTGAATCCGTCTGTTACTCCCTTGACCATGTTGGAAAGATGCGCATTCCAAGTTCCTGCAAGTGCACGTTGTTTGCGGCGTGGAACATCCACACGCACGGTGATTCCTGAACCGTCCTGGAACATTTCAATGAATGTACTCACGAAGGTTCGAGAAAGGCTTCCTTTTGGACCGTTAACGGTCACGACGCCATCTTCGCTGATATCGGCGTTAACGCCTTCAGGGATGGTTACGATGTGTTCGATTCTGTCGAGTTTTACCATATTTCTTCACCTCAGTATACATAGGCCAGCAATTTACCGCCTATTCGAGCGTCCTTAGCATCGTAGTGATGCATCACGCCGGAGTTGGTCGTCATGATGAGGAGACCGAAGTCTCGAGCAGGAAGATATCGGGTCTCCCACTTCTCATATTCTTGGCGACGGACACTGTGACGGGGTTTTACCGTACCACAGCGGTTGATCGTTCCACGGAGTTCAACAACAAAGGCGTCGCCTCGGCCGTTTTCAACTCGGGTAATGTCACCGACATAGCCTTTGGATTGCATGATGTTCAGCACGTTTCCAAGAAGTTTGGAAGCGGGCGAGAGTTCGACATCGAACTTTCCGGCTTGTTCAGCGTTGTAAATCTTGACAAGAGCGTCATTTAATGGGTCAAATTGCATACTTTTCCACTCCTTAATTCATCTTTTTGAAACCGATTTCCGGTGCTACGTCTCTGAAGCATTGGCGGCACAGTCGTAGACCGTGTCGACGGATCATACCACGCTTGCGGTTGCAGCGTCGGCATCCTTGGGTTCTTCCAATTCTAATTCCATGATCTCGTGCCATTCTTACTCCTCCAGGATACTGATGTTGTATTGTTCTACAAACCACTCTCGTGATTCGTCGGGTGTGACTCTGTGATGGTCTCCGACCTTGCTCTTGGCTCGGCGTCGGCGGCTGACTCGATGGCCAGGGCGTTCTACGACAACGGTGATGTCCATTCCGTAGATTCCGATTTCGGGGTCATACTTTTGTCCGGGGAAGTCAGTATAATCACGAACGCCAAAGGAAAGGTTTCCTTGACTGTCAAAGTTCCACGATGGAATGGTGTTGTCACGGCAGTTGAAAGCGTCGGTCAGGAACTTGTTGATGACTTCCTTGTTGCGCATGGTTGCTTTGCATCCAATGGGCATACCCAAACGGACCTTGAGGTCACGGTTTTGGATTCGTCCGAGTGTGCGCTGGGGTTTGACACCAGTCACCAATTGCAGAACGTTTTCAGCATTGAGAAGGCGTTCTCCGCCCTCACCGACACCGATGTTAACGCAGACCTTGGCCACACGTAGTTGTGCCATGGGGTTCACGGTCTCGCTCATTCAGCCACCTCCGTGAGGGGCATCTTTGCGTCACCGATGGCGAACACGTTACGAGTAACGGTGCCAAAGGATTCGAACTGAACCTCATTGGGCATGCTTGAACGCTTGACGATGTATTCCTTGACATCTGCAGTGGAACCAACGTGGCCTCCACCGATGAGATAGCAGCGTGTGCCTTCTCCGAATCGGATGTGTTCAACGATGGATTGTTCTGGAAGACCAAGTTTGAGAGAGTCTCCGGTGTTGTATTGACTTGGGTCATCAACAATGATGTTCCGTCCGTCGTGAAGGTTGAGTTGTGTCTGTCCGCCCTTGATGGTTGTTTTACCTTCAATTCGGCAAATCTTCCATCCGGCTTCATCAGCGGAGATGGTTCGGTATCGCAAACGACCCTTGTGGTCCAAGATACATCGATAATGCTCGTCACCGAGGGACAATACGTCCATCAAACCAACACCACGGCGAGTGTCTTTCACTACACGTCCGTCAATCTTGGCGAGTTCATTGTGAAGAATGAATCGAACTTCACGGCTGGTCTTAGCAAGTCCAAGTACGTCACGGATGACTAAGGAAACTGGCATGCAGTGCTCAAGCGAGTGTGCGCCTGGCATAGGTCGGGTCACCCAAACGGATGTTTTACGGGGCAAAGGCCAGCTACGGGGCATGGCCAAGCGCTTCAAATGGTGGCTGCTCATCTTGTTCAACTCCTGTTACCAGTCAATTTTGCTATTCGCATGCGATCGGATTCATCAAGTTGAACCACAACCACGTTCGAGGCGTGAACTGGTACCGCCTCTTCTTTGTTATCGGCCTTACTGGCCTTGACTCCTTCAATGTACAAGCGACCTTTCTCCGAATCAATACGAAGAACGGCTCCGGTGAGAGGCTCATTGTTGCGCTTTCCACCGTGACGCTTTCCACCGTGAGCATGGTCGCCACGGGTGGTTTGGACAATATCACCAACACGAACGGTAACGGTGCGAACACCGGCAAACCGTGCATCTGGCTTAGCAAGTTGCAGACGAGCCGCAACTCGCTTGCGCTTTTCGTGCATTGGCGCGTTGAAGTGCGCCTTTCGTTGTTTTCCTGGTTTCATACTTTTGACCATGTTCATCCCTCAAACAATCTGTTTTGCATTTGCAGCAATACGAGGCCACCGCTCTGCGGCTTCTCGAGATACTGGCCCTTTGATATCGGACCCTTGAACGTCTCCTTTTTCGTTGACAATGACACATGCATTGTCCTCGAACTGCACCCATGTGCCGTCAACACGACGGAACGGTCGGCGTTGGCGGATGATGATGACGTTGAACATTTGTCGGCGGGTATCAGGGGTTCCTTTCTTGACGGACACCTTGGCCATGTCACCCACACCTGCGGCGGGGTAACGACGCATGGTACCACCAAGCTTCAGGACGTTCAAGATTTGAACAACCTTAGCCCCGGTGTTATCAGCGACGTGAAGACGTGCTGCGGTCGGTAGACCACGGGTTTGCTTACCTGCAATTCCTCGCATCAGACAACACCTCCAGAGTTTTCAATGACACAGAATGAAACCGTCTTCGAAAGAGGACGGCATTCCATGACCTTGACCGTATCGCCGATGTTAACTTCGCCGATGCATGTGGGCAAGTGAGCGGAAACGACGCTGGTTCGCTTCTCAAATCGCTCGTACTTCTTCATGTAACGCACGTTGTTTCGTTCGATTGTGATTGTACTTTGCATTCCTGTGCTGGCTACAGTACCTTCCAAAACCTGTCCACGCAGACGTAGTGTCCCGTAAAACGGACAGTTTTCATCTCCATCCCACTCGCCGGTGGGGTTCTTTACATCAATGCCAATATCTCGCATAGTATCATGCCTTCCTGTATGTTCGGTGGATCCTGTCTTCGGGGCGGTGACCCACCATTGCCCCTTCAATGACGACCGGATGGTCGCCAACAGTGAATGTGATGCTGGCCTTGTTCAGGGTGACCGTTCGGTCTCCTTCACGGATGGCCAGGGTGTTGCGGGTTTCATCAACCACGCATCCTTGTCGATTGACAAGGGATGAATCTGTTGAGGTGAGTACGGTCAATTCACGACCGATCCATGTTTGATTGTAAATGTCCATCTTATCTCACCTCCACGTTAAATCCATTGTTTTTGAGTACTTCAGCAGCTTTCTTTTTGTGGTCTCCTTGAAGTTCAATCAATCGTCCCTTTACTGTCCCACCTGCTGCACATTTGTTTTTGAGTAGTTTTGCGAGTTGATTGATGTCGATGGCCGAATCTTCAATTCCCTCCACTTTAGTTACGATTTTCCCATAGCGTCTTCGGTCGGTGGATAGGATGGCTTTTTGTTGTTCTTTTGCGATTTCTTGACAGATGCACAACTCATCAGGGAGTCCGCATACGTTACAAATAGCAGCCATCGTTATTATTCACCTCTCCTCAATTCAGTTTTGACTACTCATGTGTGTCTTTAGACGTGCAATACTTCGGCGAGTCGCCTTGTATGCACCCATGTTGGAAGGAGTTCCACCAAGAGCCTTCTCAGCTCGAAGTTGCAACAACTCCTCTTGGAGTTCCAAAAGACGAGCCTCACGGGCTTCTGAGCTCATGGAAGCGATTTCACGGTTGGAGACGAAACTCATTGTGCGTCCGCTCCTTCAATCTCTTCTTGTGCTGCTTGGACCTTCAATTCCTCTTCGGAGAAGATGGTAATTTCGTGAGGTAGTTTGGTACCTGGTCGCATGATTTGCACGGTGACTCCAATGGTTCCTAGTTTCTTGACGGCAACGGAGTAACCTTTGTCCATGTGCTGTAGTGCGGTTTCACCGCAGTACTTGACGTGTCCACGGATGTACTTCTCGGTTCGGTTTCGGGAACCAGTAAGTTTTCCGGCAACGGTTACGATAACTCCACGAGCGCCAGCGTCCATAATGTTCTGGGCTGCACTGTGGCAGGCTCGGCGGTGATACCATCCACGCTCGAGGGAAGCTGCGATTTTCTCAGCCATAACTTGAGCGTTTAGGACAGGTTTCTTGACTTCCTCAACCTTGAGTTTAGGGTTGTAGAGTTCGAACTCTTGACTCAAACGGCTTTGTAGGTCGTTGATGATCTTTCCTTTGCGGCCGATGACCATACCTGGGCGTTCTGCGTGAACAGTAACGTCGGTACCAGCAGGAGTACGACGGATTTCTAATCCTCCGAATCCGGATTTCTTGGTGTTCTTCATCAGGAACTCACGTACGAGCTGACGCTCAACGTTGCGGTTGACGATGGTTTGTACAATACTTTTCTTACTCATGATGGTCACCTCAGAATTCGTCCTCCAACTCGTCGACAGTGGTGTTCATGTCTTCGAGGAAGACCTCCAAGTTCACTTGGTAGTGGTTGCTTGGAGTAGCACGGCCACGGGCTCGGGGAATCCATCCTTTACGGATGCGACCACGATGAGCGGCGATGTGCGTAATGAGCATTTCTTCAGCATCAATGTCTTCGTATTGATAGCGTGCGTTTTCCATGGCACTCTCAATCACCTTGATGATTTCACGAGATGCTTTCACTGGGAAACGTCCAGGTCCGATTCCACCCTTACGGTGCCCGACCATAGAAGGTCCTGAGCGACGCTTGCGCTTGTTTCCGCTTCCAAGACGGAAGGGGACAGCTGCTGCCTTGCGGCGAACGTCTGCACGGTTTGAATCAATCTTGAGGACTTGGTTTAGGAAAGCAATTGCTTCACCAGCAGTCTTGTTCTTGACGGCACGGCATACTTCGAAGCAGTGCTTCACGTGCATGTCAACTTGCACTGAGCGTGCTGTAGCGAGGCGACTGCCTTGCAACAACTGCGTGTATCCAGATTGAGGGAGTTGTTTACGTCGGGTTCGACGGTCCATTTGGTTTCGTTTTGACATATCTTTTCACCTCACTTCAATGGAACGTGCTTTGACGATTTGGTTGCACCTACACCAGGTCCACTGTGTGCTACGCCACGGCGTGTCACAGCGAATTCTCCGAGATAATGTCCAATCATCTCTGGCTTGATTTCGACTTCAACGAAATGCTGTCCGTTGTAAATGGCGATGCGGCGACCGACGAATTGTGGAAGGATTGGCATGTCTCGGCGGTGCGTACGCATGGTACGGCTACCCGATCGGTTCATGCGAGCAAGGAAATGCTCGTTTTCCACAGACATTCCACGGCCCATGCTGCGACGGGCTCGGGAAGGCAGAAGACCAACGATGTAGTCTTCGCTGTTTTCATCAGGCCATAGGGGCATGGCTTCGAGTTGTTCAAGATTAAATCCACGGTAGGTGAATTCTTTCTTGACTCGTGCTGACGTGGTTGATAGGCGCTTACGTGCCTTACGTCGGCTTGCTTTGGGGGTCATAAAGGACTTCTTCTTACGTGCCATACATCATCACCTCAAATTTTCTTACCTCGTCCTCGGCCAGTACGGCTCGGTGCGATCAAACCAACCTTAGCGCCCGGTGGCGTACCACGAGCAACGGAGTTTGGTCCGTGAACAGCTTGGTGGTTTCCACCACCGTGCGGGTGGTCCACTGGATTCATTGCGACACCAGAGACGTGCGGGTAGAGCTTACCACGGGCCTTGGCCTTGTAGTATGCTGCACCAGCAGTTCGTAGAGGCATCTCCTCACGGCCGTGGCCAGCGAGCACACCGATGGTGGCTCGGCACTTGGTCGACAGTTCCTTGAGGGAACCAGAAGGTAGGCGAATACGGACCATGTCCCCAACACGGGCTTCAACCATGCAGGAATTGCCCGCAGATCGAGCAACCTTTCCACCATCGCCGGGGCGAAGTTCTAGGTTGTTGATGGCTGTACCTTCAGGAATGTTACCGATTTCGGTAATGTTTCCTGGTCGGAGAGCGACGTTGTCACCAATTGCGATTTTGCTGCCGATGGAGATTCCTTCGGTAGCTGCAACAAGTGTGGTGTCACCGTCGGGTGTCTTCATACGTGCGAGTGGGGCGCTGTGAACAGGACTGTGGACCAGTTCTGTAATTTCGCAAACCACGTCTTTGTCACGAGGCATGCGGTTCTTTCCGGGGAATCGGTGGCTCGCCACGCGGTAACGTGGTGAGGAACCTTTTCGTTGTGCTCGAATTCTCTTACCCATGATAAATCACCTCAGAATGCTCCTAGACGCATAGCAGCGTCTTCTGCGTCGTAGCCATCAGCAAGCTTGACTGATGCATGCTTGCCGTGCTTTGAGTTGCGTACGTTGACTTTAGCAACTTCAACATCGAAGATGGTTTCAACAGCACGTGCGATTTGAGACTTTGTTGCGCTTCGGCGAACAATGAATTCAAGGCGTTGCTCGGAAGTACGAGCTTCCATGGACTTCTCAGTGAGCCATGGTTGAATGATTATGTCGTATGCGTTCATGATATCACCTCAGTTCATTGCCTCCAAAGCAGATTTCGTAAAGACGGTAAGTCGACCCAATGCGCCACCGGGTGCAAGGTCCTCTGCACAGAGATCCTTTGCTGCGACGACGTCAACACCAGGAAGGTTGCGTACAGCCTTTGCAAGTCCAGCCTTTTCCTTGACAACCAAGAGTACCGACTTAGGTGTTTTGTGGACACGTCCACGCATAGTAGCCTTACCAGCACGAATCTTTCGGCCGCTTCGAGCACGGTCAAGGTCTGGGCCAAGGCCGAGTTGGTCGAAGATAGCTGCAGCCTTTCGTGTTGCTGAGCCATGGTTAAACGATTCAATGTCGTATTCAGTGGTCTTACCATCTACGACTTCGGAGTAGTTGCCCAAAATGATTGGGAGATGCTCTACATCTTCGTCAAATCGGTGTCCTCGAGCAGATACGGTTTCCATGGACACCGTTGCTGCAAGAGCTGAGTTGCGAGCTGCTTGGCGCTCTTTTTGGTTGAGTTTGCGGGACCAGTCTTTCTCGACCTTTGGTCCGTGAGCTCGGCGACCGCCCAATGTGTGCGGGTTTTGAGCACCACGGCGCTGTCCTGTGCGTCGCATGATACGAGACACACCACGGCCCTTGCCCCACCATTCGACGGAGTGCTTCATTCCGGACATGGGCTTTCGCTTACCGATATGAGGGCGGGAACCGTAGGGTTGTCGGCGATTAGCACGACTGGATGCAACTGCAAGTTTAACCAAATCCTCTCGGACTTCGGTACTGAAAACTTCAGGAAGGGTCATCTTGGAACCTTCTGAGACTTCAACAGAGAAGCGCACAGCAAGTTTTCCAGCATCCAACTCGTCTTGAGTGATGGTGTTCACGATATCCTTTACAGCGACCTTCATCTTCAGGCCCCCTGCTTTGATGCCGTACTGACATATGTGATTTCGTAATCGTGAAGTGTGCGGTCTGAGCCACGAGTTGCGTCTCGGAATCGGATGAGGCGCTTTGCAGGACCAGGGACACTTCCCTTAACGAGGATGTAATCAGACTTGACTTCGCCGTAGTGGAGGAAACCACCGGACGGAGTGATTGAATGATCTTCAGGGTTGGCAACTCGCAAAATGCGCTTGTTGTATTCAGTTCGCTGGTGGTATCCAGTTTGACCACCTTGTCGGATGGTCTTTCGAACGTACCCGTCACCGAAAGCACCCATGTTTCCGTGCTGTCGGCGTTTCTTTGAGTTCTTGTGTGATTGAAGTTTTCCACCAAATCGCTTGATGACACCTTGCCATCCGTATCCTTTGGTCACTGCGACGATGTCAGTAAGTGTGCCTTCTTCAAATGCGTCAGCAAAGGAGTATTCTTCGCCCATGTGTTCGCTGGCCCAGTTGAGTTGGTCTTCAAAGGAGCCTCCGTCCAATCCCATTTCCATGACATCAGGTACCTTGGTAGGGACACTTGCAAGTGTTCCAGGTTGAGTTGAAACGATCAGGCGGATTTCGCACAGGTCAGCATTGACCAGGTTTTCCATGTGCTTGGTTGCATCGTGGACCTTACGTGTTGGAACTCTCTTGAAGAGTTCGGGGAATGCTTCAGTAATCTTTTCTGCGTCGGCCCAAACTTCGCCGGCAGCTTGCTTGCCGTAGGGAGTCATCTGGTAACCACGAACGCCGAGAATGCGCATCTTGGGGCATTCTACAACAGTTACAGGGACTCGAACTTCTTGTCCTGCAGAGGTACTTCGGGGGTTTAAATCACGAGCCAGAATGTGGGTCATGCCGGCTTTCCAGCCAGCAAATCCTTGCACTCGGACTTCGCTTGCATCGGTTGTGGGCCACGACTTGACGTGTCCGAATGTGCGGCTCGCACGCTTGCGCGGGCTGAACGCCATCGATCCACGGCGTGGGTGGTTTCGTTTTGCCATCTTGGATTCCTCCATTATTTTCTACAACGAATTGGCCCCACCGAAGGGGCGTACGAGGGCACATACAGTGTCGAAGCCGTGACACGGAGTCCCATTCCCACGAGTGGGGAAAGGGCCAGTTGGGGTCCTCGGGGGATGGCCCAGTGTGTCTGGCTACTCACCTTTGAGCAACCCTCCGACTTACCTCCCGTATATATGCGGTTCGGTCCGGCAGAAGAGGGGAATGCGTGAGACGCCATTGGAATTGAGGGTCTTCAAACCTTTTGATATGAATAAACAAGGCGCCGACACTTTCAGTTATCATCATCTCCCCACATCATCCTTTTGAACCCTTGACGGGAAGTAAGGGCAATGCCTACCGTCCAGCATCCGTTTCTTCACGACGGTGTAGAGGCAAGGGCATACCAAATCCGTTCCCTTGAACGATGCCTCTCCGCATCGACCTTGATGGTGATGCCCACGGGATTTGGTAAAACTGCTGTAGAGTGGATGGTGATGGCCGAATACTTACGCAAGGGGGCAGAGAAAATCATCCTCATCGCACCAACAACCGGTTTGGTTGACCAGCAAAGGAGCATGGCCCAACAACACCTCAACCTACCAAACGACCAAATCATCGCCTATACCGGCGAAACGGCTCCTGCAAAGCGAAAGACGCTGTGGGAGCAAGCAAGAGTTCTGATGGCGACCCCACAGGTGATCCGAAACGATGCTCAAAGCGGCACCATTGACCTTAGAGAAGTCGGGCTGCTCATTGTTGACGAGGCTCATCACTCTACCGGGAATCATGCCTATGCACAAGTTGGCAAACTGTTTCGCAGAGCCCGTACCGACGGTCGTGTATTGGCCGCAACCGCAAGCCCTGGTTCGAATTCCCGCCACATCGAAGACGTACAGAGAAATCTTGGAGTGAATCAACTCGATGTCTCAAAACGGGACGAACCACTTGTCAAACCCTTTGATGTGGACATGAAAATACATGAAGAATTCATCGACCTCCCCGCTGCACTTCGCGTCCTCATCACTCCGCTGGAAGACCATTTTTCATCGGAAGTGAAACATCTACAACAGCTCGGTTTTCTCGCCCCCAAAGAGCATGTATCGTCCGGCGATATTGAAAAAGCACAATTGCGAGCAAGCCGAGCCATACAGCAACGGGACGTCCGTGGCTACGATGCTGCCCGAAGAGTGGCAGATTTGCGCCGCATGCACATGCTTGTCAACCTTCTCAAAACACAAGGCACAGATGTGGCTCGCTCGTTCTTGGAGCGTGCCGAAATAGAGGGGCGTGACGGAAGGAAAACCAATCGTTTACTCGCCCTTCCAGTGATTCACGAGCTGCGTAAATCCTTGTCGGACATTGATGAATTGCATCCCAAAACATCCGTTGTAGAGCGCCTTGTGATACAAGAAATCGGTCGGAAACCGGATGGGAAGATTCTCGTCTTTACAGAATTTAGAGACACAGTGAGTAATTTGGTCTCCAGGTTAAGCTCAATTGACGGGCTCAAACCCGACCAATTCATCGGCCAATCATCCCGTGGAACACAAAAAGGAATGACTCAGAAACAACAGTTAGCACAACTAAAGCGTTTCCGAGAAGGAGAAATCAATGTTCTTGTCGCCACCTCTGTTGGGGAAGAAGGATTGGATGTCCCGGCAGCCGACCTCGTAATTCTCTACGAACCGGTCCCAAGTGCCATACGTGCGATTCAACGAAGAGGGAGAACTGCACGTCAGCGCGCAGGGTCCGTCCATGTATTGATCACAAAAGAAACCCGTGACGTATACATCCATTCTGCTTCGAAGCATCAAGAACGGAACATGCATCGGTTGGTCGATAAGTTGGTTCGTCAGAAAAAACTCTTGAACGAGTATGGAGATTTAACAGGCCTCTTGGATTCCTTCCATGTCGTTGATGGCGAGGAGACACTACCTGCAGTGTCGTTTCTACATCGAGAAATTGAACTCCACAAGCCGGAAAAGAATGAACAGCTCCAACCAACCGACTTACTGGCCAAGGGAAGTAGAAAGCACAAACCAAGAACTGCCCCCCCACTGACTCCAAAGCAACGTCGGCCAAAGGAGCAAATGGGGTTGGATTCATTCATCAAAACACCCGAGGCAAATTCAGAACGGATAAAAATCAACGAACAAACGATTTCCGTCGTACTCAATGCTGCAGACGAGGAAATATCAGCTCTCAGTTCCGTTGATGGAGAAGGTCATGAAATTCTCATTGACCATCGAGAAATGAATTCTACTTTACCCTCTTATTTGGCGAGCCTCGGATTCAAGACACGACTCACACATCTCCCTCATGGAGACCTCCGCATCTCCGAGCGCATTCTTATAGAACGAAAGACCGCGAGGGATTTATTGGCATCGATAAAGGATGGCAGGCTCCTCAGCCAATGCCGAAGCCTACGAGCAAGCGCCTCTCGGCCGATGTTGTTGATTGAAACTGGAGGGGACACAGGCTATGCCCTTCATCCAAATGCAGTTCTTGGAGCGTTGGCTCACATTACACTTGACATGGGCATTCCGGTCATGATGACAAAAGATGCGATGGAAACGGCTCATTTCGTTGCGATTGCAACTCAAAGAGAACAGGACTTGCTGGAGGAATTTCATAAAATGGCCAATTCAGAAATCCAATCCGGAAAGGAGTTGAAATCAATAATGGACGAGGCAGCAAAAGAGATTGATCTGCTTCTAAGTGAATCCAAAGCGCCTCACCCATGGCTTGAGAGTGCAGAACAACAACTTCGCCGATGTTACGAGCACGCTCTGTCCCAAATGGGTGATGTAAGCCCAGAGGAACGGGAAACAATGAATGCCTTTTCACCAAACATAGGAGCGTTGTTCACAGCCACAGAAGAAGTGCTCGTCAAGCAGAGTGGTTGCACGAAAGAGGTAGCCCAGCGAGTTCTTGACCTCTTGAAGGAAGGCGCCCGCATCAAGAGCCAATAAGGCGTACACGAGTTCGCAATTGTGCGAACCGGTCAGGGTAGAATCCTAAGGCGAATGCTACAACTTCCGAAAGATGGCATACCGGAACAATGGTGTTCTTTCCAGAGACTCGACCGGCTTTGGATTGATATGAGTCCAAGTTTACGTGTGAGATGGTGCATGCACTCACCACGAGTTCTGCTCCTGAACCAATAGCGTCCGAGAGCACTGCTGCCGTCATCGACAAGGATGTATCTTCCAAGCTCAGCACGGAGGTTGAGCCGACGCTCTGGCATTTCGAGTCGTAGTCAACAGCGTGACCGCCAAGAGCCTCAAACAGTTGTTCCATGTAAGTCGGCATGAACGGGTCATCGTTTCCACAAGCACCTTCCCGTTGCATGTCGGGTCCGTAGTAAGCGGCAACCTTCATTTTCAAGGGATTCTTCACTGCATCTCGAATTTTATCAAGCCCAATCTCTTCTACAAGATAGTGGAGCAAATGCCATGATTTTGATTCCCCCGTGTATTCAATGTTGGAGGTTCGGGCGACAAGATTGTTGATTTGACTGGCGTAGACCGGGTCTCGAGCCATATCTTGTGCGGTATTGCACATGATTGCATGGCTGCTTGCACAGGTGGTCAAAACATCAAGCCCTTTGTTTTCTGCAAGGGCGAGGTTGCGGGCAACCAATGCGTCTTGCAGTTTAGGAGTGGCCTGTTTGATGATGTTTCCACCATCGCTGCTTGAACGAGGAAGTTCAACGAGTTGAATGTTCAAGGCTCTGCAGAGAGGTTGAATCATGTCTTCGATTTCCGAAGCACCTGCACGAGCAACGTTTCCGGGATAGTATGTGATTTTCGCCATCATCTCACCTCAGAATCTTTGGTCAATCTCATTGAAGAGCGAAACGACTTCATGGTAGTCGTGGACCTTTGAATTGACCATCTTAGGAATGCGTCCGAGGCCAGCAGGTGGAAGCAGAAGGGCTTGCAAACTGCGGATGGGCGGAGAACCGTTTCGAGTAAATGCGAGGGCCATACGAGCGGAAACTCCGCTGAAGACATTGCCCACGAGGCCGAGAGGACCGAGAACTTGGCGGTATAGCGTCGTTTCGTTGACCTTACCGGTCCATTTGACACTTCGACCGTACCATTTGACCAGTCGGCCATGCTTTCCAGCGTACTTGGTTTGGTTGAGCAACTGCATGCGTGCTTCATTGAGGCTGTGTGCTGCAAGACGACCGTCTTCGCCAAAGCGCATCAAACTGGCATGGTCTGCTTCGGACCATACGCCGTCCCTTTGCAGGAGTGAGTTCATGATGCTGCGACGTTGTTCTTGACCCGTACGTGGGTCCTTTGCTCGCAACCATTGCTGGAAGTGAACACCGGGGCCTTCGTAATGGGAATCGTGAGCCAATGTATCCGACATTGCCTGAATGAGTTGGAAGGACTGCACATCGCCTGCAAGGTGGAGCGCTGTTGCGAGTGCTGGTTCCAAGGTTCCGAGGGCAGCACCTGATGGAAGACGTTCGCCTTCACGAGGGTCTGTTCGCATCCATGGCTCGGCTCGGCTTCGGTGGTTTTCGTAGCGGGAGGTATCAACGATGAGGTCTCGAACGACCGGATGGCCGGGTAGAGGTTCAACACGAACACGCCCGCCGTCAGAAGTTAGGTCGGCGATCATGGTTGAGTCGGCGAGTGCGACACGCCCGTTGACACGAATACCCGTGGTTGGAGTTCCAGCACCGTTTCCTCGACGGAATGCAAGACTTCCGTCAACATCTTGTTGCATGGAAATGAGAAGGTCTTGGACGGTTGCATGGCCTGGGACGGTGCAGGTCAGTGTGTCCCAACCGGACTCTGCTGCTTCGGGGCAATATCGGAACAATTCAAGCGAGATGGTCAATTCTTCGCGTGCAATCTTACCGGGTGTGAAATCCCCTTCAACTGCATCGTCTTCATCGCCTGAACCGTAGGCTTTCATCTCTTCAAGAAGTTCAACTTGCAGGGTTCCAGATGAATCAACGCAAGCCAGTAGAGGAAGGGCTTCATTGACCCAAAGTTGCCATGGAGCGTCAAAATCTACGTCACATTCTTGCAGTGGGTGGGCTTCATGGCCTCCCAGTGCAGCGAGTTTTCCGTTCCAGTCATGGCCGGCCTTGCAAAATTCATCGTAGGACGAATCTCCGATTGCACAGATAGAGAAGTGAGTGTCTCCGAGGCCTGGGCCGTTGGCGTTGATTGCGTTCCATGCGGATTCCGCATTGTCGGGCATTTCACCCTCGCCCCATGTGGAAGTGATGATCATGACACGCTTCATTGAAGCCAACGTGGCTGGATCGAGTCCGTCCATATCAACGACTTTTGCGTCCAATCCGTAATTGCCAGCCATCTTTGCTGTCTTTTCAGCAAGGCCTGCTGCGTTTCCTGTCTGAGAACCGAACAGGATGTTGAGCGTGCGGTCGCCTGCGAAGACTGCATTCAACTCATCCGAGGCCCCAGCGGCCGGAGCAACTGCGGCTACTGCTGCAGGAGCGACATCGACAGGCGCTTCTGCTGCAACTTCTGTAACTGCTGCGCCATCGCCAACGAGTTCAAACTTGATGACTTCAACTGGGCAAGCTTCCGCTGCCTCAAGAATAATGTCCCCAAGTTCGGCACCAAGCGTACCCGTTAGCGGCGACCCACCTTCGTTACGGTCGAATAGACCGTCGGTCCGAACAGCCGCTAGAATCATCGATGAGTCGTCAGTGACCTCGAATACTTCAGGGCAAATATCCTGACACGCATCACAGGTGATGCAATCCTCGTCAATCCATACTTTTGCGACAACTGCCATCGGAAGACCCCTTGCTCACACTCTGTGAGCAATCTTCCCACCCTTGAGTGGCCTTTGAAGGTTATTATCTCCCCGTGACAAAATATGGCTTCTGTAGTTCATTTTTCTCAGCGAAAAATTGCAGCGACTAAGGCCACATCACATGTTGAAATCGCCCATGCCACCCATGCCGCCTTCCATAGGGACGCCCTTGGATGAAATCACGTCATCAATACGCAAAATCATGATGGCTGTTTCGGTCGCAGACTGAATCGCTTGCTCGACGACGCGAAGAGGTTCAACAACATTAGCTTCGTTCATGTCAACTACGCCACCTTCGTAGACGTTAATTCCTGCAAAGGATTGTCCGTCCGCATGGGCTTTGCGCAGTTCAATGAGCGTTGTTACCGGGTCCAGGCCGGCATTTTCCGCCAGAGTGCGAGGAATGATTTCCAGTGCAGAGGCAAAAGCTTCAATGGCCATTTGTTCACGCCCACCCACGGTTTCGGCGAAGGTTCGCAAGTCTCGAGAGAGCGCTGCAAGGACACTACCGCCTCCTGTAAGGACAGCTCCATCTTCCCATGCAACGGATACTACTCCAACTGCATCGTCAAAGGCTCGGCGAATTTCATCAACAACGTGTTCTGTTCCACCGCGCAGGAGGACAGAAACTGATTTCGCTTCAGGACATCCTGTCACGAAGGTCATGTTTGACTCGCCAATTTTCTTTTCTTCGACACGAGCTGCAAGGCCCAGGTCGGACTCGCTCATGTCTTCGAGGTTGGTGATGATGGTTCCACCGGTTGCCTTTGAAAGCGCTTCCATATCGGATTTTTTGGCTCGGCGAATAGCGAAAATACCCTTCTTGGAAAGGTAATGCTGCGCCAACTCATCAATTCCTTTTTGACACACCAGAACGTTAGCCCCAGCGGATTCAATGGTATTGACCAAATTGCGAATGTAGTTTTCTTCCTCTTCCAGGAACAATGCGAGTTGATTTGGGTCAGTGATCTGAATCTTTGCGTCAACTTCGGTCTTCTTGACTTCAATCGCCGAGTTCACCAAGGCAATCTTTGCATCGCTCATGGCTCGAGGCATCCCTGCATGGACGCGTTCTTTGTCCAAGAGGATACCGTCAATCAACGTTGAATCTTTAATTGAGCCACCTTGACGCTTCTCGACCTTGATGTCAGACAAGTCAACCAGTCGCTCGCCATCTTCAGCAAGTCCGACTGCGTTAACTGCTCGTACGCAAATATCGGCCATAAACGACTTCACTGCACCAGCAGACTTTCCTGTGAGTGCCGTCTTTGCAACTTCCAGAAGCACTTTGTCGTCGTTTTCAGTAGAAATGCCATGATTATCAAGAAGTCCAATGGCCCGTTCAGCAGCAAGACGGAATCCTTCACAGATGACGGTTGGATGGACGTTTTGTTCAATCAAATCTTCGCTGCGCTTGAGAAGCTCTCCTGAGAGAATCACTGCGGAGGTTGTACCGTCGTAGCAGTGTTGTTCTTGAGTTTTGGCGACCTCGATGATCATTTTAGCCGCTGGGTGTTCGATGTCCATTTCTTTCAGAATGGTCGCACCGTCGTTGGTAATGACCACATCACCCATTGAATCAACAAGCATCTTGTCCATACCTTTTGGCCCTAGCGTTGAGCGAACGGCATCAGCGACGGCTTTAGCCGCAGCGATGTTATTTGACTGTGCAGTTCGTCCACGAGTTCGTTGTGTACCATCCTTGAGGATGAAGATAGGGGCTTGTCCATTTCCGTACATGATAATGCCTCCGGCAAACCCTGCGAGGTTGACTGTGCCTTGAACCCTACGCTTGGGTCATCGTGGGGTTTCGGCATCAAGCCTGACCGTTCTGCTCAAGCCATTGTTGGCCGTAATGCTTCCACTGTTCCATCGTCCAACCGCTTGGAAGGCCACCTGCAGGCAATGGAGGCATACCGTCTCCAACCGGTGCCGAAGCAGGTTCTGGAGCGGGGGCGGGGGCGGGTGTTGAGGGAAGAGCCCCAGCAGGAATTGGTTCAGGCGAAGGCGCGCCTGCAACTGGAACGGTAGGAGCTGAAGCGACGGCGCCGTAGTTTGCCGACAAGCTGTCTTCGTATCCATCCTCGCCCCAGTTTTTGTACTCGTCATCATCGTCTTCCTCGCTGCGCATGATGGTCAAAAGGACGACAACACCGCCTACGAGAATCAAGAGGAACACACCCCACAGAGCAATTTCTTCGAGAGGGAATCCTGAACCTGCGTCATCAGCAGTGTCGACTGCGTCGGAACTCTGTTTGGTGAGCGTGACTTCAAGGAGACCGTTAGCAGCATCACTGACCGTTTCAGAGCGAGCCCAAATGGTCAGGTTAGAAACGAACACATCTGAATTGAGATTCTTCAAAGTAGTTTCAGTTACTTCGATGGTTAGCGTGACTTCTCGCTCTTCGTTCAAGCCCAAGGAGAAATCTCGGTCCATTCGGCCTATTTTGGTTTGGAACCATGACTTGGTTTCTGAATCATCCAATTCCATAACTACAACTTGCGGAGTAGTGTACTGATTCTTCACCCGCACCGTGACCTCGTATTCACCTTCTTCGTTGATGGTGATGGGTTGGATGGTGTAAATCTTCAACCAGTTTTGCGAACCAACGAGATAGGTCGCTCGGCCGGTTGCGCTGACCGTGTCATCCGATGCACTTGTTGCGATGACTCCCAGTGTCAAATCGCCTTCCGCACCTGCGAGGAATGAGAATTCAACCGTGACGTTAAAGCTTGCACCAACATCAACCTCGGGAGTTTGCCCGTTGACAAGATTGGTGAATTCCGCTTGCATACCGAGAGGGAGGCTAAGCGTCATATCGAAGCGATCGGCACTGTTGCCGTCGTTTCGAACTTCAAAAGCCATGGTTTGTGCAGGATCTCCTGGGATGTAAGATTGGCCTGTTTGTTCGTCTGAGACGAATACTGCTGCGGTATCAAGGATGTCAACTGATATGTCAATGGAGGTGGATACAGACGGGTCTGCAACGTTGGTTGCGATGACCTTGACCGTGTAGAGCGCTGGAGAAAGACCTACAGGCATAGCAAGCCGAAGAACAAAGGCGCCCTCGCCATCCCATGCATCAAGAACTGGGGACTCTGTAGCAGGTAGCGACGCTTGGAGCCTCCAGTTGCTCTGGACGATGCTCAAATCATATTGCTCATCATCGTTTCCAAGATTGAAGATGTTGACGATGACCGAACGAGCGATTCCGTTTGACGAGCCGGTCAACGTGTATTCGTCGGTTTCCAGCTGAACGTCACGCAGGACGGGGACTTCGATGTTGCGGACGAGTTGGTCCGTGCCAAAGAGAGGCGTCGAGCATGAGGGGCAACTGGCTCGCAAATTGAACGAAACAGGTCCTGGAGGTGCGAGGTCTGGAGCGGTAATGTTGAGTGTCAAATCGATTCGCTCTCCCTTTTGGAGTACAATTGGGTTGGGAAGTACAACTCCAGTTTCGTTGAGTACGGTCCCCGACCATCCTCCCGGAGTGGTGGTGTCTGAGAATGAAGTCACAAGATTGAACGCAGCGTCTTTATTTCCTGTATTTTGAAGGCTGAAGTCGACTGTATCGTACATGCCTGGACCAATGGTAGCGGCGAGCAAACCAACGGTCGAGGT
>JAQXEX010000041.1 GCA_029250625.1 Candidatus Poseidonia sp. | reverse complement strand
CGGATGGAGGACCGGATGGAGGGCCGCTCGGTGGACCGGATGGTGGGCCGGATGGAGGACCGGATGGAGGACCGCTTGGGGGACCAGAAATTGGTTTTGATGAAGATGGAAGTGGCGGTGGAGTAGCTGCTGTAGCAGGTGCGGGTTTTGGCTCTTCCACGGGCTCTGGAACGCTTAGTGGTTGAGGTTCAACAACGGGTTCTGAAGCAGGCTCTGCTGCTGGTGGCGTAAGGGAAGTCAGCGGCGTGAGCGGGGCAAGCAGTGGGTCTGGACTGCTGGCTGCGGGGGCCGGTGTTGGCTCAACCGCCGCAGGCTTCTCGTTCTGCCACGGAGGAGTTCGGGGTCCATCTTCTTCGTCTGCAGTTCCTGCTTCGCCGAGAACCACTTTTGTTGAGCCACCTTCGCTGTTTTCACCGAAATACGACGTCATCGTGATGGTTTCAGCATCAATGATGCCTCGCTCTTCGGTATTGCCGAAGGCATCAAGATGATTATCGAATGCTCCGCTGAACAAACTCGAGCCAATCGCATTGCCCATCTTCCGACCTTGTTCTGCCTGGAATTCAAAATCCACAGCGTATGGACCTAATGAAATCGCATGACCGCCGCCGTTGAATTCAAACGTCCATTCACCGGCGTCAATTGACGCTTCAAACTTGAATTGGCGTGTTAATCCAGGTCCGATGGAACTGATTCCATCAATGGGTTCGAAGCGTTGACCTTTGTCACTTACGAGTGCTGCGGATAATCCTCCCACCGGAATGGCGGATTCATTCGTCAATTCAACAACGACCATGATGATGTCTTCATCATCATCATCAATCTCCATCGAGACCGATTGGAGGGAAGTGTTCAGGGAACCTGCTCGGGCGCTGTGGTCATCGCTCATACATTCTCACCAACCGGCACTGAGAGGTGGCTGTACTTCAATAGCGTGCTTGAAATTGATTAAAATCAGCGAAGACCGAAACGAGTTTCTGCCGGCAACGACCAATCTACGGCCGCAACGGTATGGTGTTTCAGGTCAACCTTGGTCCGGTATTCTTCTTTCGATGATTGAGCGTTGTAGGCGTCTCGGAGTCCAAAATACAACCATCCGACCGCTGGAATGAGATAAATCAGTTTGGCCATGGCCCGTGGACCCCAATGGTGTTGTTCGAGTAGAGTCCCGTTATCATGAACGATAGCGATTCGGAATCCGCGCTGAGCAAGTGACCTTCCGATGGTTTGGCCGGTGTACTTGAAATAGAGATAAAAGGCAGACAAGAAGACAAACCAATTCAACACGAAAAAGGCTCCAGTCCTTAGGTCAGCAGTCAGAAGGTTCACATCAAACAGGGCCGCCATAAGCCGTCCACCGGTAGCGAATGAAAGGACGACGCTGATCAACACGACATCGAGCATAAAGGCTGCAACTCGCTTCCATGCTGGAGCGATGAGCATGCCTTCCGGTGCTGAAGCTAGGACGGTTTGAGCGAGCGTTCCGCCACCTTGAACCATCGTAATGGGACTGTCGGCCATGGTGTTAGGCGTGGGTTCTCCTTTGTCAATTTGCGCTTTTAACTGTGCGTCAAATGCCAAGCAAATAATCCACTCTCATCGGCCCAATCCAGATATGCGCGCCAGGTTGGGTCGTGGCGTAGTGTTGTTGGGTGACCCAAAACAATCAGTCCGCGTTTTGCCCTGGTGATTGCAACGTTAAGACGACGATGGTCTGACAGGAAGCCGATTTCACCTTCATCGTTTGCACGAACGGTGGAAAATACAATGACGTCTTTTTCTCGGCCTTGATAGCCGTCTACGCTCTTGATTTCCAAGCCACCGTACCGCTGGCCAGGTTCCAAACCGCCAGCTTGTTCAAACAGTGATGAGAGCAAACGAACTTGGCCGTTATAAGGCGTTACAATTCCTATTTCGCTGGCTTGAATATCACCCATAGCGAGCAATTCGTCAACGATACCTATGACTTTTGCAGCCTCATCAAGATTGGAACGGCTTTTTCCCTCTTCGTCTTGAACTTCAGACCCTTCTATTGGAATAAAGGCCATTGGACGGTCCCAATCGGGCCATAAGAATCCTGCAGGAGCAGGGCGGTCTGTCGACGCGCAGCCATCTTCCAATCTGTTCTCATAAAATCGGGCGCTTGGATATTCGCGCATGACCGGATGCATACGGTATTGTGTCGTGAGCATCGTTGAGGTAAGTCCGCAAGCAATCAATCGTTCAAAGAGCGAACGATTCAATCCACCCTGTTCAGCACGCCGGCTGATCACTGTCGGCGGGAGTTGTTGATGGTCGCCAACCAGAATCAATTGTCGGCATCCCTTCACGATGGGGACCAACGCGCTCGGCTCGCTGGCCTGAGTGGCTTCATCCATGAGAACGATTGGAAATTTTCTGGACTCCAATAATCGATGGCCACAGCCGATGGTCGTCGCACAGATGACTTCCGCCTCATCCAAAATACTCGCCATCATGTTGGCTTCAATCCTACGAATTTCTCGTTGATTGATACTGATGTCCTTATGCATCAAACCCTTTTCTTTACCTCTTAACGAAGGAAGGGCCTTGCGGAGTTGACGTTGTTCGTCCTGAAGAAAGGCGAGTTCCTCTTGCATGGGGTGCTGTTCAACGAGAGCGTCAAGTGTTGCATCTCTCAATGCTTCCCGCACCTTGACTGGACGACCAATACGCAAGGCTTTGACTCCCAAATCAAGGAGGCCTTCGAGTAAATTGTCAACCGCAACGTTGGATTCAGCAGTCGCCAGTAAGGGGCCACTGCCCAAATGGGCCATGGTGTTGAGAAGGTGGACTGCAGTGTAGGTTTTCCCCGTCCCAGGCGGACCTTGAATGAGCGTCAGACGTTGAGAAAGCCCCAGTTCAATGGCCTGTTGCTGCGATTTATTGAGGTGAGAAACGTTAGGGCGGGGGGCACGAAGAGATGGTTTTCCTCGGATGTCGGGGGGGAGCGAAGCACTTTCGTTGACATCCAAGACATTCGCCAGAAGAAGGTCCCTGAGCACGGTTCCGCTTTCACCCTCGGTGGAGTGAAATCCGATGAGGGCCTCATGCATCCGGTCATGGGCAACCCGGTTTGCTCCACGGTCCAAGCGCCATCCACCTTTTTTGACATCTTTAGGCCGTTCTTTAACGACGATTCGTATTCGCGTCGGACCCCGGTCCAAAACTACGCCTTCAACGACTTTCTCTCCCCAAGGCCTTGACCGTGAGATCAACACGATATCGCCGGGCCCAAACCGATGGTTCGGCATCCGGTCACCTCGTTGTGTTTCAAACACGATGATGTCATCGCCAAAAAAACGGCCTTGTGGCCTTGCGCTGAGGTCGAACATTGCCACGCCCGCGACAACCAAACGCTGTTTGGTCCAAGTCTTCCAGCGTTCTTCAACCAATTGGGTTTCATCGTCCAATTCTTGTTTGATGAGTTCTGTAAAGCGTTGAAAATGGTCCTGGCTTTTTCGCCAACGGTCCGGCATGGGTTCTCCTTTGGCCATCGGAACATCCGGCACTGCGGCATTGTTCATCCGATGCACTGAACCCTTTCGTCCCATGGCGTCAACCAAGTCGCCTCGCTTCATCAGCATATGCCTTAGGAATGAAGCCTTAGGTAATCGGGAAACCCGCATTCTTAAACCAATATTCTACGGCCGAGGACTGGGTGAGTTGATGTTCGGTCGCAAAAAGAAGGAGAAGGAGGCCGATGGCCACCCTTGTCCCTATTGCGAATTTTTGAATCCGGAGGGGGCTGAAACGTGCGCTCAATGCTATTACTCGCTGAATAAATCAGCACGAGAACAGCCAATGGCGAAACCTACGACTACCGGAGAGGAAATCATGGGCCTTCTTCTTGGAGACAATGAGCTTCTGGAAGAGGATGCAGTAGTAGTCGAAGCAGTCCTTTCGCTCGACGATGTTACCGTTGATGTTGATCAATACGAAATCTCTACCGCACAAACCGATGAAGACGGTGAAGTTATTCCTGAATCGTTTCAATTCATTGAAGGGGACGGGCCCACCCTATCGGAAACAATCTCCAGTGAAGAAGAGGAAGACGTGGAATTGCAGCCCAGCGACGCCCCTGCTTCTTCAGTGATGTTTGAAATCGAAAAAACAGACCCCTTCGCCGAAGTAGCAGAGCCGGTTCATACCGGCAAGGGTGGTTTGTATTCTCCATCCACACCCACAGCAAATGATGACGACCTGCTGGGAAGTGTGGGGCCAAATGTTGGTGAGGCCACCCCCGACCTGCCGGACCTTCCTGATGACGAGCCGGTGCAGTCCTCTCTTGCACAAGCCACCGCCTTTGAGGCTGAAGTTGCTGCCACGCCGGAGTTGCCAGCTGACATTCAGCCGAGCCAACCGGAACATACCTCAGGCACCCAGACTGCAGCTGTTGCTCAAACGCCTCTGAACGAAGAAATCGCCCTTCCTGAACTGCCTGATGACGACGATGTCGCTCAACCGACCGATACGACTCCGACCGCGCAAGCACAGGAAGAAGCACCTGCGCCGCCGATTGACAACAACCGAATTTGGCCTTGGCCTCAAGGTCAGCCGTGGGATGAACATCGCGTGTATCAAGAAGTGGTAGAAGCGATGGAGCACATCAAGCACGGACGAATGAGTGAAGCGGCGACAACGCTGGACACGCTCGGACCACATCTGCATGAAAACCTGAATATGTTGTTGCACATATCGGTCCTCATGCAACATTTGGGTCGTCACGACCATGTGAAGTGGACGCTTGACATGGCTGCGTATGTCCACCCAGCCCATCCCGAAGTTTTGCGTGCACGGTCTCAACTGCTCAATTAGGTGAATGTGATGATTCAGACACCAACACTGACTCTGAACAACGGCATAACGCTCAATCCTGCTAAAAACAACATCTTGACCGACCTTCTTGATGCATACAACGAGGATTCTGTAGCCGCTCAGACAGCCCTCCCGTGGCTCAATCCAAACGAAGACATTCGCCGTCAACTACGAGATATGCTCTTCGACATCCAAGCCCAAAACGGGACGGATCAACTCCATTTCTGGTCCATCCACCAGCCAGAGACCAAGAAATTCATCGGTTTGCTGGGTCTAGGAGACGAACTGCAATCGTTGCATGCCAAGTACAACCTGGGCTACTGGGTTCGCAAAGGCCATCAAAAGAAGGGCATTGCAACGCTATGTGTAGACGCCGTCTTCAATTGGTTGAAACAACGTGGAGGTGGAGTTGTCGTGGAAATCGCAGTTCATCCGCACAACGAAGCAGGCCTGGCTACTGCCATTGCAATATGCAACCGCTGGAACGGCGAACGACTCGACCAATTTATTGGAATTGAATTCAACGAACGAACCGTTCCCCACCATCTTCACCTCGTCGATATTGGGCGTGGTGAGACGTCATGAGAACGTGGTATACCGTAGATAGCGACGATTTCCGGCATCTGCCTCAGTACCAAGGTCACCCGACAAGGAGCAAGAAGCAGACACTTCATTCCAACACTGAACTCTCGGCTGAATTTCTCCTTGGCGTTGAAGGGTTTCGCAGTTGGATGGGACGTCACGACCATGCAGTGACCCTTTTTCTCATCAGTGACTTGCTTGACAACGATGGTTTTAGGTCTCTTTTTGACGGGTTGCTCAACACCTTTGGAGAGCGACTCACCGTAGGATGTCATGGTCACAGTCACCGTTCATGGTCGGCTTGGGGCGAAGATGTTGAAGGGTTTAGTGCGATGTTAACAACTTCAACGGCCCTTCTTCAACAATCTGCAGGCTCTTCGTTTCGTCCTTTTTTTAGAGCCCCAAACGGATACATCGCACCGTGGATGGCCCAGGTGTTGGCTGAACATGGATATACCGTTGATTCGTCGGTCAATCCTTCTTGGCTGGTACGCTACAAAACAGGTGGAAGTTCATGGAAGTCGGTGAACTCAGCGATGGTTCAAGCAGGGATGGTTGAACGTCCCTGGAAAACGAGATTTGGCTTGCCCGTAACCGGCCCTGCTCTGTTTCGATTTCCTCTTTCCCTCATAGCAAAAAGGGCGTGGACTGCCGCACCTTTACCGCTTAAACAAGACGAAGTGTTTGAAGTGAGCAATCACCGAACGAACTTGGTCACGCTCTACTGTCATATTCTTGACTTTGCAAAAGAAGCCGGCGCGTGGACACCACCCGAAGCATAGCTTGAGTTGATACGACCGTCATGGTCGAGAAGGAGTTTGCCCGTCCATCACAATTCTGTGATGTCGTTTCGCTCGGTGGAAATGCCGAAGTTCTTCTCCGCTTTTGAGTAAACCTTGGCCTCAATAGAACCGTCTCTTACCAGCGAAGAAAGAGCGGCGAGGGCGATGGCTGCCCCATCAATTTCAAAGAACCTGCGAAGGGCTTCTCGGGTATCTGAGCGGCCAAAGCCATCCGTCCCTAAAACGGTGTAATGTCCGCTCACCCATTGTCGTATCATGTCGGGAACGGCGGCCATGTTATCCGAAACTGCAACGGTTGGGAGTGCTTCAGAGAGAAGGTCTTCAATCCACGGCTTTCGGGCTTCCTCACTCGGATGGAGACGATTCCAACGGTCGCATTCGAGTCCCTCTCGTCGCATCTCTCCATAGGACGTAGCAGAATAGATCTCACAGCGAACACCAAAGGTCTCCAACTTCTCAACTGCATCCAACACCTGAACCATTATCGGTCCAGAACCGATGAGGCGAACAACAGGACCGTCGCCCTTTGGAGCGCCACGCAACAGATACATTCCGCGAACAATTCCTTCGTCTACACCTTTTGGCTTGGGCGGCATTGGATAATTTTCGTTGTACACTGCAACGTAGTGAATGACGTCCTTGTTCTGAGCATACATCTCATCGATTCCATGCCGGATGATCGTGGCCAACTCGTAAGCAAATGCTGGGTCCCAAGCACGCACGGCTGGATTGGTATGGGCCATGAGTA
>JAQXEX010000040.1 GCA_029250625.1 Candidatus Poseidonia sp. | reverse complement strand
AGAAGAAGCAGCAGAAGAAGCAGTTGAAGAGTCCGAAGCAGAAGCAACAGAAGAAGCAGTTGCCGAAGAATCCAACGATGTGGCCGAAACCGCTGAAGAGGAGGCTGAAGCCGAATCAACCGAGGACGTCGAATCCAAGATGAACTGGCGAGAAGATGTACTTCTCCGTGTCATGGAAGCAGCTGGTATCTCCGACCGAGAAGCATTCATTGCATTCGCCGCTGACTACGACAGCGATGACAACGGCTACCTCAAGAAGGGTGAACTGGAAGATGCTGCAAATGCATGGAACTCCCGCGATGAGGAAGAATCCGATGTCGCTGCAGAAAAGGCCTGCGGAATCTGTGAAACTCTCAATCCAGCAGACGCTACAGAATGCAGCGCTTGCAAGTTCACTTTTGAGTGAATCAAAGTTGACTCTTGTGTCAGCCGTGGATGAAGGCGATTGATGCCTGCAAATACGTCAGTTGATGTTCCATCACTCAGGGAGCACCCATTGCGGCCAATCTTCATGCTCAGGTGATCGGCTTACAAGAATGATAATTGGTCGCTTCAAGGATGAAAGTAATTCTTCCATCGGGGTGACTGTAGAAGGCGGAATCACTCCGTCTCGCAAATCCACTGCGAGCCAAGCCTTACGGTATTGTCCTGACCATGCTCGAAGTTCAGCTTCAATGCCTTGTGGAGGAATTCCCTCTCGGACACTTGCGATGAATCCCCAATCCTTCGGACATTTTCGTTCAGTATCGGTCCACAAAAACATACGAGGGGCTTCTGGGAGTTGAGCGAGTTGAGATACGGCCTCTAATTCGGTTGCACAAACCGGTTGGCCGGGCATTGGCATCGGCAAGGGATAGCGCCAGGTTGTATCTACGGTAAGCGGTTCTTTCTTGCGCATGTTGGTGCGTGTATCTGCTCTTGTTTGAACTTCACGCTGATTTGTGCACGACCTCTCTTGAGAGGGGGCTGTCTGAGGGAAATCAAGGCTAACCTTCATGCCCTTCCCGCTACGCAGGTGAACCATGGCCAATGGTCCAACCCCGCCTCCGCCCGCCCCGCCAGGCGGCTCAATGTTCATGATGCTCATCGTGATGGTGATGATGACCGTTCTCATCATGACCCCTTCGATTCGACTCTCGTTGGGTACCACTGCGGACCCGATCCTTTCACCCTTGCTTCCTGAGGAGTCCTTTTTCGTGATTACTGTGTTGATTCTCGGCGTGTTTTCAATGACGCTCAACACAGTCATTCGTAATTTCTTTGTTGACCCTATGGACCAAGCACACATCGGTCACCGACAAGGACAGGTCCGTCAAATCATGAACGAAGCACGTATGTCTCGGGACCCCATTCTCCAAGAAAAAGCAATGACGCTTCAACAACAGATGATGCCTGAACAACTTGATGTTCAAATGGGTGCCATGAAACCGATGATGTTTACCATGATCTTCATCATCGGAATCTTTGCGTGGTTGACCACTGCCGTTGAATCGTTCCGTGTTGACTATGTCTCCCTGCCTTGGGCGCCTGAGTGGAATCTTTTGGAAGACCGTTTCCTGTTCTTCCCTGCATGGATTTGCTGCTATATTTCCATGAGTGCAGCGTACGGTCGCGTTCTTGACCGCCACATCAAACTCGCTCGGTACAAATCCCACCCGCTTGTCCTCAGTGGTGAAGTCATCAAAGAGCCACTTCTTCACCTCATTGCTACCAAACCTGCAGCGGCATCAAACCAAGTAAAGAAGCGACAACAAAGGTCTCAACGAAGGTCTCAACAGAACAAGAAGAAGACCGCTCCGGCTAAGGACGTTGACTCGGATGAAAAAGTTGAGGAGCAAAGCGTCTATGATTTCTCATGCCCCGAATGTCAAGGTGACGTCATCACCCACGATGGACCTCGAACCAAGCGTTGCAACGTGTGCTTCCATGAATGGGTGTGAAGCATGCTTCACATCACCGTTTCGGGACATCCTGGAAGCGGCACCAGCACCTTGGTCAAAGCGCTCATGAACCGCTTTGATTGGAGCGCTCTCAACGGTGGAGATGTCTTCCGAGAGGAAGCCAAACGACGTGGAATGAGTCTCGCTGATTTTGGACGATTATGTCAAGAAGAACTTGACGTCGACCGCTCACTGGATGCCTTGCTCAAAGAACGAATGCAATCCGACGATGCCTCAAACATTGTGGAGTCCAGACTCGCAGGCTGGTGGGCATTCAAGTTGGGCCTCCCCTGTCTCAGAATTTGGTTGGATGTAGAAGACGAGGAGCGTGCTCGTAGAGTTGTGAACCGTGAGGGCATTCAACTGAGTGAAGCGCTTGCTGCTAATGCATCAAGGTCCAAGGTGGATGGAGAGCGCTTTATGGAACTCTATGGCATCCTGCCGGAAGACCCAGAACCCTATACACATGTCATTTCAGCAACAAACCTCAATGCAGATGAAATACTTGAGGCTGTCGTCGTCCTCATAGAGGCCGCATCATGAACACCCACATCCTTGACCCCGAGGCCGGAACGGACCCCCATTTTGGGACCCTGCCCGATGAACGTACGATTGAGCAACTCCTCGCATCTGGTTTCATCCTTGTCGATAAACCAGCAGGCCCCACTTCGCACCAGTTGGCTGCTTGGGCAAGGGACTTGTTCGGATTGGAGCGCCTTGGTCACGGTGGTACACTTGACCCGTTTGCAACCGGCGTCCTTCCACTCATGGCTGGACGGTGCATGAAAATCACCAACAAAGTTCTCAAGCATCGTAAATCTTACATCGCTGTTTTCCGATTCAAGACACCTCCAACCGAAGGCCAACTTGACGAGATCATGGGCAAAATGACCGGGCGTATCTACAACGTGCCTCCAGAGGTGTCAGCTGTAAAGGTTCAAGTTCGCACCCGCCGAATCTTCAAATTTGAACGACTTGACTTCAATGAAAAGGACATGGTTGCTCGCATCACGTGTGAAGCCGGAACCTACATTCGAACCATGGCTCGAGACATGGGACTCATGCTCGGCTCACCGGTTGAACTCAAAGAACTCCGACGTGAACACTCCGGAGTGTTCTCCCTTGACGATTGCGTCACCATGGATACCGTAGCCGACGCTGTATGGCTTTGGAAGGAATGTGGAGATGCAAGCGCCCTTATGCGAATCGTTCAACCGATTGAGAAGTTGCTTGCTGATGTGCCCCGTTGCGTTGTCAAGGACAGTGCCGTTGCTGCACTTACCTTTGGAGCACCATTGTTGCGTCCAGGTATCGTCAGCGTTCCTGCTGGAATACCGTCCGGCCAAGATATACTGATTACCTCCCTCAAAGGAGAGGCTGTTGGATTCGTTAAGCTCACAGTAGACACCGACAACATCGGTGCTATGGAAAACGGAGAAGTTGCTCGACCAAGCATGGTCCTGATGGACACCGAAGTCTACCCTCGGCGCTGGGTCAAGCAAGCTTGATCCGTTCACGCTTCAACGTATTCTTCGTAGATGTATTCTTCTGTTTCAATTCGTATTTTCAATAGAGACATGGTTCCCACTCCCACTCTGTCAACCGAAGTTGAACGGTCCCCACGACCTCAAAGTAACCTCTTCTGACACGGTCCGGTTATCAACTTTGAGGCATGTATTCGCATTATGCGACACCTGTGGCTTTATTCCAACAGGATGTAAGATACCTGTGCGACAGCAACAAGTTTCTGGTTGGTATCGTATAATTTGGCCTCAGCAAGACTGAGCGTTTTGCCAGGTCGGATGACTTCGGCATGGCAGGTAACATCCGTGTGGCATGGTCGTAAGAATCGAATGTTGAAGTCCGTTGTTGCTACATTGGCTTCGGCTCCCAATTGCGTTAGAATTGCGAAGCAAGTGATGGAATCAGCAATGGTTCCGAGTATGCCGCCATGAAACGTCTCAAAAATTCCATTCCATCGTTCATGTCGAGGTACAAAGGCCGTGCATCCACCAACTTCGAGTCCAGTGATTTCCATGGAGAGCGTGTCCATGATGGGTATGGAATCAATTCGCTTCATCAAAGCCTTTGTGGCTTCTGAGGAAAGTGTTGTTGAGTTCATCAAGATCACTCAATTTTCTTAATCTTTGCAGGGGTCAGGTATGCAAACAATGCAATGACCGCAAGAAGCAATCCAATGCTCCCGGTCCAGACTGTGGTTGAAGACAGGCCTGAATCACTGCTGGTTTTGTCAGCAACCTGCTTTTCGTCAATGCCGACGAGTTTCTCCATAATGTTGTTGGATTCGTCACCTTCAGGGATTTCAAGTCCACGGTCAACCACTGCACTGAAGCGAATCACCTTCGCATCTTCGGGAATCTGCCAGTCGCATGTGACTGAACCGAGTTCACCGGGTGCAAGTACTGGTATGATTTCTACCGACATGAGTTGTTGGTCATTCTGGCAGCGAACGGAGATGAACGTGGCTTCAGCTTGCCCTTGATTGCGGACCATGACTCGCATGGATACGATGTCACCTTGTGTCATTTCATCACTGTCAAAGTCAATCGATTCCACAAGCAAGTCTGCGAGTGCCATCACGTCAAGGTCAAGGATTCGTTCGGAACATGAGGTTTGATCGCAAACGGAAACCAGGACGCCAAAGAAACCTGCATTTGGAGGCTGGACCGTCACCGTCCCGTTGGACAGGTCCACTGTAGCCCAACTTCGGTTCGTAGAAGCTGTTAGGGTCGTTGAATCACGGTCACTCACGGTGAGGTTCACGACAGTGACCTCGTCCCGCTCTGCGGGAACCAACGATTGAAACTCTCCGAGGTCAGGAGCATCGTCAACGGCGTTGACGAGCAGATTGAAGGATTGACTCCACATGTTTCCCGCTTCGTCAATGACCTTGACTCCGACTACGGACTGACCGTTGGCCTCTGGCATAAGTTTGAGCCGAATCTCGCCCTCTGTCAAATCCACTTCAACCAATGCTTCGTTGCTGTTTGTAAATTCAACGAGAAGGTTTTCGTTGGATGTTCGGTCATCCGAGCATCGCAACAGGAGAGGGAGGATGGCCCCGCCCCCATCTTCGGTCAACTCTTGGTCCCCAATGGCTTCACACACAGGGTCCTCGTCCCATTCTATAGCATAGCCACCGTTCACTGAAAGTGATGATATTTCCAAGGCAGTATGGCTCGCATCCCCCAAGGAATCCCAGGTGAACCAAGCCTTCACTTCAACAGTGTAAGAGGTGGCTCCAGGGACCATGAACTGGCCGATGGGCCAGGAGTGAGCGAAGGTGCCAAGGGTCATGGGCTCGTTAGAAACCAATTCGTCATTGACAAAAACCAACCACCGTGAGTAGGTTGGGTCAATGCCATCGTTGGTTCCAAAAACGCGTCCCGAAACGGTAAGGGAAGGATCGTTCACATCGGCCCATACAGATTCAATGCATGAATCAATGGCTGTCACCTTGATTTTGTAGGCTTCACCCAAGGGGAGTAAGGTGTTTTCAGGGAGTGCTGTGAATGAAGAAAACGATTCACCATCTCCGGAAACTGCGTACTCAAGGCTGACGTTATCGGCTTCCCCTTCAGAGAGTTGGAGGTGAACTCGACCGAGCTGTTGTTCGGGAGGGTTCTCAATGATGTCACTGACCCATTCTCCGGTCGTTCCAGCGATTGAAGGAGTCAATCCGCAATCAGTAAGAGCCATGTTGACGGATTCACCTTGAGATAAATCAAGGCCAACAAGTGGCATTGAATGGCCTGTAAATTCTGTTGATGCGAGGCCTACCTCGCCTCCATACCATGGCGTTTGGACGGTGATGTCCAATCCTACTGCATCGACGACCAAGCGGGAATCGTCAACACCACCCGCCGATACGTAATCCAGGGTGAACTCCAAACTGTTGAGGTCCTGCCAGGTCCATTCAAGGAGGCCGGTGAGGTTCACCGAATATGCTGAGTTGTTGATGTAATCCAAGTTGCCTTGGGTGTGTGCGAAGGTTTTGAGGAGTTCGTATCCGCCTGAATGTTGGAGCGAAATTCGAACGGTGTCTTCTGTCAAAGCATCGGGAATTTGGATGACTGCTTTCATGTGAACCTCAACCAGGGCGTAATCGGTAAGTCCACTGACATCAAAGTTCGTCAGCTTGATCTCGGGGCCGGTTGACCAAGTGCTCGCTCCATCAGGTGCACCGATTGAATAGTTCGAATCAGTAGGTGAGGTGCCTGCCCAAACTGACATGGTGTCAAGATGAACTGGACGATGGTGCGCCATGGTGAGGCGCTGGTCAGCCACCATGGCCTCCGTGTATGTGGCATCTTCTTGGGTGAACGAAGTTTCTGAACCCGTGGTCCATTCTGATGCATCAACCAATGTCCCTTGCGGGAGCATGTCAACGTCGTATGTGTTGTGAACGCTACGGGCTGCAACCGTTGAGGCCAACGGCCCAATGGCGGTTGTGAGGCAAAGAAGTAGGATGCAAAGGATGACTCGCTTCGTTCGCATATTATCCCACACTCTTCGGTAACACTTGAAGGCAGGGGTCTTTCGTTTGAAAAACACAAGACTTCTTCAGCAAATCTACAGCGGCGGATGGTTGAAATACCAAGCACTTGAGGGCCATTTACTTCTCATGGCTGTGGTGGTGTAGGGGTTAGCACGGCAGATTGTGGTTCTGCCAGCCCGGGTTCAATTCCCGGCCACGGCCCTCCTCTTCACAAGTCGTCATTTTTGATATGATGGCCCATTCGCTCGGCCTTGGTTGAGAGGTATGCTCTGTTTGTGTCGTTCACGCCAACGATGAGTGGGGTTCGTTCTACCACATTGATTCCGTACGATTGCAATTGGTTGACCTTCTCAGGATTGTTGGTGAGCAAATTCACATCAGCAACATCCAGTTCTTTGAGCATATCCGCTGCTATGGAATAGTCTCGGTTGTCCGCAGGAAGTCCGAGCATAAGATTTGCATCGAGCGTGTCGGCGCCCTCATCTTGCAGATGGTACGCTTGGATTTTCGCATGAAGTCCAATTCCTCTGCCTTCCTGACGGAGGTACAAAAGGACGCCCCATCCCTTCTCAACGATGGTTTCCAAGGCGGAATTCAACTGAGGTCCACAATCGCAACGCTCGCTGCGAAACACATCACCAGTCAGGCATTCGGAATGGACGCGAAGCAACACAGGGTCAGGTCCCAACATGTCGCCTAGAATCATAGCCACATGGTCAAATCCGGTAGATGGTTCATGGAATACTTGTATACGGAACGAACCGTATTCTGTTGGTAGCATGGCTTCACTGGGTACGTTTTCACGGCGTATTACTGTCATTTTATCACCTCAATTGTAAAACGAATTTCTCCGTTCTCATTGACAATGCCCAATAATTGATGCTGACTGCGATTCAGCAAGAGGGGCATGTCGTGAAGGGTTTCTGGGTCGTCGGCAAGGACTTCAAGGACATCACCGTTGGTTAATTTGTGCAAGGTTTGCCGTGTCTTAACTACCGGGACTGGACAATAAAAGCCGAGAACGTCAAGGCGATGGGTTGCCTTCACTTCGCTTTTTTTCTCCGCCATTGTGCCTTCCAAACCTCCGACCAATTTGAACGCATTCCTTTGAACCCAAACAATACGTCCCACCATCGCCCAGCACAACACCTTCTTGAACAAGACCTCTCATGTAATCCCATGGCCACCCAAACCACGACGCGGCCTGATGGCGATATGTCGTGGAAGGAAGTGGGTGAACTCGGATTGCGCTATGGAAGAATTCCTCTTGCACTGATCTGTGTGAAAATCTTCTACTGGTTTTTGACGATACCCTCAGACACACTCGCACCCATTCAGGTCACGGAAGCATGGCTGTGGAATGAACTCACAAACTTCCTTTACGGAGAGGGCAGTTCGGTCATTAGCCACCACAACGGTTGGTTGACTCGGATTGATTTTGTTCACCCAAGTTTCCCAGGGCCGTTTGACACCGTTGGATTGTATGTCTCGGATGAATGTGCAGGAGTCCATGAAATGATTTTCATTTCTACGCTGGTTATGATGACCGACGGCATGTCTCAGCGATTTAAATTAAAATCAGTGGCTGTGATGTGCTCCATTGTGTATGTGCTCAATCTCATGCGTTTGGTGGCTTTTTATCCAATAGCACTTGAAGGGTGCATTGCGAATCCAGACCAACAAGCGTGCCTCGTCAACATGTGGACGTTCCACCAATACGTCTACGAATGGGGATTCTTGGTTGTGCTCGTTCTCATGTGGATGGTATGGTTCTTCAAATTTGGTGGACCAGAAGGGACACTTAAAGCGGCCAAATCCACCAACGATTCTTGGCGCATAAGTCGAAGAACAACGTGGGAACCAAAGCATTGGGCCATCCTCGCCTTCGCTGCCTTGTTCGTTGTTCTTGCGCTTTCAAACATCACTACCAACGAGGAAGCCATTGAAGCAAAGGAGACCTTGGACGTCTGTGAATTTTCAAACCTCATCTCTGCAGAATGCGGGAATGCACAAATGAGGTGGGATGACGCCATTGGTTACGCTTGGTCGCTTTCAGCCATATCGATGGTTATGGTTGGAGGTACAGTACTTGTTATTCAGCGACCGGATGAGTTCGGAAATTGGCCGGAACCAACTTCTGAAGCGGTGCCCGAACCGTTGAAGGAAAAAGGTCACTACAAAAAGAAATCAGGTTCTTGGAACAAGCGCAGTACGCAAGAAGAAGAGTGATCACTCAAAGATAGAAGCGACGAGTGTGTCACTTCCATACTGGCGCTTTTCCATGGCTTTCATGGCGAGTCCAATCTTGCTTTTGTGCAAACTCACAAAGGTATGCTCATCGGAAAACCGTACCTCGCCGACAGCGAGTTCATCGCACTTGAGTTGCTCAACAAACCATGAGGACACTTGATGAGCTGAACCGGCTGCTTCAGGAGTCAAATCAAGTTTTACGGTCACGTAGCCAAACACGTCAGCGGACTCACCAAAGTCATCTTGTCGGCGAACGGGGTCTCTGTCAATTCCTTCTGGGAGTTCAGGTGCTTCGCACGGAAGGATGTCAAGGCCGTATGTAGCCATGATTCGAGACAGTTGAGGTGCATCGTCTCTCGATACAAGACTCCACGCTTCTCCACTTCGTCCAATGCGTCCAGTACGGCCGATTCGGTGGACGAAGGAATCCATGTCATTCGGGAGGTCGTAGTTCACAACCAAGCTGATGGCGTCAACGTCGATACCACGGGCTGCGACATCGGTGGCGACAATGGTTTTGACCTCACCTTCTCTGAAGCGAGTGAGTATCTTTTCACGTTGGTTTTGGTTCAAATCTCCGTGAAGTCCAGCGACGTCAAAACGATGCTTGCTCAGGCGCTCAACAGCGAGGTCCACCATGCGCTTGGTATTGCAGAAAACGATGGTTTGGTCTTCGTCATTCATGCGAATGAGAAGCCGTCCAAGGACCCACAATTTGTTGGAGCGTCCGATGTGGACTGAATAGAGGTCAATTGGAGGAATATCCAATTCTTCAGCGTTGGTCAGTACGAATTCAGGGTCATTGGTGAATTCATGTGCTGCGTCAATGATTTCTTGTGGGAAGGTTGCGGAGAAGAGAAGTGTCTGTTCTCGCTGGGTCATACGCTCAACAACCCACATGATGTCCGGGAAGAATCCCATGTCCAGCATTCGGTCTGCTTCATCCAAGCACAGCAATGTAGGGAGGGTCAAATCGATGTGGCCTCGTTCTGTCATGTCCATGACACGACCGGGTGTTCCAACGATGATGTCTACGCCGTCAGCAAGGGTCTTTGCTTGCTTGTCAATATCGGTTCCACCGTAAACGGTAAGGATGGTCAGGCCAGTTTCGCCCTGGAGCATTGAAATTTCTTCTGCGACTTGATTTGCAAGTTCACGAGTTGGTGTGAGGATCAAGGCTTGAAGTGAGCCAGTGACTTGGCATCGTTCAAGGATGGGCAGGCCAAATGCCGCAGTTTTTCCGGACCCGGTTCGGGCTTGTCCGATCACGTCCCGTCCGGTTCGTGCGAGAGGAACGGTGTCCTTCTGAACTTGAGTGGCGAATTCCCATCCAATGGCATTCAATCCGTTCAACAGATGTTCTGGCAGGTCCCATGAATCAAAGCGTGTGGTGGTGAACATTCGTTTTCCCTCCGTCTCTCGTTTGGTGAATTGGTCGCCGAGACGAGGGCAACCTGCACGAAATCAATCAATAATTGTCCTTGTCGGCAATTTCCTTCTGAAGTTCGCCCATCCAGTATTTGCGAGCGTTCTCTCGGTTGAGAGGGCGTTGCGTCTGTCGGACATGCTCGAGAATATATTGTCGGAATTTGAGAGCACGTGGCCGGTTTACACCCTTAGGTGTGAGTCCGTCCCACAGTCGGTCAAATTGTTCGGCCTTGTCGTTGAACGCTGCGTCACTCATACAATCCACCTCTTAAGCGGTTCTGCGACCGACCACCTGTTCTTAACCATGCCGTCTTTGTCTGCACGAAATTCATGTCAAAACATCTCTTCATCTGGTCCCGAATCAAAATCATCGAAGTCATCTTCCTCATCGTCCATGTATCCCATGATTTCGTCTTGTGACGGACGTCGTTCTATCGTGGGTGTTTTGGGTTCCACTGAGGAAAGAGCCGCTTCTTGTTGTTCTGCCTTCTCGATGAGATCTTTTGGTTTGGATGCGGAGAGAAGTCCGATGCCTTTGCCTTGCGATTGAGCAATTTCTTTGTCAATTTCAGGAACCGGGATAGCCGGAGCAAGGGCTGCATTCTTCTGCGCTTCAGTTCCTTCAAGCAAAGCGTCAAAGCGCATCTCATCAAGTGTCTTGATCAGAGCTTCATTGGTTTCGGTCTTGAGAAGGTCTGTTGCAAAGATGCGCAATTCATCTTCGCCCATCAAGCGTGGTAGCAACTCAATGCATGCTTTGCGCACCCGGAGGTCCTTGGATCGAGCTCCATTGACGATGAGGTCGCGGGCTCTTCCGTGGTCCTTGTCGAGTTTTTGAATCGCCTTAATCGCTGCAAGCCGGACTTCTGAATCGGGGTCAGCGATGGCTCGCTCTGCGAACATGGTCGCCATGCGAACATCTTGACGGGCAAGTGCGGGGAGTGTTTTGGCGGCGGTTCGCCTCACCTGTGAGTCGTCATCGTTGAGCGACCAAGAGATGAGATCCCAAACTGCAGATGAATTCCGAGACAACACTTTGCGAAGCAATCCGGCAGCCTTTCTGCGAAGGGTCACGTCTTGTTCCAGGAGCAGAGTGTCAATGTGGTCGGCCACCACTTCAGGCCATGTGTCTGCGAGGGACTTGAGCCCCTTCCATGCTGCTTGTTGTCGGTACGCTATTGGGGAACGAAGTTCGTTTTCAAGCGATGATTGTACGCCTGAAGGGAACGTTGGAGCAGCCCGTGCGAGGGCATCGCTTGCAGCCTTACTGACGCCGATAGAGTCGTCGTCCAAGAGAACGGAAAGCCAGTCAAACAAGTCTTCAGAACGTCGTACAGCAAACTCAGGGAGTACCTCAAGGGCTGAGATACGAACGGCATCGTCGTCGTCTTCAAGCGCAAGAAGCAACAATCCGTGCGCTGCACGAACCATGCTTTGGGGTACGGTGGAAAGCGCACGAACTCCATGGCTACGGCCCATGATGTGCGTTTCCCCCAGCCAACGTACTTCCCGTTGTTCAAGAGAACCTTCCGCTAGCGACATTGCATCCCCGGCAACCAAAGCAGACCAAGGCCCTTCAATGGGTTCAAACGATGCTTCAACCACTTTGGTTTTGGCGACGCTGATCGGTTTTCCCGTCCGTGGGTCGCGTGCAATGTAATCTCGTACCATGTGCTCCCCTTTACCCCGCAGCGTGCCCACCATCATGAACCTTGGGAAGTTGACACTAGAAAAAGAAAAGCATCGCTAACAAGAAGGATATACAAACTGTGGCGGCGTGGCCTATGACATGACCAATCCACAAATTCGTATGGCATTGGTTTTGATTTCCTTAATGCTTCTCTGCCCTTGGGTTCCAGTTTTGGAACCGGGTGAGTCCAAAGAACCGCTCATTGGGGAGCCAACAACACTGAATTCCAATGAACTCATCAATGGTTTTGGAACAAACGATGGATTCAGTCATACCAACATCACCACATCAGCCGTGACGGGCGTGACCGGTCTTGAACGCCCTTCGTTCACGTGGACCTATCCGGGTGGGACTGGAAGCCTCTTGCAGCCAAAAACCGGAGGCTGTGCGGCCTATCTGCCGTCGCTTGACCAAGTGTTTTACATTGGAGGGCGGGAAGACCCTAATCCGCTTCAGCCCAATGACGAAACCGCAACTTCGGCCGTAGATGTTTTTTACAATTCCAATCAATCGTGGTGGCCGAGTGTTTCCTCACTCTCTCAAACACAACAATACCACGGGTGTGCAACGGTCAACAACAAGATCTACACCGTGGGTGATTTGCATCCTTACTCCAATCCCTCTGTCACCTCGGAGGGCTTGATGCAGGTGTTTGACCCAAGTACAGGAAATTGGACAACCGGCAACAACATGCCAACGGGTACCAAGGTAGGGTTGGCCGGTGTGGAATCCCACAACAATATGATTTACGTCGCAGGTGGAGCATCCAGGCCAGACCGAACCGACCTCACCGACCGTTTGATGCGGTATGACCCTGTTAACAACAACTGGACCCAACTGGCCAACATGAGTCTGCCCCGACATTCGTTCGAATTGGTTTCATTTCAAGGCAAACTCGTAGCCTACGGCGGAGTTGCCCGTTATTTTGACCCCATCGCCAACCAAACGGTAGTTGGGAATACAAACCTAACTGAAGCCTACAACCCGCTCACAAATACATGGACTCAACTGCCAAACACGACCATGCGGCTTGCAGCCTACGCGGCCGATGTGTTCAACGATGAAATTGTCATCATGGGTGGATATGAACCGAATGGATGGCAGATCACAAAGAGCGACAAAGTCTACGGATACAGTCCTTTCACCGGCGAATGGGCGGTTCGCTCAACTCGTCCATACGGTGTCTTCGACTCAACCATTACACGGGCCAACAATACACTTGTTTTCGCAGGAGGGGATTTGAGTGGAAATCGCTTCAGCAGTTGGGGTTCAGCTCTCTACAACGCAGAGGGTGAATTCTTTCTCAATCCGGACCAACATACCGGTTGGATTTCCTCTCCAGTATACGATTTGAGTTCAACAGAGCACGGTTCTGCAAGCCCGATCTGGCTGGGATTTTCAGCAGTTGAACCGACGGGTACCTCGGCATTGATGCAATATCGTACCGCAAGCAGTGAATCTTCAATCGGGTCAGCACCATGGAAACCCACAACTGTTCCTGTGTACTCCTACATTACCCAAGGAAACACTTCGCTTGGCGATGTGTCGGAAAACATCCCTGTTCTACAATACCGCCTGAAATTGTCTACTTCGAGAGTCCTTGAATGGGCCACGCCCACTCTGGTTCAGGTCACCTTTGGGGGCGATGAAGCAGCCTTCGTGTCGCCCTTGCCTCAATACATGCAGCCTACAGCCTCTGCCGTTGACATCATCACCCACCACCACGCTTCAACCGTTGAAGGCGAGTACTCACTTTCGATTCATGCATCCGACCAGTTCGGAAGTTTTGACCCGTCCTCCACGTGGTCAACCTTGACGTGGAATACATCGGATGAAACGCTCCAAATTGACGACCCAAGTGGACTTCTGTTCGTTAATGAAATTTCAGCTACACCACAACCCATGGCTCTCAACGGACAGAACATGACATGGAGCCTCTCGTTGAGCGGCAGTATGCCAAGCGATTATCTTCGTTTCAAGGTCAGTACTCAGGCTGAGCGCAACGCCTCTTATCTTCATCCAGACACCGTCGCCATGGACAAAGATGTCACCGTAGAGGTCATTGACATCGTTGCAGATTATTCCAGCGCAGGAGACACCACCGTTTCCACCGGCGAGGTTCTCCCAGCAAACACTCAATTGAACGTAACCATCGACCATACATTCACGAATTCCGGTCTCAGACTTTTGGGAGGGGCCATCGAGGTGCGCCTTCATACGGATGTCGAGACCTTTGCGCTTGATTCACAAGGTGAACGCACTTGGGACAATTCATCAACCCAGTGGTTTGATTTGACATCTGGTGATATCAAGCATGCATTGCTCAACCTTCCTGAAGGAGTCTCAGGCGAAGTTCATTTTTGGCTTGAGGCCAGAACGAGCGAGGACTGGAATCTGATTTTTGATACGCAACCGGTTGAATTCATCCTCAACGGAGAGGGACCGACCCTCCTTAGCGTATCGCCATCTCTTGACGATTACATCAACGAAGAACATCACCGTACGGTCTCGTTTGAGTTCCACGACATCGGGGGCTTTTCAACAGACAGTCTGGAAGCCTTTGTTTGGATTGAGGCTCGAGACGACGGTGACACAACTTCACCAGCAGACGGCATTGCCCAACGAGATGAATACAAAGCGGCCACGATATACATTGGCCAAAGCAGCAATTCCTGGACGGTTAATCTGTCAGTGAACGATACCATGAACGATGACCATCAATGGGTCCGAGTGCTCCTGGAGGGTACGGATGCTGCTGGATTTGCACTCCCCGAGTCCACCGCAGAGCTTGGCCATATGCGATGGGAGTCCAGAACTCCTCAAACTTCGTCGATCGAAGAAATCAACCCACTCGGAGACCTGATGAATGTCAACATTACACGCATTGAACCTTCACGGGACTTTGGATGGAAATTAGTCGCTTTTGACACGAACGGTATTGAAGATATTTCTGAAATCCGAATCAAGTTTGGAAACGACAGTCAGTTGGGGCTAAAGTACACCGTTTCAACGGGAATCTGTGCTTCCTTCGATGAACGGCTGATCGTCGATATGGGCCGTTGCTTGGCGGAAATCATTGATGACCGACTTCATTTGGAAATGTGGGCGACTGCAGATTGGAGTTTTGGTTCGTCAGGACTCGTTGAAGGAGCGATTGAGTTCATGGTCGTCGATGAAGATGGCCTGTTCAAAACCTCGTTGGCCGACCGATGGAGCCTTCAGCAAGCCCTTGTCTTTGAAGTGGAATCCGTAGTGGACCAAGTTGGCTCCGTGACTCAACCAATTGTGGCGGGCAGTCCGGTTATGGCTGGCGATGACCTCAACCTTACCGGTTCAGTCAGCCATCTGTTGAGCGGAACCCCCTATGATGGTGTACTTAACCTCCAATGGAGGGGTAAAATTCTCGGAGAACTTTGGCGAGGTGGAACAGCCGTTACGGTAGAACAAGGACAACTGGTTTACTCCATTCCTACGCCAATGAAAACTGGACTTGTAAAAGAATTGGAGGTCTCCCTTTGGGACCCATTGGAACTTGAAAAGGTCGCTTCCTTTGACCTTCCAGAATTCATGCTCGATGGCGAGGCGCCTGAACTGCTGAGTTCAAACATGGCTTCTGTCGTATCGCGATTCCATCTCGAATCCGTAGACATCGGAGTTAACGTACGTGAAGGGCAAGGTTGGAACGCTCCCTTGACCTTGACGTGTCAGATACGCTCCTTGGATGTTGAGTGGGATGCAGTGACTCTAAGTCGCAATTCAACGACGGTTTTCGACGGCAATACCATGTTCAGTTTTGCGTTTGATTTCAGTGAACTGGGCGACCCGTCCACTCTGTCACCTCAGGCGTCTCTTGCTTGCTGGGCAGTCGGTTCCGATGATGCGGGCTGGAGCCTTGTTTCAGCTGGTGGAAACTCAGACTTTGACCCGTGGCTGGTGACGAACCTCAACAGCATTGGTCCTGACCTGACGTTAGAAGCGGTTGAGATGAGTTCTGAAATTGTTGAAGGGGAAACCGTGCGACTTTCGTTTAGCGTTGTTAACGCAGGTGAATCTTTGCCGATTCCTTTCAATGCCAGTATTGAGATCATCCAAGGCGATAAACGAACCTTAGTGGGCCGCTCTATATTTTATTCAATGGATGAAAACTCAGCTAAATCCATCAAGCGTTCCTTCATTGCACCAGCAGGAACATGGAGTCTAGCCATCACCGTAGATCAGGAAGGTGTCATTTGGGAATTGGACGAGAACAACAATCAATGGAACGCAACCTACTCCAGCGAACCTCAGGGTCTAAGCGGACTCGTTATGGCGACAGGAGGCTTGTCGTTGGTAGGGCTTCTTGGTGGTGCAGTTCTCTTCCTTCGCCGAGACAAAGAAGAAGTTGTTGAGGAAAAAATACTTGAGGCGCTCCAACCCAATACAACGGAAGTAGAAGGTCCAACTCCGGTTGAACAAGCCCCTCCCAAAAAGCGAGGCCCACCAGGGGCAAAGGTTGCCTCGAAAGGCGAAACACGCCCGTCTAAAGGACCTCCACGCGGGCCGCCAAAGTCCAAAACACCCGAGCCAACTCCGCAGGAAATGGCTGCAAAATACATGGACGCCTTGGGTACGGTTGAACCAACGGAACAACCATCGCCGAGCACAGCCGAACATGCTGCGGACTACAGTCAACTCCCTGGCGGTGGGGATTACGAATATACCTTGGATGCGACCTATTACGTGGGTGAAGAATGCGGACGTTGGGTGCTCAATGAGGACAAATCGTTCTCAAAAATAGACGATAACATCTGAAGCCTACATTCTTCAATGCTTACCCGATGAGCCCTACCATGAGTGAGGCAGATGCTGACATCCGTCGGGTTCTCACCATTGCGTTTCGTGGCCATTCAGAACTCAATCTCTTGGACTTGGAGCGTTTTTTCTCGTTTGACATGGAATGGGTCGCACCTCATGAAGCCGAACAAGCCGTCAATCAACTCACGGCCAAAGGGTGGCTTCTCAATGAACAACAAACGGTTCGTCTCGCAGTTGAACTCGGTGATGTGAGCGTTCCTTTGGGTTGGTTTCCTCGCCCTTCACGCCTGCTCTCCCCTCCGCACGCAGTAATCGAAGAAGGAGCGGTTTCGGCGGCACCACCGTCCGTTCAAAGCAAAACCGTTGCACCGGCGATTGTTGAGGTGGCCCGTCCCGATGAAACAAGCCTCGACCCGCGTGCAAGACTGACCAAACGTCTTGTTCGTTTTATCTCACGGAGCAGCGGGCTTGAAGTCGCCGAACTTGAGCGGCGAGCTCAACGTAAAATCACGGCGTTCCACCACATCACACCATGGCTAGCCTACGCCTTGGTTGCCCGAGAACAAGGCCTCGGTATGGACGACATAGCCGATGCTCTTGCGGTCGTCTGATCATTCAGAATCAGCGGGCAAATCAGCGTTTGATTCTTGACCTCGTGCAGACAGTTCGACAAGAACCGGAAGCAGCATCAGTGCAAGAATAAGTGAAAACAAGACGGTGATGGCGGTAATGAGGCCAAAGTCTTGGATGACCGGCATTGGAGAGAACAGCAAGACTGCAAAGCCAGACATGGTAGTAACTGCACTCAGCATGAGGGCTACGCCAGTTGTATCAATTGCGGCACGTAAGGCTTCCCAATGGTCACCACGCTTGGCCATTTCAACCTCAAAGCGCCTCCACATGTGGATGGAGTAATCAATACCGATTCCCAACGTTAAGGCTGTGACCATCACGGTTAAGACGTTCCATTTGAGTCCGATCAGCGCCATTGAACCAACGACCCAAAGCGAAGCGACTCCAACAGGGAAGAGAACGACTACAGCAGGCATTATCCGACGTGTAAGGGCGAACAGAACAAAGAACGAAACGGCCAGCGAGATTGCAGTACTTTCAATTTGAGAAAGTGAAAGACCGTCAAGAACACTTTGCAACACCACCAAATCACCCGTGACATGCAACTGCGCATGTTCTTTGAGTTCGTACTTGAGGGTTCCAGACTCGTCGACTGAGCCCAGCGTTTCGTGGAAGTTTTCAACCACTCGGTTGGACTGTGACGATGTTGAGGCTTCTACCCGAATTTCATGGCGGAGATAGGTGATGTTTGTACCGTCCAGATGAACCGAGTTCGCAACACGGTCACTCCACGTTTCGCCCGTTAAGGGGTCGGCTGTTGAGGTGTTGTCGGAAAGGGCTGCAAAGAATAAGCCGAGGTCAATGCCCAGGGTTCGGTCAATTGAGTAGACATCTCCCGTCGCATCAATGACTTCCATGTTGTGCTCTTCTCCGAAGGAAGCATTTCGAAGAACTGAATCACGGACGATGGTATACGGTCCGTCGTATGACGGGGATGAAATTCTAAAATCTGTTCCGACGACGTCGTTATTGGATTGCAAATCACTGTGAAGATTCCTCAATTCAGTAAGCAGGTAGTCGTCGCCCGGAATGGTCTCGCTGCCCTCAGCGGGTTCCATCAGGACATAGATGACCTTCCAGCCAGCACTCTCGTAACTTGATGCCAGGTCGTCTCGCACGGTCATGATTTCAAGGTCTTCGTTCACGAAATCGCCCAAGTCAAAATCAGTTTCAAGTGATGCTGCGCCGTAGACGGACAATCCAGAGATGAGGATGGTCACGAGAATGACACCCAGTTGCTGCTTTTGTTGGAGCTTGACAATGGCGTTTGAGATCCGAGGAAGGCGAAGCGGTGAAAGGGTCTTTGTTGCAGATGGATTGGTGAACATCACGTGCAATGCGCCAACAAACACGGTCGACGAAAGGAATGCACAGATGACTCCAAGGGAAAGTGCGTAACCAAGCGTAGCCAGCGGCGGTAGTGGGGATATGATGTTGGCCAAGAATGCTGAAACCGTTGTTATGACTGCAAGAGAGAGGGGAATAGAAAGATGGGCAGTTGCCCGAAGCCACGATTCTGCAGGGTCTGGATATTCATCTGAAAACGAACTCTGTGAGCGTTGCAGGTGAATGGCGTAATCAATACCTAATCCGAGAACGAGGGGTGCTACCGTTGCCTCAAGAGCGGTGAAACGAGTTCCCGTGACGTTGAGAATTCCATAGGTCCAAATCAACGCACTTGAGAGTCCAATGAGCGGAAATATGATCCGCTTCGCAGAGCGGAAGGCCACAGCAAGCATCAGGACGACAACCACGAAGGCCAAGGCGATGAGCAGAATGAGATTGTCAAAGGTCCCTTCGTCAATGTCATGAGCCAACAGGTCGTTTGAAATCGCCTTGTAATCCATGACCGAATCTTTGGACTGCTTGGAAAATACATCCCTCATCTGGTCCTGAAGTTCCTTGCGTTGTTTTTCATCCATCTCGGGGTCAACTTCCAACACCCAAAGCGTTGATGAGGCCGTTGGGGAGCCGTCTCCAACGCCGTTTTCAAGATACTCACAGGACGGGTCAATGGACAGGTCATTGTGAAGAAGAGCCGATGATGCGTAGGTTGCTGCGGAGAGGAGTTGGTCATCAGCAGCAAGTCCACACGTCTCGTTTTCGTCAAACAGAATGTCGAGTATTTCGGTCCACTCGTTCAGTTCAGTGATGCGCTCGCCATTGCCTTCTTCGTCCAAACTCAGTTGCAGAATTCCTGGAGCTGTCGTCCAAACATGAATCAAATTTTGGCGTTTGGTGGATTCGTTCTCAAACACTTCCAAATCCATTTGCATGGCTTGTAATGATTCCATGCTCAACACGTTGGAGCCGTCATCGGCCGTGACGTGGATGAACATCGGTCGTGTCTCGTCCGGGAAAAATTCGTGAATGGCGTCGTGGGTAGCGGTTGATTCGGATTCCGGGGCAAAATCGTTGAGGTCCGTCTCAAAGGTTGGCGGAGAAAGAACAAGTTGGCCCAAAAGCAATGCCGTGAGGGCAACACAAAATGCGACAATAAACGGCGCAGTACGCCTAAATTGGCCAGCGCCTGAGGCCAGTCTTTCCTCAAGACGGGCCGTATCCATGAACTTCCCCGTTCATGCTGGTACAAAAACAAAGAGGTGCTCTTGGGAATGAACACGGCCAACTTCACCGATATTCGGTCGCCACGACACGCCAGGTTTGGAAGAATTTGATGAGAAGGTTCAAAACGAGTTGGCCGGTGGAACGACCGGTCATCATGTCTGTTACAGTGCTCAAGAAAGAGAAGAATGAACTGCGACTCCGAATTATCGGTGAGAGCCACACTGCTCTTCAAGTCCTCCGTCAACGCCTCAATGCACACAAAAGTGTGGATTACGCCAACTATTTCCCAGGGCATCCTGAACTCGACGATCCTGAATTTTACATTCGCACAACCACCAAGGCCGGTGTTGAAAAAGTTCTGAAGGACATCGTCAGCGGCGTCGCCAAGGAATTTACTGACGCCAGCCTCTGAAGAGGTCATCGTCATGGATTCGGTCGCTCAAGCCATCGGCATGATTGGCTATGCAACCAAAACAGACGGCATCGGCGGATTGATCAAAGCCCGTGTATCGGATTTTCGTGTTGAAGAAATTGCAACGCCGATTCATTTTGACAACAAAGGCCGTTTTACGGTAGCCAAAATAACGCTCACCAATTGGGAAACCAATCGTTTTTGCAACCAACTCGCAGCGGCCTTGAAAATTCCAAGAAACCGAATTTTCTTTGCTGGAACCAAAGATAAACGAGCGGTCACATCCCAACTCTTCGTCATTGACGCACCCATGAACAAGGTTTCCGCAGTTGAACTCGCTGATGTTGAAATTGAGGTTCTTGGCCGCTCACATCAAAAAATAGGGTTCGGAAACCACCGCGGCAATCGATTCACGATCATCGTCAGAGGTTGTTGCGACTCCGAAGGAACACCCCTCTCAAACGAAGATGCTATGCGTGAGGTCGAACGCATTCAGTCGGATATGATGGATTCGCTCGGAGATGGCCGCTTCCCAAATTGGATTGGACCGCAGCGTTTTGGCTCAGGGCGCCCGGTTACTCCCGTTGTTGGCTCACATGTCGTTCGTGACGAGTGGGAAGAAGCGGTTATGGCGTACCTCTCAATGGAAGGGAAGAACGAAGAAGAAGAAGCTCAAAAGGTTCGTAAGTACATCCGAGAACACGGTGTTGATGAATCCGTCATTCCAATGCTCCCCCGATGGATGGGCTTTGAGCGCAAGATGATTGAACATTTACTGGCTCATCCTGAAGACTATGTTGGAGCGTTTAGAAAACTTCCAGGAAACCTGCAATTGATGACGGTTCATGCGCTTCAATCCATCGTGTTCAACAAATCTCTGTTCCAACGCATTGAAGCAGGTCTACCACTTTCCCGCCCAGTATCGGGTGATATTGTCGGCAGGTTGGATGACAAGGGTCAACTGGATGTACCGTCTTGTGTGGTCGTAGAAGACCGAACCCTACCTCGCATTTCACGAAACTGTGAACTTGGTCGATTGATTACCACGGGGCCACTCCCCGGAAGTGAAATTACAACCTGCGAGGGAGAGCCTGGTTTGTTGGAACGTGCTACGTTGGAGAAGGAAGGGCTCGGTAATGTCTCATGGTCGGTTGAGGCGATTCCTCGGCTTTCCAGCAAAGGGACCCGTCGCTCATTGGTCAGCCATTTCCAAGAGTTTAGCGTCGATACCGTCCCCATCGCTGAAGCCAGCAGTTTGAGCAAGCGTTGGGATGCTGGACCACAGGATGGAGACCGTTGGCACCCAGAGGGCGCATGCATTCGCTTCCGCTTTGTACTCAGTTCAGGTAGTTACGCAACCACCTTGCTTCGTGAATTTATGCAATCTCCATTGTCTCATCTTTGAGAAGTTGTGTTCAAATCAGTGGTTGAACGACTCACTCTCGTTAAACGAATGAAATGTTTTGGGACCAAGCACCTACTGACCAAAGTTCACGTCCATTGGTTCCGTCGTCAGCCACAAAGAACAACGTTCCTCCGAATACATGGAAATCGGTTGGACTGCTCGCTCCGGCTGAATTGATCTCTTGAGCCAACCATACTGTGCTGTTAGTGGGGCTTGTTGCCCACAACTCGGCTCCACTCCCGTCGTCCGCTTTGAAGTACAGTTTACCATCGAACACCGTAAAACCACTTGGTCCACCAAATCCGGAGGTGGACTGAAAGTTCGTAACTTCCAACAAAGAATTGTTTGTTGATTCATATGCCCACAGTTCAAAGTGAGTGCCGGAGATGGCTTGCATGTAAAGACGGGTTCCCATTACCGTGAGGTCGGAAAGGCTGCTTGTCGCAACACCGGGCCGGATATCAGCTGCCAGCCATGTGGAATTGTTGGTCAGGTCGTAGGCATACAATTCTGTGCCTGCACTGCCGCCATCGTTGGCTGACATGTAGATGGTCGTGCCCATCAGTACAAGGTGCTGTGGCGATGAAGAAAGGATTCCAGGATTGATGTCCTTCACCATGAACGTGGTGTTGTTGGCAGTCTCATGCTTCCACAACTCAACATTCCCATTGCTCGGACCCGCTGAGAAGTAGAGGTCAGAATGAACAGCGATCAAGGATGTTGGTTGGATGTCTGCTTCAACTTTCCACACGCTGAAATTCTGAGTTTCATAGGCCCAAAGGTCGAATATGCCGGAACTGTCTGTCGCTGCGAAGTACACAGAGGTTCCAATGAGCGTATATTCTCCAGGGAAACTTCCCGAACTTCCGGAGGAAATATCAGCAATTTGCCATGCAGTTCCATTCGATGGATCAAAGACAAAGGGTTCGATGCCGAAGGATGATGTTTGTCCAGCGAACATCAATTGGGAACCAATCGCTCGCATGGCAAAAACACTGCCCGAGTATACCAGTGAGATGGTTCCATTTTCATAGGCCCAAATTCCGCTTGCTGTTCCGTTGTTTGCGGTGAAGTACATGGTTGAGTTAATGGAGACGAAGTTGGACGGATTACTGCCTGTGGCACCGGGATTGAAATCCTCAACCATCTCGATATCATATTGCGTGCAGATCAAGGTCCTAAACAACACCTCGCTGTTTTCAAGAACGCCGTTTTGAGCAATTCCACCGTTTCGTCCGTCATCCATGCCCTGCTCGAGCAATTCTCCAGTTCCGTTGCATCCCATGCTGGCTGGAGCGGCAGACAGCCGTGCAACCATCATCGTCCCGGTCGAACTCCCATCAGCTCCATCGTCACCGTCAGCACCGTCCTGGCCACTGACGCCATTGCACACTACGATCACAGAATCCACTTCATTGAGTGAGAGCGTATTATCACCATTGTCATCAACGCCCGTTTCAACAATAATACCACCATTGGTACAACCCTCAAGGATGGATTCGGAACGAGTCACAATCAGCGAGGCAAGGCCGTTGTTACCCAATGCTCCGTCCGCACCGTCTGCTCCGTTTGTCCCGTCTGCTCCGTTTGTCCCATCTGCTCCGTTGGTACCATCAGCACCGTCTGTTCCGTCTGTTCCGTCGAGGCCGTTGGTTCCGCTAGCACCGTTCGTCCCATTGATTCCAGACTGACCCATCAGGTCAATCGGAGTCCACATGCTGTTCTGGCATACTTGGAACGCGGCATCAACTGCGATGAAAAAGATTTGACTGTTGACTGAATCATCGCAGGTCGGAAGTGCATCCGCAGATGTAACAAGGTGGAAACTTGAGCCATTACTCCCGTTCATTCCTGACATTCCAACATCTCCGGACGGACCTTGGGTGCCCTCTGCGTTGGATATTGAGTAGAGCGAAAACGGAACGATCGCAAGCAGCGTGGCCATCAAAATCGCAGTCATCGTTGAATTGGACATGATTGGCCCAACAGCCTTCATTGGAGCCACGAAGGTATCTTCAAGCATGGGGATACTGTGTTTTGGAACCACTGTTGCTGGGATTACAGATTCAGGGGCCGTAGAAATCACTTCTGCAGCCTTTTCAGCGCGATAGGTCGTGATTTGTTCAACAGTCCACCCTTGGTCAAGCAATTGTTCGTCGGTCCACATGCATTTGCGGTTTTAAGGACCCCTTATACCCTTACTGGTGCATTGTTTTGACAATCTCTCACAACATATACTGACCTCTGAGGCCGAATGAATGCGGTATCTCTCGGAGTGAATCATCTACTGACGCGTCATGGTCCTGAATACGAACTCAATGAACCCTCAAGACATGATTTCATCTTGCTCAGCGTCTTCCATGAGAACGAATTCAAACGCTCCGGTTGCGCTGTCGTAACTGATACTGAGAAAGAGAGCCTTCATTTGCCGCTCTTCAAATGGGTCATGGAACCATGGCTGACCGGACCTAAAAATGACGAGGATTTCTTTATATTCGTTCAAGGACATGTTTCCCGATATGGTGTATTCTGCTGATTCTGAACCTTCATCCAGCAAATCATCACCCTCTTGCCCACGAATAACCGTTCGTTGGAGTCTCCTCTTGACGTTCATGTGAACGTTGCAATTTGAGATTTTGTGCCAGTCTTTGCCTACGCTAGCGATGAAACATTCGTTCGCTTCCATAATTCAACTCCCCGTGGAACTACCCTATTAGGTGTTTGGAATTGAATTCAACCTCATCCCAACGCACGGTTGAGTACTTGAAGCGATAAAATGACGATAAATTTCACCTGTTAATGTCGCATCGCTTAGATGATAGGGAACATTAAGTTCTTTTATCGTGTTACGGTGTGTATTATCATGCGCAGGAGTCCCTACTTGGTCACAGTACTGTTACTTGTCGTCACTTTAAGTCCGGCAATACTGACGGGAGATGACCGTCCAACTCATGAAACGTCTGAGTTCTCACAAAACGTCCACGAAGCAGGTGGGCGCTCAACAACCTTCAGCGTAAGTCCAGCAAATGGATGGACGACCGGCGGTGAAGAAATTACCATCACAGGAACCGGCTTCCTCGATATGGCGTACTCGAACGTCACAAGCGATGGCGAGGCCTACACATGGACAACAACGACAGCGAACTATGTTACATCCAGCGGTTGGGATCCTTCCATTGGCGTCGACTCAAATGGAACTGTCCACATTGTCTCCTCAAACCAGGACAATAAAGATCTCTGGCACAGCAGTTACGATGGTTCAACATGGACGCATGTGAAAATTAGGGATTGTGGATCTCTAAACTCTTTATGCACAAATACAGATCTCGTTATAGACAGTAATGATAACATTCACATCGCTTACTATCACACTATCTACGATGGCTACCTGCACTATTCCATGTATGATGGAACTTCATGGACAAATAATTGGAGCAAGTCCAATGTTGAGAACGACCAAGTTTCCATAGCGCTTGATGCCAATGACCGGCCACATATATCCTACTCAAGGGAGGGATACATATGCAATGCAGCGCTGTTATCTTATTATGACGGGACTTCATGGATCACGGTCACGTTGGATGACACAAGCACGTACATTGGTTGTGACTCTTCCATTGCGATTGACTCCAACGGCTTTGTCCATGTTGCATACAGGCACCATGGCAACATGGACATGAAGATTGCTTCGAACATCAGTGGCTCATGGCAACGGTACACCGTTGATAACGGCGCTAGTAACGTGGGCTATCACAGCGCTATGGCTGTGGATTCAAACAATGAACTTCATCTCGTTTACGCCTCCAACTCTGCCGGAAATACTGCTTACTTTGCAAACGGTGCCTCCGGTTCGGCTTGGGCAGTTTCAAACCAAGGTAACTCAAGAAACACGTTTAGCATGTTCATTGACCAATTTGACATCGTTCACATTTCGGAATACAATGGCGGCTCAAACCTTGGTTACAGCATGGTGGCGCCGGGTGGCTCCCGGCAGTCAATGACAGTCGATAGCGTCGGTAATGTCGGCTATGGAAATGACATTGTTGTTGATGACAACAACATGGTTCACATTGCATATTACGACTCAACCAACAAGAATTTGAAGTATGCCAACCGCTCTACAGGGATGTCTTTAACACAGGAAATTACCGTACAATTCGGCTCCTATGGAAACGTGACTGGGACTGTGGTCAACGACACCACCATCCGAGTAACAACACCGATGGCAGGACAAACCGCCGACATGATTGACCTCACGGTCCGTGATAAGGATGGCAATGAGCACGTTCTTTCTTCTGCATTTACCTTCATTTCTCCTGATGATGTGGATATGGATGGCGTCCTCAATGTCAATGATGATTGTCCGAATGTCGCTGGAACTTCAACACAAGATGTGAGTGGATGCCCAGATGCTGATGGCGATGGATACAGTGATTCAGGGGACGTCTTTCCTGACGATTCGACACAATGGAGTGATACCGACGGCGATGGTTATGGAGATGCCTCAAGCGGAAATAATGGTGATCTGTTCCCGCTTGATTCAACACAATGGAACGATACCGACGGTGATGGATTCGGCGATAATCCGAACGGAACTGACCCGGACGGTTGCGTTGAAGAATTTGGAAATTCAACGGTTGGGCGTTTAGGATGTCTTGACGATGATGGTGACGGCTGGGCAAATATTGACGATGCATTCCCATTCAACGCTTTCGAGACAACCGACAGCGACGGCGATGGTGTTGGGGATAACAGCGATATGTATCCCTCTGATGCCAATGAAACTCTCGATTCAGACGGCGATGGAGTCGGGGATAATGCCGATGCATTCCCGAACAACGCCAGTGAAACTGTAGATTCCGATGGCGATGGACTTGGTGATAACAGCGACCCCAATCCATTCCAACATGATTTCACCGACACTGACGGTGATACATTCCCCGATATCATCGACGTATTCCCCGAAGATGGAAGCCAATGGTCAGATACGGATGGCGATGGTTTTGGAGATAATCCAGACGGCAATGATTCTGATGCCTTCATCAATACTCCAAGCCAGTGGAACGATAGTGATGGCGATGGGTATGGTGATAATTGGGGAGACAGCGCTTGGAATGAAACTCGAATTCCAGAATGGACGGGTATTTTCATTGACAGTGCAGTCATGTCAGATTACTGCCCTGATGAGAACGGTAATTCAACGGCAGATGGATTCAATGGCTGCCTAGATGCAGATGGAAATGGAATTGCAGACGTGTTTGAACAAGTGGAAAACAACACTGAGACCAATGATTCAGTGTTTGATACCGATAACGATGGCGTTTCAGACTTGGAAGATGCTTGCCCGGAAACCCCAGTAGGTGCTCAAGTCAATACCATCGGTTGCGTCGTTGTTGACTCTTCTGAAGATGATTCAACTTCAGCTTTCGAATCCTTCTTCTCAGGAGATGGAGACCCAGTAGCGACAACAGTTGGTATCGGAGCGATTTTGCTTGCTCTGTTTTCTATACTGCAAACCAATGCAGTAGCAGCAGTTCTTCCAGATACATTCCGTTGGGTTCAAGTTCTTCGTAAGAACTCGAAACTTACCAAAGAAGAATTGAATGAATTAACCTATCTCCAATCTCTTGTCCAAGCCTACTTCAGTGAGCCTGCAGAACTGAATGAAGAGTTGCAAGATATGAAGTCAGATTTGACTGGGCGTTTCACTAACAACAAAGTCAAGAAAGAGACGCGAGAAAAATTATTCATACTGATTGATGAACTTCTTCACACAAGTCCTGATGAATTGGAACGTATTGCTCACAACGATGCTTATTTTGGATTGGCTGGAACCATTGATTCCAAAGAGAGAACAGAACTTCTTGAACAGAAAGTCGCAATGAGAGACGCTCCTGATACATTCGAGACAGAATTTATGATGAGCCCTCAGACGCCTAATGCAGAAATCAAAGGCGTTGTGAGTTCTGATGGGTATGAATATCTTGAGCATCCAACAGGAAGTGATGTCTGGTTCATTCGTAACCAATCATCCGGGCAATGGGATGAATGGAAACAGTAAACATCTCTACTTTCTCTCTTCATTCAGATCACCGCATTGTGTATGACTGCGTAGTCTGATATGTGCGGATAGTATCTCGGTACGACATTCTTCAATGGGTTCTGTAAATGCAGTGAATGTTTACTCAACACTTCTTATTGTGCTGATGCAGTCGAGTCTGTTTGCCCACCAATTGCAATCTTAGTTACTCGGTCTGTTGCAATGTTCCTATATTGTCGTATTTGCATATCGAATACAGTTTTCAGATTATAATCTGAAGGGTCATATGAAACTACAGCACCTGGGCGAGAGTTGCTTTCATCTCCTCCCTGTCCTTTCCATACTCCTAATCGCGCAATCATATTACGAAGGGTTCCATTACGTTTTTCAAATTGAATACTAAAGATTGTGTTGGGGTTTTGACGTATGAATCCTAGAATTCTTGATTCCGGGATAAATTCCCTACCTGATGTTGAAGGTTGCCCAGGGATAAAGCGTTCACGAGGTGGTGGGGATGGAGGAAGTAAAGCCATTTGTTCTCTTGTAAGTATCGTGCGAAGTGTTTTTGGAACTGCAACAGGATTGAACTCGGCACTACCCAGTAAGAGCATCATACTGGCGACCATATCTGTGTGTAAAGGGCGTGAATGAGAATGTATTGGGCGAACACATGCATTCGAATTATTGAGGTTTATTGGAAGGTGGTCGAGAGAGAATCTCGATTTCATTCCAAGGTCCATAAAAGCAGCTTCAAGTGGGTAAATTTCAATCGTTTGGCCATGAATAGTTCGCTGAAGTGAGATATTCTCTCCTACTGAGATGGGTGTCCAAAGAGTATGTGCAAGGATTGTTTCACACCATTGCAAAGCGCGCTTTACAGCATCGATTCTTATTTGTTCAACCTCTGGCAAGGAGTTCAGAGGTCCAAATGGAGTTTTATGATTCATAGGCGAATTAAGAATTCGACTCATAATAAACAACAACCAACAATTCGATTTCCATCCACTTCAATGGTTTGAGTGTTCTGTCGGTAATGATTCAATACCAAACCGGCTGAAAGCAATTAAGTAAACATTGATAGCAGAAGTCAATGGTTACCCAATGGATTCTTTCGGGAAGTTTGATTCTCGGGTTCGGTGCATTTGTCCATTTGATTGAAAATCGAATCCCATTGGAACAGGTAAATAGGAAACGAGATTTCGCCTTTGACATACTTTTCATAACGCTCTCTTCACTCATGGTTGCGGGAATGACAATTGTCCTGTTGGATGAGTTTGTCATGACATGGCTCAATGAAAACCTTCAGTTTCAACAATTCATCCTTACTTTACCACTCTATTTACGTCTTACATTTGCATTAATCCTTGGTGATTTAGGTTATTATGTCGCCCATCGAATGATGCACACGGCTCCGCTATGGAGGACACATAAATTCCATCATTCTATTCGCGAAATTTATTGGTTCTCTGGGCTTCGTACATCAGCAATGAACTCGTTAATCATTCGAATACCCTACCTTATTGCCCTTTGTGCATTTGGAATTACTCAACAGGAAATGGCAGTTGTAGCAATTGGCTTAGCAGCAGTCAATTTCTGGGTACATGCAAATGCCAATATTTCTCTTGGACGACTCAATTATCTGTTCATCACGCCCGCATTTCATCGTATCCATCATTCTATGGAAGCACGAGCTGAGGGGACTAATTTTGGCAACATTCTCTCATGCTGGGATTACCTTTTTGGCACAGCCATACAGGTTGAAGAAACATTGGTTGTTTCCGAAAAAGGTTTCACCATTGAACGAGAAGAGGCCGTTCGGCAACTTATCGGAGTTTGAAATTATTTTCTCAGTACTTCTTTCTACCGTTCAACAACAACCTGAATCACGCATTGGGGCACTGATAAACGAGACTTTATCGACATTCGGTATATTTTGTAACTGTTCAATCGCTGCTCGATAATGGATGGCAGTACCTATGGCATGTAAGACATCAACACACGTATGGCTGTGATTCAGGCAACTATGGCTGTATGAGGAGACTTCAAGATTATTTGAATGTCGAATTTCCATTAACTTGTGCTCAATGCCGTGTTGGTAATAAATTACGATATGTCCTTCTACGACATCTTCATCCTTCATCTTAGCAAGTTCACCTCTCTGTTGCATTTCTGCAAAATGCAGTGCAGCATCTCGAAGAAATTTGCTTCTGTTATGGTAACCGGATTTTTCAATCAAGCTCTCAAGTCCTTCAGAAAATGATTTGTCAGCACTGAACGATATAATTTGGCTCATGACGATGGGTGCAGGTGCCTGTTAATAATAATTCTCAATTGACAATTTATTAGTTTCCCCTAAATAGATAATAGCGAACGGCGAGACATGAACGCCAATTGGAAACGCGCCATGCTCACCAGCCTAATTTTGATTTTCTCAACCCTTGCAGGTTGTCTTGAAGGGGGCATTGAAACGCCAGGAAGCGATGATTCGACCGAATCGTTGGGGACCGTTATGGTCTCCACATACCACATTGGAGAACTTGTGAAAGGTATTGCAGGTGAACAAGTGGTTCTCGAATACATGAGTCAAGATAACATCCCTGTTCATGACTACGAGCCTTCGGCATCTGATCTTATCCGACTTCAGAACGCTGATGTGTTCTTTTACCACGGATTGGGACTCGAACCGTGGGTCGAATCAACGCTCTCTTCTCTCGGAGAAAATGCACCAACCTCTATTGAAGTGCACACCATGCCAGATGGTCAAGATACGCTTGATTACGAGGGAGTACTCGTAACTGAGTTGTGTAAAACACTTACAGTAGGCCCTTACGAAAACATCGAACTCGTCGACGAAGAAGAGCATGCAGATGATGTCGAAATCCATGCTGAGTACACTGCTTTCAACATGACCTTCCATCATGAAGAACACGATGGACATGGCGAAGATGAAGGCCATGACGAAGACGAGCACGATGGACATGACGAAGACAGTCATGATGAGCACGATGAACACGACGAAGGACACGAAGGTCATGCTCATATTGAGGCTGAAGAAACAATCGCAAATCCTGAAGGCTGCCCAGCAGACTCAATCATTTCCATCTTCCATCTTGAGGAAGGCGAGTATGTCCTCGAATTTGACGCCGAACACCCGGAAGATTTCACAATGGCCGTTCTCAAGATGGGTGGTGGACACGCCCACCATGACCATGGCGAGGAACACGGTGACGAGCACGGTGACGAGCACGGTGACGAGCACGGTGTCTGCCATGACATGTCAGACCACTCCAACAATGATATCGACAATGAAGAAGACTGTGAAGCAGGCGGATTCATGTGGATGGAAGAAGAAGGTCATGATGACCACGAAGGTGATTTCTGCCACGATACAACGTCTCACACCAACACAAATCACACATCCGAAGCAGATTGTGAAGCTGCGGGACACATGTGGATGGAAGAAGATGGACATAACGACCACGGCGACCACGAAGATGAGATGACAGCAGAGCA
>JAQXEX010000039.1 GCA_029250625.1 Candidatus Poseidonia sp. | reverse complement strand
TATACATCGTCGAGCGAGTTGACCGTTCATCCACCGCTTGATATTGTTGTTACCAACAGCTCCAAGTTTTGTTGAAGACGTGTTGCATGAGGTAGCACTGTGCCCTCATGGCTCACAATCACCATGGAAGGGAGGAGGTTTGCCGCTTGGAGTGTTTCTCGAACAGTTGCTCCTTGCTCAACCTCTACGACGACATCAACATCCCTTCCATGTAGGTGAATCTCCATGGGATACCCACAGGGCATCATGCTTATGACCGTCGCGCAGAAGCACCATCCCAGAGCCGAGGTCGCATAGCCCGGTATTGCGGTGGATTCGAAATCCACTGTCCCTTGGACGCGGGGGTTCAAATCCCTCTCTCGGCGCTCTTACCGACAACACTCGACGTTAGAATCCAAATGGTCTTACATATAGAACGCATCATGGGATGATGACATCTCAGCTACGAGGTCTATTTTCTTCTTCGGTGCCCTCTCTTCTAAACGGCGCTTAAGCCATTCATTTCCTTCCTGTGGGAGATTCAATCCCAGTGAGAACCAACGGTCAAGATGTTCAATCATTCTCTGAGATGCAAGTATGTCTCCACTTGCACCTACTGTGGTGGTAATGGCGCAACTCGTGTTTAATCCAAACAGCGGCCCCATTGAGGCGATCAAGGCAGCAACGCCGATGGCTCCTGCTTTTGGTTCATCTCTACGGACATCCACGCCCAATGATTCCATTTCGATACGATGGCTCGCAGAACTTGCGATCATGAATGTATCCTTTCGTTCAGGGGAGTCCGCCATTCCGGCAAGGACAATCACATTGCTGACTCCCTGGTCTTGGAAAAATGACATCAATTCTTCCGCCATTTGGCTTTGAGCGATTGAGTCGTTTGGTTGCGATGGTCCGGTAAGTGTCAGCAGACATGACCCGCTTTCTGTTTGCACGCGCGAGAGCGTGAGGTGAGGTGGAGATAGCAATCCATCCTCGTCCAATGTTGCCAAAGGTGGGAGGCCTGAGGGGTGAAGTCGTGCAATCACCTTGGTGGGGTTCAGTTTCCACAAACTTTCAATGGCGACCTTCCCGATATTACCTACTCCGGGGAAGGCAAGCAACATCACTTCGTCTGTTCCGATAGAGGATGAGCCGTTTCTCCATTCGATTCTCAAGGTCATGAACTCGCGAACGAGTCAATACGCGTTATAATGTTTGAGTAAAGGAGGCCGGCTCCGGAAGGGGTTTGGGGCCTCGGCCCCGTCGCCGTATCACTCTTCTTCAGCGGTGTCAATCATGGCCTTCACTGACGGAAGGGTAGGGAGGTTCTCACTCCATGACGGATCTTCTACACCGTTCATCTTTCGGCGTAGAGAGGCTCTGTGGTCTTCAGGAGACCACTTGAGTGGGGCAGCGGCCTGGGCTCGCTCTCCGCATTGAGGGCAAGTCGTACTGAGGCCGAAGGCTTGGCATGTTAGGCACTGTTGTAGGATTTGGCGGACCATGGTATTCACTCTCGTTCTGCGTTTGCTTCTCCGCCTGCGGCCACCATGTGGTCGATGACCGAACGTGTTGCTTGGTCCCAAAGGGATTCGGCAATCTTGAAATCCGGTGCTCTGAGTTCAAGGCGATAAGACGGTGCTCCGTCATAGAAGCACTTGACTTCAGTCTCTTCTTCTGTGTTGGACAATGATTCAGCAGACAGAAGTGCTTCTCGAATCACTGTGACTCCTTGTGTGTTGTTGATGCTTAGGGTCAAAATACCCCGAAGTTCAACGAATGGAGGAATGATGTTTTCAATTGCGATTTCAATGAATGGAGCAATCCAATCGCCTTCAAATCCGGCGTTCGTAAGACCGCCTTCTTGCATCGCAGCTTCTTCAAAGGCAGCGTAAAGTGTACCAAACGCATCAATGAGTTCGTGACCTTGTTCTTGAGTTTGTTCAGGACTCCAAGAGACCTTTTCCCCGAGAACCTTGAGAAGTTGATGTGCTCTTTGCTCGTTTTTCCATTCTTGGAGGCGAGCACGGCGTCGTTCTTCTGAAACTGATTTAAGAGAAAGCTCGAGGGAACTTCCGTCCTTTCGAGTTCTCATCACTTTGCAGATCAAACGTTGACCTTCACGGACGAATCCTCGTATGTTTTTGACCCAGCCGCTCGCAATTTCTCCGATGAAAATAAATCCTTCAATTCCGGGGAATTCGTCAAGGTCGACATAGGCTCCGTTTTGTTTCACGTTCTTGACAGTAGCAACAACAAGTTCACCTTCGTCTGGAGGTGCGACGGGGTTGGTACTCATGGGAGGCTCAGCCTCCTCATTCAAGCGCTTCGACAACGGTACATCCGACCAACTCTGCCTTTCCGCCAGAGGGCTTGGTCAAGGTTGCGCTGCACACATCGCATGCAATTGCGGTAGTGGCTCGGGAGAAGATCGTTGATTCGTTACCGCAATCTCGGCAACTAACTTTCAGGAAACTGTTTGTCATCTTTTACACCTCACTTGTCAACCAATTCGAATTTCTTAGCACGCTTGCAGGGAGCATAGTGGGCTTTGCCTGTCTCGGTGCATCGGTAGAGAATATTGACTCGCTTGGTTGGCTTTTCACGACCGTCAGGTTTTGGACGTGGGAAACCACGGTATCCAGCCATGACGCGGCGGAAACGGCGCTGACCCCAGCGAAGTTCGGAGGCGCGTCGCTTCTTAACGCGCTCAACGGTGTGCATGGTATGCTTGCCAGCAGAAGGACTGTAGCGCTTGACTTGTCGGGGTCGCTTTACCATATGTAACACCTAAGCAGTCAGCCCACAGAGGTCGGGTATTTATGGCTGCCGACATCGTTTCAGTGAATAATCGGCTCACTGCGTAAATGCTCAAGGGATTCTTCATAAGGTTTTTCGCACTGGGTAGGGCATGGAAGAGACGGTACTGGCCATCTTTTTCTTCTGGGCGCCCGGTGCTGTCTTTGTCATGGGGGCGCTGATGTTCCTCTTTGCAAAGGAGAGTTCGGTCAAACGCGCCGGACAAATTCTGGTTGGAGTTGGGATCCTCACAATTCTGCTCGCACCCTGGACCATTCCGTTCTCCCCGTCGAGCAGTTTTGGTCACTTCATCGGAAGTATTGTTGGGCCTACAGCGCTTCTTGCCGTTGGCATTTACAACCTCTCTTTTTCTGGCAACGTCCCAGTTGGCCGTCTTTCCATGTCAGAGCGTCGGAGTGGAATTGTCATGATCATGCTCGGCGTTCTGTGGTTCGAGGGAATGCACTGGTGGATTTTGACTCCAACCTATCCGGCTGAAGTTAACGGTTACTGGTTCATCTTCTGGAGTACGACGCTCCTTGTTTCAACTGGACTGGCCGCAGGCGCGATTATGCTGACTCGGCGGGTCGGTGATAACCGCATCCAAGAGCAGCGCCTTCTTACTGTGGTTTTGCTGATGCTGGTATCTTTGGTCATCATGGGCTTTGCTTTTGATGGACCTCGGGTTGATGCTGAACGATTTGCTCATGAATTTTGGCTTGCGGGCGCCGATGTATTTGGTATGCTGGTAGGGTTCAGTTTGGCCATCTTCGTGTTTGCATTTGTCATTGCATTTTACGAATCTCAACTTCCGGAACCCTCTCGATTGCCTGCACCCACAGAAGATGAACTCACTCGTGCAGCAGGAATCATAGCAGCTCATACAGAAGGAGGTACTTCAGATGAGTGAGCAGAACTCTCGGGCCAGCGTTGTGATCTTGGGTGCTAGTTTCTTGTTGTTCCCGTTGCTTCTTTGTGGGCTCGCACTTGTCCTCTACGGGCACGTCACTAACGGAGCCTTTGTCCGTTTTGGCAACTCGCTTCTGACATCCTACACCATCGCCTCCTTTGTGCTGCTCTTTTCCCTCTTTGTATACGGAGATAAGCGTAAGCGTCCCATTTCACCTTTGGTTGGTATGTTGGGGGCAGCCCTTGTTGGCGTCATGATTTCGTTCATGTTCCTTTCTCAAGGAGATTTGCTCATGGAAGCCAACGGTTCCATTCGGGCGCAAGCACTGTCAAACATCATCCGCTTCTCGACGACGTTTATTGCAATCTCCATCAGCGCCCTCATTGTTGGTGGCATCTCCTTCGCCTCCCTCATGAACAGCCCCACCAAGCAGCATATTTTTGACGAAGAAGAGTGATTCTTCCTTCGGATGGTCTGCCGTTGATTTCATAAGGAAGAGGTCGGTGGACTGCTCCACAGGGTGGTTAAATGTCGAAGGGTACACCGTCAATGGGAAAGCGTCAGAAGACCACTCACCTGCGTTGCCGCCGCTGTGGCCGCAATGCATATCACAAGCAAAAGAAGGTGTGTTCATCCTGTGGATACGGCGAAACTGCACGAATTCGCAAGTTCAACTGGTCCAAGAAGTCCCACCGTCCTAAGGCTTGACTCTTGCGAATCAATCGCAACGATAAGAAGCAGGCATGGCTTAGTAGCGATGAGGCGACACCATGTGCGGCATAATCGGTCTAGTTGGTCGGCAAGGATTCCATGTCAATCAATTGCTCTACGACGGTCTAACAGTATTGCAACACCGCGGTCAAGATGCCGCTGGAATTGTTACGGATTACGAAAGCAACTTTCGCCTTCGAAAATCAAACGGATTGGTTTCGGACATCTTTTTCAAACGCCACATGTTGAGACTTCAAGGCAACGTTGGAATTGGTCATGTAAGGTATCCCACAGCGGGATCATCGTCCCGAGCTGAAGCCCAGCCGTTCTATGTCAACTCACCATACGGTATCGCGCTTGCACACAATGGAAACTTGACCAATGCCGACGAACTGGCAGTCATGCTACGTGACGAGTACATGCGGCACATCAACACCACAAGCGATTCTGAGTTGTTGCTGAACATGCTGGCAGTTGAAATCGGGCATCGTTCACGCGCTCTCAAAATCGAGGGGAATCCTCACATCAATATTGAGACCATTTTTGGCGCAGTATCAGCCCTTCATGAACACGTACGAGGCGGCTATGCTTGCATTTCAGTCATCTCCGGTTACGGCGTCTTAGCGTTCCGCGACCCCAACGGAATTCGGCCACTCGTCTTCGGAAAGCGTGAAGTTGAGGGAGAAGAAGAGTTCATGGTGGCGAGTGAGTCGGTTGCTCTGACTGCACTCGGTTTTGAAGTGATTCGGGACGTGGCTCCTGGAGAAGCGATTTTCATCAGTTCATCTGGTCACCTGTTCACCCGGCAATGCGCTCCAAAGCGCTCTTATTCTCCGTGCATCTTTGAATTCGTTTACTTTGCACGCCCCGATTCAGTTATTGACGGAATCTCCGTGTATCAGGCACGACTTAACCAAGGCCAACGACTCGCAGAACGTCTTCTTGAGGAGTGGCCTGACCATGACATCGATGCAGTGATTCCAATCCCGGACTCTGGCAGAATTGCAGCCTTGCAAATGGCCAATGCTTTGGACCTTCCTTACCGGGAAGGTTTTGTCAAGAACCGTTACGTTGGGCGGACGTTTATCATGCCGGGTCAAGCATTGCGAGAGAAATCAGTACGTCGCAAATTAAACGCTATTGAGCACGAATTTAAGGGAAAAAATGTCCTTCTCGTAGATGACTCAATTGTTCGTGGAACAACAAGTGCCCAAATCATCGAAATGGCCCGTGAAGTTGGTGCCGCTAAAGTCTACTTTGCTTCAGCAGCCCCACCGGTGCGCCATCCAAACGTCTACGGAATTGACATGCCCGCAGTGAATGAATTCATTGCTGACGGGAAAACGGTTTCAGAAATCGGTGAAGTGATCGGAGCCGATCGTTTGTTTTACCAGACATTGGAAGATTTGGTCGATGTAACATGGAATGACCAAGCCGGAATTGACCGTTTTGACTCAAGTTGTTTTGACGGTAATTATGTCACAGGGGACATTGACAAAGCGTATCTTGACCGTCTTGATGTTGCACGAAACGATGCAGCCAAGAATCAATCGCATGAAGACGATGCCGTCATTGACCTTCACAACGACGAAGAAAACTGACTCGGTGCGACTGCCCAACACGGGCGAGGCCTTTTCTACGGTGCAGTCCAGCCGCTTCCATGGTGTTCACACGTGATGCTTACCGATTGGTTGAATCCGAGGGGAAGGTTCGTCATCTCATGTTTGATGAAGCGAAGTCACATCTAGCATGGGTTGAAGGCAAAAGAAGAGTGCATCTCGCTGTTCTTGATGAGAACGGTCAATGCCAGGTGACTTCAACGTTTGAACATCTAAACGACGTTTCTTCCCTCTTGTTTTACCGCAACCAATGGGTCGTTGGTGATGAAATCAATGGGCTTGTATTTCATGATCTTGATGGCAGTGTATCACAGGAAAAAACCATCGAAGCAGGGGTTGTTCATTGCATTCCTTGGGGAAGATCATTGGTGGTATTGGACGGTTTGGGGCAGCTCCTTTCTGTGAAAGGCGAACATTCTGCATCCCTGTCGTCCAAGTTTGGATTTGAGGACATCATCAAAATGGAGGTATCGGCTGACCGTATCTACATCGCTCAACAAAACGGTTCAGTTCATTGCCTCAACGAGGATGCTGTTCTGTGGTCCCGGCCCATGCGAGGAAGCATTGGGGAGCGTATTACTGGAATGGGTTTGACCCAACAGGGTAATTTTTTCTTGACTCGTGAGGGGCACGCTCTTGTCGCAGGTGATGAAGAAGCAATCGAGCTTGAATTGTGGTCGGACGGCCAACTTATTCACCGTCAAGAGTTACGTATGCGTTTACTTACTTCCTGTGCGGGAGATGCAGGTTCCTATTTGGGATTTGATAATGGAGAAGTCCACCACCTTCAGGAAGACGGCTCGATGGAACGTGTGTTAGAAACTCAGCACCCCATTTTTTCATTGGTCTACTCTGAGGGAACGGTTGCTGCGAGTTCTTGGTTCTTCATTCACGGAAGAGAACTCGATGGCCCCGTTTGGAAGGTTGAGCATCAAGGAATGGCTCAGTGGCTTCATGCAGACCGTGAGCGGGGGCGACTTTACTTTGCAGGAGATGACCAAAACGACTACACCGATGCAGAACCCATCGGTTGCATCGACCTTGAGGGCGAACTCACAGAAATGGACCCCACTGAATTATCACTTTGGTTTACCACTGCAGCCGATCATGTAGGATTGAATGCAGAAGAACTCTACAGCGGGAATGACGATGATGTCCTTGCCCTTCTTACCGAGTCCGAACGAGATTCGATGAATGCCCAAACGGAAAATGCTGAGGAACTTGATCTCCTCCTCAACGCAATGGGCGACGAACGAACCTCTCCCGTTGAAGACCCGCCATCGGGACTGACCGATGATGCTGATTTGTTGGATGCACTCAACAACCCCACCGAGTCAATGCTGATGCAAGAGGATGAAGACGAATTGTTTGAGGCCCTTTCCTCTCATCATGATGAAATCCTCAAACCACAAGCTTCGGCGGGAGACGATCAACGCCTTACAGCAGACGCTGATGGGACCTGTGTCGTTTTGTTGAACGGTAATGGAACGTTTGACCCTCATCAACAAGTCAAATCCTGGTCGTGGATTGAAGGCTCAGGAAGAGAAATTGCTACAACATCTCAAGTTCGGTTAAAATTACCGCTTGGCGTTCATTCCTTTGAGCTCCGTGTGGTCGACCAACAGGGCGGTTGGACCTCAGACCGCCTTACAGTTACTGTTCTGGAAGGCTCAACCTCATGAAGGACCTCCCGCTCCGAGAGGCTATGGCCCTTACGAATCCTTGGATTGAAAACTTCTTTGTTGGGCCGCTTCAGATGCGTTGTTCCGTGGTTACCGATTCAGAAACAGGAGACACCATCATTATTGACGGCGGGGATGAACCCCAGCGTCTGATTGACTGGATTGAATCCTTTTCGGGAAACGGACCAGATTGGTCAACCGGTCCCAGTACGTTGGAAGAAGCCTCGCAGGCGGGCATTCCAAAGCGAAGAGTCGTTGCTTTGGTCAACACACATGCACATTTTGACCACAGCGGTTTCATTCCAGTGCTCAAAGCTCATTACGAGGTGGATTGGTATCTGCATCCCGACGATACGATGCTCCAAACATTGGCGAAAAAATCAGGGATGCGATACGGTCTCCAGTTGCCGGAACCAGCCGAAGCAGACCACGCCTTGGTCGCATCAGAGTGGCATTCTTTCGGCTCAATTGCTCTTCAAGTGCTCCACACTCCAGGTCATACACTCGGTGGCTGTTGTTTGCTCATCGAGGTGAACGGTGCCCCAAATCATGTTTTTGTCGGAGATACGCTGTTCGCTGGTTCAGTAGGCCGAACGGACATCCCCCATTCAGGCGGGGATTTTGACTTGCTCGCCTCTTCAATTCACACTCAATTATGGCCGCTGGACTTGGACACAATCGTTCATCCGGGTCACGGGCCACATACGACGATCGGTCAAGAACGGGCGTCAAACCCGTTCGTTGGCGACCAGGCAGGGAGTGGCGTGTACGGTTTTGGTAAGTACGCTTGATCAGCCCATCATTGACTGGAATTGGGCTTGAAGAACTGGAAGTGCTTCTTCCCAGGTTGCAACGATTCCATAATCAGCGTGCTTGAAAATCGGTGCATCAGCATCTTTGTTGATGGCGACAATGTACCGGGAAGAACGCATTCCAGCAAGGTGTTGAATGGCTCCTGAGATGCCGACTGCGATGTAGAGATTTGGATTGACCGTTTTTCCTGTTTGACCAACTTGCATGGAGTGAGGTATGGCCTCCCATGTGTCAACAGCGGCACGAGATGCTCCGACTGCTGCTCCGATGGTGTCAGCAACGGCTTCGAGGTGGCTGAAGTTGTCAGGTGAACCCATTCCTCGTCCTCCGGAAATGACGATGTTTGCTTCTGATACGTCAAGGCGCTCAGAGGCACGAGCCATGAACTCTTGGACAGAGGTTGCGACATCTCCAGTGGTATCCACTACGGAAACGCTGTTTTGTCCGCCGTCTTGGACGGGTGCGAACACGTTGAAGCGAACAGAAACAACGCTGGCCCCGCCCAATGCTACGGTTTGCATGGCTTTCCCGGAGTAGACGGGGGAAGTGACTTGGTTTCCATCAATCTTCACGACGTCTTGTACAACAGGAAGGCTTCGACGAGCAGCGATACGGGCTGCGAGGTCTTTGGATTGAGGTGATGCTCCAGTAACGATGGTTCCCTGAGGCATCACAGCATCCAATGCGGATGCCCATCCAGCGGCATCATAATTTTCAAAGGCTGTAGATTTGGCCGCAATGAGGCCTGAAAGCCCAGTCCATGTGGCCGCACTGTCTGCTGCTCCGGCGTCGGTGCAGGGCACGACGAGGGTAGGTTCTGATCCAAGTGCGCAAGCCGCTGCCACAAGTTCAGCAGTGCTCGGGTGGATGGTGTTGTTGTTCATTTCTGCAATTACAATCGTTTCACTCATGGTATCACTTCACAATACATTGGCCTCGTCCCGGAGCAGTTGTGCTACTTCAGCAGCAGCCTCGCCGCCTTGGTAGGATTTCCCTGCAGGTTTTGCGGGAGGGAGGGATTGGTTCACAACGGTAGCAGTGGATGGAAGTGCTTCGATCGCACGAACGTCTACAGCGGCTTTCTTGGCTTGCATGATGCCCTTAATGTTGGCCTTCCGAACTTTGAAACTTCCTTTATCGCACGATACCACGGCAGGTAGGGGTACGCTAAGGCGAACGTTGCCGCCGTTGCCAGGGGCTGTGACTGACAGACCACCGTCAAAACTTGCGGAAACCACGTTTGAGGCCGATGACCATCCAAGGCGTTCTGCAACACCAGGGCCAGTAGAACCAGCCCCTGTGTCTGCTGCGGATTTGCCGCAATAAACCACTTCTGCACCGAGGCTTGAAATGGCGTCTTTGAGGACAGTTTGTAGAGCATTGGTGTCCATTGAATCGGATGTTTCGATACGAACAATGTTGTCAACACCCATGGCTTTTGCATCCTTGAGGATTTTTTCTGCAGCGGGTCCACCTACCGTGAGGGCAGTGACTTCTCCACCTGCGGCTTCCTTGTGGAGCAAGGCTGTTTCGAGGGCGAATTCATCGTAGGGGCTCATGACCATTTTTACGGCTGATAAATCGACGGTTTCACCGCTGATGGCTATCTTGGCGTTGGTATCTGGGACTTGCTTTACAAGGACAACAATGTTTGGCATACGGGTCACTCCTCCGAGTACGGATGGATGAACCACCGGCATCCAATTCATGAACCTTGTCACCACTGCATATGGGATGGACATGGGCGATTTAACGCCACGAAGTTACCGGTCATTCCGCCAAGATTATGAACCCTCAACATAGCGGTAAAATTCCATGTCAGCAGACAACCCCATTGACCTCGGTGAGAAAGACCAACAAGTGCTCGCAGCATGGCGAATCTTATTTGAAAAAGAGTATTTGCCGGAAATTAAGGACTTAGAAGGCCTTGAGATGAACGTGTTTGGATTTGAAGTCGAGCATGATGTCATGTCAAAAGACAATGTCCTCAAAACCGAATTCCACTTGAACCCAGCCAGGACACTCTCGATGGGGGACAAAGTACTGAAAGAACAATTTGACCAAAATGGAGTCCTTACTCGGCCGATCGTCAGAGTTGTGAACTTGAGTACGAATTACCATCGGACCATGGACGAATTGCGGATGCGCGACCGGGACAAGCTTCTCTCAGTGGATGTGAAAATAGCACACGTGTCCCATCCTTACGGTTGGCTGAAGTCTGCGATTTACAAATGCAAGGATTGTGGGGCCTCAGCCACGGTTTCACAACGCAGGGCACGGGAACGTGAAAGCCCCAGTGTTTGCCGCATTTGTCTTCAAAAGTCAATTGAAGGGATTGACACAAAAGACATCCCATTGGCCCATTTTTATCCGCGTCCAAATTTCCGCATGGTAACCGATGAGTGCTACTACGAGGATGTTCAGGATATCTCGATGAGGCAAATCAGTTACAATAAAGACCACCATCTCATTCAGTGTTCGACAAAATTTGAACTCATCGGGACGCTGGCTGATGACTTGGTAGGAGACATCGAGAGTTCATCCTTCATGCGTGTTAACGGCATTCTCAGGGTACAGCCCATTCCAACTCGAAATTTTGCCAAAGACACGCGTCGTTTGCTTTCCATTGATGTCATCAGCGTTGAACCCTTGCCGATTGTAGATGCTAAGTAAGTTTATCCTTGCATCAGTGCAGTGACTGCTTCAAGGGTTTTGGGGTTCGTCTCAAAGTGTGCCTCAACAGGTTCCAACCCTTTTGCAAGTCCATCTGCAACTCCAAATTTTGCGTCCAAAGGATGCAAGGTGCCGTTGGTAACCGCTTCTTTGAATGCCTCAAGGGTGGTCCAAGTACTTGGTTCTCCGAACCGAGGGTCTGGAGTCACTACGATTTCACCAAACTCAGGCAGCACAATGTGTTCTGCAAGTTCGTAAACGGGTGATTGTTGATCTGCTGGGTCCAAGTAGGCCTTTCGCATTTTCTTACGAATCCGTTCATGGCTGTCGTGAAGCAGCAAAGAGCCAGACGGGTCGGATTTTGACATTTTATGGTCAAAGGATTCCATTCGACTCCCCGATGATTTGAGTGAGGAAATGATGGGTGTGTGCAAGCAAGTTGCCTTTTCCCACCCGTATTTTGAGGCGACATCTCTCATGAACATGTGGGCTTTTCTTTGGTCCATTCCTCCAATTGCAATGTCAATGTTCATCTCGAAAATATCCGCAGCCTGCATGGCGGGGTAGTAGAATTTGGAAAGGTCGTGGTCGGAGGAGGCTTCATCTCTACCCATGATGGTAAACGTTTTGCGCACCATTGCAAGCGTGGCTCCCTTAGAACAGCGTAATACTCGGGCCCAGTATTCACTGGACTCCATGACTTCGCTGGCCCATTTGAATTGGAGTTGTCCAGGGCCCGTTCCTTCGGGTGGATTTCCAAGAAGGGCTCTGAATGTCTCTTCCATGTATGTGGCCGTGGTTTGTATCGCTTCCATGTCGCCACCGAATTTATCGTTCACCCATGCATGCCAGTCAGCAAGGAAGATCAATACATTCGTTTTTGCGTCAAGCATTCTACGCAGTTGCAAGGACAGAACTTTCCAACCGATGTGGGCCTTCCCGCTTGGTTCAAACCCAACGTAGCATTGTATTACATCATCTCCGGACCTTGAGGTATCCTCGGTCATACACTTCACGAGGTGTTCCAATCCCACCACTTCATCGACTTGGCCGACCATCAGCCCAATTCGCTCTTTCTTGTCGGGTGTCAGTTCATTGATTTCCGGAATCCGTTCGATAAAAGCATCCAATGGATTCTCGGCAGTCATGGAATCACCCTCAGAAAAGGTCGTTCAGTTTCTTGACTTGGCCTTCTGACGGAGGAGTTCCTGCATCAACCATGCCTTGCAACTTTTCGATGAGTTCATGTGCTTTAGCCTGAGTTTCAGCGGAGACATCCATCAATTCCATGGCCTTGTGTGCCATCTTGATCGCAGATTTAGCCTTTGAGAACTTCTTTGCTTCCTCCTTAGCCTTGTCTCCACGTTGTTTTGCGGAATATCCTGTGGCGTCGTCCAAAAATCCGGACCACCGCCTGCGGGATTCCATGGCCATCTCTCGACCATTTTCTCCTTCCAAGAATTCGCCAAGAGCGCTTCCTTTGAGTTGTTCAACATCAACAGCAAGTTTCCCAGCTGAATCAAAGGATCCTTGGACCATGACCAAAAGGCCGTAAGAACCCGTAAACACGCCATCAGCGTCAACATTGATGTCATCAAAATATTGTGTTGCGAGTTTCGCCAACCCTGCATTTCCACCCATCGTCTTTTGCACGCCTCTCTTAACAGCAAATCGCTCCATGGTTTGGCGAAGCACCCTTTTGACATAAGCATCACCGTCCAAGTTGCTGAAATCAGGCAGTAGGGGGGGTGCATCATTCGTCGGAGAGATTTTGATGCATGGGCTGGTGGATGAAGGTATGGGCGTACGAAAATTTGCACTCTTCGTTCTTTTTTTATTCCTCATTCCTACGGTTTCCGCTGAAGCGGTTACGCGAATTGAGTTGAGCGATGTTGGAGTCCTTGGCGAAACGGACTTAGGAATCAAGGTTGGCGAAGTCTCTCCTGACGGGTCTTCGGTCCTTATTGCAGGGGCTGATGGGTATGCGCGAGTTCTTTCAGCAACCGATGCCGACGACCGCTCTAAGGACATTGAACTGTTAACCGGGCGGACATCCACCGTACAGGATGTTGCATGGCATCCACGCGGGAATACAGCTCTCATGATGGGAGATGAAGGCTTGGCTCTCCGTTACGATACCTACGACCATGGCGTCACGTTCGTCAACGATTCCTTTTCGGTGATGGGTTACGACCTATCAGCAGTTGACTGGCGTTCTGCGGGAGATTACGCTTACGTTGGTTCCGAGGACGGAACGCTCTGGAAATTTGCTGAGCACATTGGATTTCAATCTCTCAATTCCACCAGCACCAGTCGAATTACAGACATATCCTGCCATCCAAATCCCAATTACAACGTGTGCTTTGCTTCAAGCCTGGAAGACGGTATCGCAGTCATTGACAGAGATCACAAGTTGACCTGGATCTCAGGGACGCTAACTGAAACTTGGGTTGGTGTTGAATGTTCAGATCCGGTACTGAACGAATGTGTTGCGTTTGCAAGTGGACTCCGTAGCAAAGCCCTTCGCATCAATACCATTGATGCGAGTCAATCATACGGCGAACCAACATTGATGTTCGACCTGTCTTCCGGAGAACAAATCGATGTGACTACAGGGCACGGAGGGACCAGTCTTGTCCACATGGCTCCATTTTCGCTGATTCGTCATGAACCACAAACCAGCGAAGCGTTCACGGTCCTCATGGCGGAAGACGCCACTGAATGGGACTCTGTGATCGCAGGCAGGACGATGAGCGTGGTTTGGGAGACCGACATGCATCAAGGATTCATCGTTACTGAATTTGGTAATGTCATTGCCTTTTCTCCCCTTCTGGAAGAGGTTGATGGAAACATCATGACCGTACTCGTGCTTGGAGCGGTGGCGGTCTCGGTTCCGGGCGTCATCATCGGCCTTGTTTACATGAACAGTCCTTATCTCCAACGCAAGTACAAAGCTTGGCGTTTTCCTAAGAAAGAAAGCAAGTAATCCTTCACGGCCCAAGGGTTATGTTGATGAAGCACGCGCGCAGCCATGAGGTTGAGGGAGACTGCTATGGAGCCGTTTGAAGGACTTGATTTCTACGATATAGAAAGCCTACTGACCGAAGAAGAAATCATGATTCGGGATTTGGTCCGCGAGTGGGTGGATGAAGAGGTCATTCCGAAAATTGAGCAAGCATGCGAAGACGGTGTATTTCTTGACGAGTGGCGAGTAGCCCTTGGCGAAATGGGTGTTCTCGGCGCCCCGCTCAAAGGCTATGGATGCCCAGGTCTATCCTATGTTGCGTACGGGCTCATCTGTCAAGAACTCGAACGAGGCGACAGTGGGCTACGTTCCTTTGCCTCCGTCCAGGGTTCTCTGGCCATGTACCCAATCTGGGACTTCGGAAGTGAAGAACAGAAAGAGCATTACCTTCCAAAGATGGCTTCTGGCGAATGGGTCGGGTGCTTCGGACTCACGGAACCCGATTACGGTTCAAACCCTGGTGACATGATCACCAAGGCTGAAGATAAGGGCGACCATTACCTCCTCAACGGGGCCAAGATGTGGATTACCAACGGAACCATTGCCGACGTCGCTGTGGTTTGGGCAAAACTTGACGGAGTCATTCGTGGATTCATTGTCGAGAAGGGTGACGAAGGATTCACCGCTCCTGAAATGAAAGGCAAGCACTCGTTGAAAGCAAGCGTTACCAGCGAGCTCGTATTCCAAGATTGTAAGATTCCAAAAGACAGGATGCTTCCAGGCGTCAAGGGTCTTCGTGGGCCGTTCTCTTGCTTGAACAACGCTCGGTACGGGATTTCATGGGGCGTTCTTGGCTCGGCCATGGCCTGCTTCCACAGTTCGAAAACCTATGCACTTAGCCGAATTCAGTTCGATCACCCCATTGCGTCATATCAACTGATTCAAAACAAACTTGCATGGATGCTGAGAGAAATCACGAAAGGTCAACTTCTTGCCTACCATCTCGGAAAGAAGAAAGACGACGGAACGTGGTTCCCTGAACAAATCTCTCTAGCGAAAATGAACAACGTCGACATCGCACTGGAAATAGCGAGGGTATCTCGTGACATCCATGGAGCCAACGGAATTCTTGACGAATACCCAATCATGCGACACATGGCCAATCTTGAATCGGTCAAAACCTACGAAGGCACCCATGATATCCACAATCTCATTCTTGGGCGTTACATTACCGGAATCCAAGCCTTTACCCGTACCGTTTGATGTTCATTAGACGCCTTGCGGAGTGCGTGAATCAACTTGAACACGACAGCATTGAACAACCAACACGGTGGCGAGCCCACTCCGGGCGCTTTTGGAACCATGAGGCTTCAAACTCAGGTTGCTCGGAGTATGGGCTTTTGAGCAGGACATGGAGTTCCTCGGCTACGGAGAAGTCTCCATTGTCTGCAGCATCGATCGCAACTTGTGCCATCCAGTTTCTCAGGACATATTTTGGATTGTTTTGGAGCATTGTGGTTCGGTCTGGACTTTGGTCTGCCCGCTCCCACCAGCGTAGAAGCCATTCATTCCATTCATTTCTGGGAATCGTTGAAGGTTCGTAGAATGCGTCCTCCAGGTGTTCAACAGATGGCCGTTCAATGGAACAGAGAAGGCGGAAAAAGATCGTCATGTCGGTTTCAACTCGTTGCAGTAAAGCATTCAGGTCGCGAATCAATGCTTCATCCTCGTCCTTCCATGGCCCAAGGCCGAGTTTGTTAGTCCACATGGTGTTGTGCAGTTGCTCAAATGTGGAGGTATAGGCTTCCAATACTCCGTGAAGGAGTTCTGGTTCATCCATCATTGGGACCATGGCTTCGAGAAGTCTGGCAACATTCCATGCACCGATTTGGGGCTGTTGGCCGTAGCAATACCGGCTTCTTCCTGCATCGGTTGTGTTGGGTGTCCACCCGGGATTGTAATCTTCCAACCAACCGTACGGGCCGTAATCAATGGTCAATCCGTGAATGGACATGTTGTCTGTATTCATGACGCCGTGGACAAATCCGACACGCATCCAATGAGAAATCATTTCCGCTGTTTGCTTTGCAACATGTGTTAGCCAAGCAATTCGCCCTGAATCATCCGCCGCTGTATGGTTTGGGAAGTGATTCTTCAACGTGTGGCTGACAAGTCCACTTAATGTCTCAACGTCACCGTTCACAGCATGGATTTGATAACTTCCAAACCGAAGAAAGCTGGGGGCAACTCGACATACAACTGCCCCGGCTTCAGGGGCAGGATTGCCGTTGTAGAGGATGTCACGAACAACTTGCTCTCCGGTGGTCACCAAAGAAAGTGCTCGGGTGGTGGGTACACCGAGGTGATGCATTGCTTCGCTGCAAAGGAACTCGCGAAGTGAAGAGCGCAGGACAGCTTTACCATCTGCAAAACGTGAGTAAGGTGTGTGTCCTGCTCCTTTGAGTTGCAATTCAACGACTTCATCAGCCAACTGAACTTCTCCCAAGGTAATGGCTCTCCCATCGCCAAGTTGGTTCGCCCAAGAGCCGAATTGATGTCCACCGTAACGTTGGGCATAGGGATCCATTCCAGGAGTCGTCGTTCCCCCTCCAAGAACTCGGCCATCCGGTCGCTCAAGCCCCAATTTAGACCCCATCTCTTTCGACCACATTTGGAGTTGCGGCGACGGGGGAGGGGAGGGGTGGACTCTTGACCAACATGCATTGGGGACTTGACGAGATTTCCCACCCACTTCCGGATCTCCAGGCGTCTCTTTTAGAAATCGACTGAGCCACTGCAGTGATTCAAACGTGGCCATGTTCAAAGCAATATGGCCAGTGTTTTGAACGTGTGGTTCTTTGCAACTCTTCAGTGGTTCAAACTGAGGGTAAGATGCCAACACGGGCAAGAGCGCCCCACACCGGGTCCAAGAAGGCAGGGAGGAACCGATGACGAAGATACACAGCGGCAGCGAGAGATATTTTCTGCACCTTGTTGAGTTTTACTCGCTTGGTGAATACGTCTCCTTGCTGCTTCTCAATCTGACGGAGAATCTTGTCGTAAAATGCAATCATGGCAGCAGGTGAATATCGTGACCTTCGTGGGAGGAGAGGCAGCAGTTGCCTTGCCTCTTCCAAGTATGTTCTCGCACGTGCTGCGTAGCTGCGGACATAGGGCTCCCAATGCTTGTTGAGTACGATCTTGCCATCAAGTTCGGCCTCTGTCATGCCATTGCGCTCCAATTCATCCAAGGGGAGGTAAACGCGGTCTCGTTGAATGTCTTCGCCAACATCTCGCAGGACGTTGGTGAGTTGCATGAATATGCCCCACGATTCTGCAAATTTCTTTGCTCGTGGGTCTTCATATCCGTAGATTTCTATGCACATGAGTCCGACAACAGAAGCAACTCTGTAGCAATAGATGTAGAGTTCATCAAAACTCCTGTATCGGTTGTTGTAGAGGTCGTCCTCCATTCCTGAAATTAAGTCATCGAACACATCACGCTGGATGCTGTACCGGTCGACAGTGTCCTTGAGGGCAAGGAACACCGGGTCGGTGGAATAGACCTCGTTGTAGCAGGTCGAGAGTTTCTTTCTGAAGAAGAACAACTGGGTGATTTTGTTGAGGTATGCGTCTTGGTCGAGGATGGTTCCTTGATTTTGCAACGCTTCGAGTTCGTTACGGTAAGACATTGCCTCAGGGTCCATTTCGCCTTGGCTTCCTGGGAATCGGTCAGCCCAATCGCCATCCGCAATATCGTCTGCTCGGCGGCAGAATGCATAGATGGCGCACATTGACATGCGTTGGTCGTCGGGTAAATACTTGAAAGAGTGGTAGAAGTTTCCAGCCTCTCGCATGGTCAGTTCTTCGCAGTAGCCATAAGCGAGTTTGAGGAGCTCTGCAGGGGGCCGTTCGGACCAAATCGGAGCGTCAAGATGTTCGAACGGGTCGACAAGTTCGTTCTTTTCTCCCACGATTCCGATGTATGATGCACCTTCTCGCAGGGCTTCCATTGCTGTAAGGCTCACTGCTTTGACGGCATCTCTGGCAAGTGTGACACCGGCACGCAATCGCTCAAGAGTCCCCGGATGCTGGACTTCTTCCTCGCCGCTTCGGGTTGAAGCGTTTCCCTTGAGGGGGAAGAGGAGGTCGAGCGGTTTCCGTCGTTCTAGCATCCTAACCGTTGCTCCCTCGCGCCGCTTGTTTATGAGACCTCCCCATTGGGGTGCAATTTGAGATGAATCGTAAAAAATTAAGTGAGCATTTACCTACTTGACTCTTTATATTCTATAGAAGGTCAAACTGTCTTGTTTTTCTCAAGGAGGCGGCGAACGCCGCCAGGGATGAAAAGCGCACGGAGTAACTTCCTGGCATAGGATTTCATTTCATCCCGTGTCACCTTGATCCGTTCATCGGAATTGAGGATGTTGCCCGTTCTAAGAAGCGTGACTGTTCTCTGGCCAATCAGGACTGGCAGCATTGTTGACGCCTTGAGACGGAATTGTTTTTCAGGAATCATTCGAATGTAATCAATTGCCGCATCAAGATGTTCATTGGTCAAGTCCAGGTAGGCATCATAGACAGGGCGGAAGGATTCAAGATTCGTTTCATCCATCAGGTCCTCAGGTTTGAGCTCGTGTTGTGACAATCTCTCAGACGGAATGTAGCATCTGCCAAAGCGAAGGTCTTCGGGTATGTCTCGGAGGATATTGATCATTTGCAATGCTTTTCCGAAGCGAATTCCCTTCTCTCGGAACACCTTCTCTTCTTCCGGAGGTAGTTTCATGAGGTGGGCTAACGACATTTCGGTCCAAAATACGCCGACACACCCAGCAACTCTAAACGTATAGTCGTCCAATTCTTCATCATTTGTGAGGGATGATATCTTGCCTCCTTCATTCGCAATTCCGAACCGCTGTAAGTCCAAGATTTGGCCTCCAATGATCACGTCCAAGCATGTGAGAATTCGCTGTTGGTCACCTTCGCCATAGTCCTTGAGTCCTTCCACAACATCCTCGACATTACGGAGGAGTTTGGCCTCATGCTCATTCGCCTGTATGCTTGCAAGTTCTGTGAAATCTGGAAGTGTCGTTGAGCGACCCTGCGCTACATCGTTGTATTGTTCAAGGAGGGCCAAAAGCACCTCTGTTTCGCCATGTTTGGAGTCCGCAATGGTGTCTGCAACTCGGGCGAGAAGATACAACAAGCCAATTTGTCCTCGAATTTTCTTGGGTAGGTATTTTAGTGTTGGATAAAATGACCGAGAGGTTGTCTCGAGCAAACTGTTGATTTTCGGGTTGATCAAGACTGACATTCGCTCCCCTCTCCCAGATGCACGCCGCTCTTGCGAATGAACGTATGTGTCCGAAAGTGAAAGTGCGTCGTCCCGAGAGAGCGAAGGAACGATGCAAAGAAGGGGGATTTGTCGGAATCCTTTAGGAAGGGTCGCCCAAGCGTAGGCCTAGGAGGGGAATGTGTGAATTGCGGCTCATGTGCAGTGGTCATCCCCGATGACAGTATGTTTTGCCCCGAATGCGGCTCTCGTCAAGACAATTCCATGGCAGGAGGATTCAATCCCCCGCCCTCTCAAAACCTACCTCCCTTCCCCCCTCAGCGTTCTTTCGATCCAGTTTCAGGTCAAGAACAAAGAACGCAACAAGAAAGCAACTTGAATCAAATGGGGAACATTCCACAAGACATGTTGCAAGGAATGGCTCAAGGCATTCAACAAAATCAGAACCTCCCACCAGGTGTATATCCCAACCAGCCCATGCAAGGGAATTTCCCTCCAACCCAGTTCCCACCTCAACAACAGCAACCGCTGCAGCGTTCCAATGTGGCTCCTGTCTCTGACATGCCGACACTTCCCCGGGGGCCATCAATCGCCAGCGGAGCAGCTCCGCTCAACAACGGGAACGTGTCTCCGATGAATCCTGGAGGAACTAAAATTGCTCAAAACCCGGCAGCGTCGCCCACGGACGCCATGGTTAACCGCCTTGCAGAAGCAGAGCGAGCAGTCAAGGATGAACGCAGAAGCCAATGGCTTTCGATGAATCAATCCCCCGCCTCTAGTGTTCTTGCTAACCTTGGTGGCGGAGAACTTCCAGCTCACCTTCGCGGTGGGAACGATGCGAATAATCCCGCTGCAGAAATCATGGCGGGCGCACTTGGTCAAACAACAACCGATGCTCCAAACGATGCTCTTCTACGACGCATCTCGGAAGTAGCCATTCGACGAGTTGCTCGAAAGCGAGGCGTTGCGGTTGAAGCACCTCAAACCAAATTGGCTGACGGTATGTTTGAAGTTAATGTGACCTATGTTGATGACGGAAGAGTTCTCGATACTCCTGAAGATTTGACTCAAGCCTTTGAACATGCAATTCAAACTGAACTTGCTCTCAAAGGGTATGACTTAACGTGTGCTGTGTCCATGTTCCGTTCCAAAGACGGCAAGACTGAGAAGATCGGGGCAGAACCCGAAGAGGACATGTTCGCCTGCGAGATTTGCGATGGTCTTGTGAAAGACAGTGATCCAACATGCCCACATTGTGGTGCAGTATTCGAAGAAGAGGAAGAAGAACCTGAAGCACAAGCATCTCCAACTCGTAGCGGTCCACCCGGTCCAAAGAAGAGCGGCGGTCCACCTGGTCCAAAGAAGAGCGGCGGTCCTCCCGGTCCAAAGAAGAGCGGAGGTCCTCCCGGTCCAAAGAAGAGCG
>JAQXEX010000038.1 GCA_029250625.1 Candidatus Poseidonia sp. | reverse complement strand
GGATACACGGTAATTTGCGCGCCATGTCCTATCCAAGGTACCCGCCTTATTGAAGAGGGGTGGACATCTCGGAGGGACAAGGGCGATTGGGGTAGCTTGGATATCCTGACGGGCTTCGAACCCGTCGACGCGGGTTCGAATCCTGCATCGCCCACCAGACATCAGGGATTTGCATTACCGTTCGCAAGTGCCATCAAAAACGCGACTTGCCGTGGATTAATCGCATGAGGGCTTCTCTGCTCACGAACCCTTTCAATGGCCGTTCTCATTTCCATTCCCCTCATCCACATGTAAATTGATGCGAATGTGCCGGCACGACTCAAACCGCCCATGCAATGAACAACTACGGATTCACCTTCTGGAATTTTTTTGATTATCTCGTTGATGATTGGAATGGCTTCATCCATCCAATGGTCGGTTGGTGCAGTGGTATCGGCGAAGGGTAAATGATTCCAAGCCATGTCGTGTTTGATCACCTCATCACCCAAACCCTCGACCCGAAGAACTCTCATGTCTTGCTTCGTGATGAGGCTGATGATACGGTCAACTCCCATCTCCTTCAATGCCTGGACATCTTGATCCAACTGTCGATCCCAACTACCTGTCGATGCAACCGGTTGATACTTTCCTGGACAAAGCGTGATGCCAAGCCGGCCCTTATCTCCCTCTTCTTCGAACCATGAGACGTAAATTGGATGTGTTGTGCTGTTTCGCATTTATTCACCTCCATTTCTGTATCTGCTACCGTAGGCCCACATTGTCCTCCATACATCAGCACAAACACCGTGAAAATTATTGTCAGTTATGCTGTTTTTGAAGTTATCATAACCCATAGTAAGCATGTATTCTGCAAGAGCTTGCTGGACGACATCACGACTTACGACTGCTCTGAAATGATAATCGGCATCTCGCAAATGGAATACCTCTGCATCGGGCAGCAAGGCTTGGATATGGCGTGGATGACGCGCCCTAACGAGCAGGTTGTGTCGTTCATTGCGGTGAGCGACAATGGACAAGAAGCCGCCTGAAATGTACAGCCACATTCAAGCCACCTCCATGCCAAGAAGGTCGGTTTTTGGCGCTGTCTGTTGAGGTGGTTCTGCCGCTGTTTCATCCTCTTCGTATTCGGGCGGAGGTAGGTGTGGGCGAAGGACTGTTGCCTCATCGATATGAAGTGTATATCCCCAATGCCGGTAAGCGCCGTATTGTAGGGCAAGCAGATCTAAAACAGGGGCATCGTCAATGACGAGAAGAACCCGCGCTGTGTTATGGTTCAACGCTTGTAAAACGAAACCTACGTTTTTGTAATCATGTGTGGCGTCGGGCCAACCGACCCAATTTGGGTGGTGTATTGCATTGCGCATGTACTCAATGCATACTTCTTTCTGCACGAGTTCAATCTGCTCTTCATTCAGTTCTGGTAGCGTGATTTTTTTCCCATTTGCAACATCAAAAGTTATTTTCTCGCCTAATGTGTAATCTTTCATTGTAATATTAAGGCTTTCGAGCCTACTTGAACTCTCATTCGCGTTCAGTAAAGGGGATCTCGTTGAATCAATATCATGTCTTTTTTGGTTGTGTTTTTTTCCTGGCATCACTTAACTTAAGTCACCTCAAAAAGGCTTTGCAGTACCCCTCCCACAGGAATAATAAAGTGTCGCACTTACGGTTGGTTGTGGAAGAACTTTTACGGCCAACACTTGAAACAGTTCAACGGCACAAAATTGGAAAATTTTACGAACGTAGAAAGGTAAAAGGAGAAATTATCGTAGTAAAAAGCGTCATTCACCCCCGCTGGTTTGAACATAAAGACACTACAAATCCTTACACGCTCTATGTTCCTAAACACCTCTACGATGCGCTAACACACGATGGTAAAGCTTCAACCCGCTGGAGATCAAAACCTCCAAAATGGGTCCAAAAAGCCGATGATCCTGCGGGAGTTGGGTATTGGACATATCATGTGAGGACTGGTAAAACTGGACCGGGGAAATATGTTAAAGGGGAAAGGCTTCACAGATTTCGAAAGCCCAAAAGTAAGGTGGGCAGGCCTCCAAGTGGTGGAGCATACAAATTACGAAGAGAAATTTGGAGAGTTTTTGCAAGTGACTCTAGCATAGGTTCTCTTTTTCCTATCCAAAAGGATTCAAAAAAGGTTGGAAAACGAGTAAAGGTTTCAATTCGTCTCCCTAACCTAGAACTAGCGCTGTATGAATTTCTCGTAAAGTTCTTTAACTTTGAAAAAAAGAATTTAGCAATCCTACAACACTGGGCAGATTACAAAGACTTAGGAGAATACAATGGTGAAGACATATCTGCTCTTATATATGCAGATAAAAAGGACCAGCAAGCATTCCTTTGGAAACTCTGTCAAAAATATTGGAAGGCTGTTCTAATTGATCTTGTTGAACGAAATTTGGGCTACTTCCATAATATATTTTATGATTCAGATAAAGTGAGGTCAAAAAATTTGAACTCCTTGGATTCCGTAAGTTTGTCTTCAAGTATCTTAATTGCAGTGTATAATTCTGAAACCTCCAAACCATGTGTGGGATGTGGACAATTCGATTGGTTCTATCCTAACGCGCTGGATGAACAGAGTGCGTTTTGCAACGTTTGCGGACTAACATTGGAATTAAAGAAGGGAAATTCAATTTAAACTTCACATGACGATATTCAGGAGGAAGCCACTGGGAAAAGGGTGGGACCCCCGGGCGAACCCAACCACGGTTGATGTACTTCCACAACAGAGTATAACATGAGAATACAATGCGAGGAAAAGGCTCACAAAAAAAGGCTCGGCTGGAACGACTGAAGAACGAAATCATCGATTACGTAGGCACATCACCGGGCGCATCTGCAGCGGACATCGTCAGTTTCCTGTCAAACGATCGTAAAATGCGAAATCATGGCTTAACAACCAGAAAAGTTGGATTGTTTATCCCACGCCACCTCTCCGAACTGATTGGATTTCATTTGGACTCCTCTACAGGTAAGCGAATCTACCATCTCGTCGCTTGATGAAGCACCACATTCATGCCGAGGTGCTTCGTGCGCCAACACATGAACTGGCCAACCTCTGCCCAACCGGAGGCATTGTTCCCTTCATTCAGCGGTAGCGAAGATGGAGCAGTCCCTCAGTTTCCAGCAGGTGAACCAGCCTGGCGAATTCTTGACCCAGCCCACCCACTGGGCATCAAATCCCAGATGAGCCAACTTTCTGGAACGATCGATTGTGAAAACCCTGGATTCTTTACGGTGGGAGAAGGCATCATCATCGATGCTACTGCAACGGTTGAGGCCGGTGCTTACATCATCGGCCCGTGCTATATCGGCCCGCATGCAGTGGTTCGCAGTGGGGCGTACGTTCGAGAGTTTTCATGGATATGTGCAGGTGCTGTTGTCGGTCATTCGACGGAGACAAAGCATTCAATTCTCCTTCCAGGGGCCAAAGCGCCGCACTTCAACTACGTAGGAGATTCAATTCTTGGGGCAAATGTCAATCTTGGCGCTGGAACCAAACTGAGCAACCTACGAAATGACGGAAACGAAGTCCACGTCCGAATCGACGGAAAACGAATCGGGAGCGGGTTGAGAAAATTTGGGGCCGTGTTAGGAGAAGGCTGCGCCCTTGGGTGCAACAGTGTCACCAATCCAGGAGTTGTCTTGGGCTGTAACAATGTGGTATGGCCTAACGCAACCGTCACCGGAATCCACGGCCCAGACGTTGAACATCGCTGAGGTGGGCCGTATGACGTTCTCGTATTTCGGAACCGATGGAATCCGAGGGGAGACCTCGCTTGAGCACGTGGATGAAGAAGATGCTATTCTTGCTCTTACCGAGAACAGAACGCTTCACCTCTCGTTGATGCGGGTGTTAGGAGAGGCGTTGAGCCACGTGCAATCTCTGTTCCCTGGACAAGGCCATACGGTGGTTGTTGGATGGGATGACAGGCCGCATAACGAAGCCATCGTTGAAGCCCTAACTCTTGGACTACAACTCAGTGGAAGCGAAGTGATTCACATTGGATTGTGTGCTACACCAACGCTTCACGCTGCAGTGTTGCACAACAATGCGAGAATGGGGTGCATGATTACTGCAAGCCACAATCCCGTTTCGGATTCTGGAATCAAGGTCTTTGACGCTCATGGTTTCAAAACAACGCCCGAACAAGAACAGGAAATCAGCCGAACCTTGTCGGCTCTCGCAAGTGAGGAGCGCGAAGTCAATTTGGATGAACAAAAGCGACTGAGCGAGCCCGCGCTTCGGATGAATGAAGATTGGGCTCAAACCTTCCATCAAGCGTGGCTTGAAGGGCGATGGGGCGAGTTTGAAAGCGTATTTGGAGGATGTCAAACTTCAGTTCAAAACGGAAGAATTGGGACACCGTTCCTCCTTGATTGCGCCCACGGTTCAGGGGCATCATGGCTCTCAGACTTCCTCACAAAGCGAGGCATAGAAACACGCGAAGTGAGTGGGAGCGCGCTCGCCCTCAATGCAAACTGTGGCGCTGGTGATTTCTCCCCAACGCAAACATGGACCGTTGAGGAAGCTGCATCTTCCCCTCATGCACTTCTTTCTCATCTGAAACCCGCACCTCTTGGGACGTTGGTTGGAGCCGCTCTAGACGGTGACGGAGACCGCTGTCTGTTGATCGAATCAACCGAAGTGGGTTACAAAGTGGTTGACGGGGACGCAATGGCTGCAATGCTGGTCGAAGCAGGGCAGCAACATGGGCCGTGGCGTTTTGCTGCAAGCATTGAATCTGACGTTGCATTAACAGGGTTCGTTTCACAGTTCCACCCAGATACACTCTGCCTCGAAACAGCTGTTGGAGACCGTTGGCTCTCGGTTGGATTACGACACCCTGACGGGTTGATTATCAGCGATTCGATGCCTCTTCGACTTGGAGTTGAAGATTCGGGGCATCTTGTCATGCCAGCATCACACCCTGACCGAGGCGGAAATTGGAGTCTTGTTGGCGATGGAGCCGCTTCGCTCTGTGCCTTTTTATTGGCTCAAGATGGTTCCAATTCTGATTCTTTCAATCGCGGGTGGAAGCGAAGAGTCTCGGTTAAAGAGAGCCATCGGGAACGCTGGCAGCGAGGAAATGAACTGCAGAAGACTGTTTCTGAAAAAATCTTAACGGTGCTCAGGGACAGTGGTATTGAAGCCGGAACTCGAACCCTTGAGGGGGAAGAAAACCTCCTCCTCGTTCACGGTGAAGGGTTAGAAGGTACGCTCTCGTTTGGTATTCGCAACAGCGGAACTCAAGCAAAGACCAGTCTTTCCTTGCGTCTTTCTCCCGAGTTAAACTCAGAGACTTTCCTTCCCTTGCTTGAGGACATCGAGCGTGTATTGACCGAGGCCCTGCAATAGGCTTCAATCCTCAGCAAGTGCTTCTTGACGGCCTTGAGTCAGTGCTGTTACTGCAAAGAGAAGAACCGCTGAGGCTGCAAGCATTGCAAGAAGGTACTCAACTTGAGCACCAGCAACAAACGATACCGCAGCAAACAGCCAGGCGATACCCAAGTCAACAGCGCCGATCACGCGCCACGATTTGCGGAGGGTGAATATGCCGGAAATCCATGCAGTTGCCGAGGCTGCAAGTCCTGCAAACACCATCAGAGGAAGCGATTGTCCTAACAAGGCCGCAGGATAGAGCATGATGTGAACCCCCCACAATGCACTCGAGAGCCATGAGCCATGCTCTTGAGCGACGATGTAGATCGTCCAAACCATGCATCCGATTCCGACTAGAGACGCTGAAAGGGTAGGTTCGAGCGTCATTCCGGCTGGCGTAAGGGCCCATGGATTGAACGATTGTAACGCAAACGGAAGGGCAGCAATTACCGCCAACATCACAGCAGGCTGCGCCCATGCTATACTTCGTCGGGCTGCGAACAGGATCACAACGAGACCTGCAGGACCGAACGAAAGGAGAACGCAACAAACGAGCCATGCACTTCGCCCTAAAGCACCCCGATGGTCGTCAAGGTCCCTCCGAAGGCGCTCGCCTTCAACCCAGTCAAACAACAAAACAAGAGCAAGAAGGACGAGTTCAACGCCGATCAGTGGTAGAATCCACTGCATGATATCTCCCTCCAGCGGATTGAAGGCAAACGGAACTGGAACCTGCCCTCCAACAACCAGTGCGAGGACTCTGTCAACAGCAAAAAGAGCGACAACGGCTTCAAGGGCACTGGGCAGACGAAGGCCGAGGTCGTTGCGTCCAATCAATCCCATTCCACCAAGAAGTCCGATTGCCCCCATGAGAACAATGAGATGGAGTGCATCATCTCCATCAAGAACACCGGTTGTCATGCGTCCAGCAAGGTGAACAACAACCAACCCGGCCATACAGAACGCGATGGGGGATTCCACTCCAGCAATATCAGGAAGTCGCAGCCCGATGGAATTCGCACGCAATCGAGAAAGACCGACCATAAGAACGGAAAGGACTGCGCTGAACATGAGGGCTTGCAGCCCGCCGTCTGAAGCAAAAGAAACCCATGCAGCGCCTAAGAAAGCCACTCCAAGGAACATGAGAATCATTACCGGGCGATAATGAATATCTCCAATGATGAGGTCGTCTGCGGAGCCCGTATCGGTCCGTTTGGACCGCTTTCGTTGTGCCTCAGCGAGACGCAACATTTCCGCATCCAAGTGCTTGAGTTGAACCGAGGTTGTCTTGTCTGCAGTCGTATCATCGGCTACCAAGTGGCGAAGACGTTCTCGTTTTTCGTCAAATTCTTCCCGACGTTGTTCTTGGGCTGCAAGTGCTTTCAATCCGGATCTCACTTCTCCTTGAAGGGCCAAATAAGCGCCGGTAAGGACGAAAAGTACCAAGGCTGTAAGTTGGATTTCTGGTTGGTCCATCCCTTGACCGGCTAACGCCATGCTGACCAACAACCCAAGTGCGCCTACGGTCGGGGTGAGTAACGATTCAATTTTCAATATACGATTCATGTAGATGACCAAGGAGATTCCTCCGAGGACCGTTAACATGCGAAGGTTTTCGACATCATTCAGCCATCCGTCTTGACCGGTGAGCACGGCCTGCCGTTGAGGCTCAAGACCTATGATGAGAAACAAGCTGGTGATGATACCGAGGTGGAGGGTGAGCAATCGTCCTGGGAGTGCTTCCAATTGCTCCAACTCTTCCTTTGTCCTCCCTTCCTTTTGGCGTCGCTCTGCTGCGAGAAGGAGAAGGCCGCTTGCAAGAACGAGAATCAGAGACCAAATGGCTTCTTGGCCGAATCTCCATGAGAGGGCGATGACGGCTACACACCATACGGTAAACAGCGTCCGTGGTTTTCCTCTGTGAACGTCTTGTAGCACAAGGAAGGCATGGGAAAGAATCAGCAGCGACATACCGCCAAAGAGGCCCAACGCGGTGAGGCTGTCCGGACGGGCCATCGAGACGAAGGTCAACACGGCCAAAACAAAGCTAAGGTTCCAAAGGTTCAGTGCTTTCGAATCCCTTAGGCGTGCGCTGATTTCAGAAAACCCGCCAAGACGACCAGCAAGATTGAGGTTTGAGGTGCCCAATGACACGTTCACACCGACTTGTTGAATCACCAACAGAGCCATCCAGACCGCTATGTCCTGTTCCGCAAGAACGATTGGAAGCACGTCCGAACTCACGAGTCGTGATTCAAAGTCTGTAGCAAAAACCAGCAACCAGAGATACGGTGTCAAAACGGCAACTCCTGCAATGCTTGGTGAGCGCCGGAGCAACGCAAGACCGGCAAGTCCCAACCAGACAATTCCTTGTGTAGCGAGAAGGATTCTCGAATTCTTTCCACCGTCTTCAGCAGGGATCAGCAAGGTGAGCAAAATCACGACGGCAATTCCTCCAACCCAAAGCACATGGTCGGATACACTGGTCTGATGCTGCAAGAGAACAATGACGGTTAATCCGGCCAACAGCGAGGCGAAGATGGAGTATGCCTCAAGACCAAACGGCCAATCAATGGATACGGTGCCCGTAACCATCAACGCCAATCCCGCCAATAAGAACGGTGTTGGGGCAAGAACATAGGGCATTAGTGTCGTCCAAGGAACGCCACGAACCACAAGATAAGATGCGCTGAAGGCTGTAGCAAGAAGCATCAATTGGGCAAGGGCATATCCAGTTTCCGAACGATGAGCAGCAATGGCCATGAGTGCACCGATCATACCGATTGATACCGAAACCGCCCACAGGCCAGGTTTGCCCAATCCGAGGGCGTTAGCAGCAGAACTGAGCCAATTTTCATGATGAACGAAAACTGCAGCCATCGCCGCATTCGCTGCGCTAACCACTGCTAAAAGAAGGAAAAGGGTGAGGTCGTTCTCAATTTGAATCAAGGTCAAGGAAAGGATGGTCCAATCGTTCGACAGTGCGTGGACCCCTACCCAGAGGTACGAGATTGAGATGCCGAGGCTCGCCAAATTTCCTGATGAACGCAACAAAGCAAGGACGTGCATCAACGCCATGGCGAGCAGAATGAAGACGGCAACTCCAGCACCACCGAAGACGGCTCCTGCAGAACTCCCTACCGCAAAAAGGACCAAAGCCGATTGGGCGGCGATGGCATCTTCATCGTGACGGAAGGCAACAGCGACGTTGAGGCCCACCAGGCCCAACATGGCAATACCGAGCGTTTCACTGCTTCCGAGTGGACTGGAGTCAAACCAACCCCAACTCCAAGCATCAAGGGCTAATCCGTAAAGCAACTTCATTGAGATGATGACCCAAGTGATTCCGAGAAGGTGCATCGATGGCCGAGGAATCCAGCGTTCACCTAAAGCAAAACCGAAAAGCGCCATTGAAAGAAGGCCAAGAGCGCTGAGAATCGGAGGGAATACGGTCCCCACCAAAGCCCCGATTGCGGTCCAGATGAGGACCATCATCACCATCATGGCTCGGCTGATTTGTTGTTCGCCATGTACGGCGATTTGAGTGACGGAATCGGTCGTTTCATCATCAACAGTTGGTTCGGATTCCGCTGTGAACATTTCATTCAGCGTTCCGACCGCAGCATCAATTTCCTGTTCGGCAACCTCGGCATCATCATGAATTTCTTCAATGGTTTCTGACTCATCAGAAGCCACCATGAACGCTCCAAGGTTCAAACCGCGTGCGCGCCCGAACTCCTTCTTACGCAAGACTTCATCTTCCCCCGCAGGACCCGTTTGGGTTCCGCTTCGGTCGTCCATGAGACTTGGTGATGCCTCGTCGCCTTGAATATGCCCGTTGTTTGTCAGGAAAATGGGCAAATCGTCGTACATCGCCGTTATGGCGGCCTGGTTTTTCTAAAACTGGGGCGGTGGAAGACAAGATAAAATGCTAGAAGATGAGGAATGAACAGCCAAAAGGGACAAAGAGGGGCGGCAGAAACGCTCGGCATGGGCGGCGTCCACGGCACCCCTTCAGGGGACCTCGGAAAATACGGCATTACACCATCAGGAGAGGTTTATTGGAACCTCGCTGCTGGCGATTTAATCAACCTCGCAGTATCTCGTGGTGAAGGTAAACTGAGCGCACACGGCGCTTTAGTCACTGAAACAGGAGAGCGCACAGGGCGGTCACCGAATGACAAATTCATCGTCGATGAAGCAACCGTTTCTGACGACATCAATTGGGGCGATGTGAACGTCTCAACCGACCTTGGAACGTTCGAGCGAATGCGAGCGAAGGTCGTCGACTACCTTTCTGCCCAAGACGCTCTTTTTGTTCAGGACTTGTATTGTGGAGCTGACTTCTCCGAGGCTCTCCCGATTCGTGTCATCAATCATAATGCATGGCACAACACCTTTGCGCGCAACATGTTCATCCGACCGGATGAAGAGCAAATGGCTGACCACACGCCTGAATTTACCGTCCTTCACGCACCGCATTTTGAGGCTGACGCAGAGGTTGACGGACTGAATTCACAGTGTTTCGTCATCGTGAATTACGCTGCCAAAGAAGTGATTATTGGCGGGACTCGCTATGCTGGAGAGATCAAGAAGTCCATCTTCTCGGTCATGAACCTCATTCTTCCCAAGAAAGGCATTCTTCCAATGCACTGCTCTGCAAACACAACCGGTGAGAACACAGCAATTTTCTTTGGCCTCTCCGGAACTGGAAAAACAACCCTTTCTGCCGACCCTAAGCGAGCCCTCATCGGTGATGACGAGCACGGCTGGGGTTCAAACGGTGTGTTTAACTTCGAAGGAGGATGCTATGCAAAACTCATTGACCTTTCCGAAGAAGATGAGCCTGCTATCTTTGGAACGACCCGCCGATTTGGAACGGTTTTGGAAAACGTGGTCTTGGACTCAGAAGGCGTACCGGACTTCCATAATACTTCAAAGACGCAAAATACGCGTGGATCTTACCCGATTGAGTTCATCGACAACCGAACCGGGGACTCAAAGGGCGGCCATCCTCAAAACGTGATTTTCCTCACCTGTGATGCGTTCGGAGTCCTGCCTCCAATCTCACGACTGACCCCTTCACAAGCGGCATACCATTTCATCTCGGGCTACACCGCTAAAGTTGCTGGAACAGAAATCGGAGTTAAGGAGCCACAAGCAACCTTCTCCGCTTGCTTTGGAGAGCCTTTCATGCCCATGCACCCCGGTGTTTACGCTGACCTCCTATCCGACAAAATGGCCGAACACGGCTCCACTGCTTGGCTCATCAATACCGGTTGGTCGGGTGGCGCTTACGGTGAAGGAAACCGAATGAAGATCAAGTACACCCGAGCCATGCTCAATGCTGCCCTTGATGGAGACCTCGACGCTGTTGATTACATCACCGACGGACGGTTTGGATTTGAAGTCCCAACCAGCTGTCCTGGCGTACCTTCCGAAGTACTCCAGCCGAGAACCACATGGACCGACGGTGAAGCTTACGACGCTACTGCAAACAAACTCGCTGAAATGTTCAATGACAACTTCAAGCGCTATGAAGCGGGTGTTTCGCCTGCCGTGAATGCCGCAGCACCTGCGCCTGTTGAGTGAAAGGCGAATTAAGCGTCGTTTGTTGAGGCTTGATTCATCGCTTTGGTCTTGCCTTCACCTTGGTCAACCGGAGTCAGTCCGTCAAGTAAGGCCCGCAGTGAAGAAACGTCTGCATGGTCGTTTTCCAACAGTGCTTTTTCTGCCTGAAGCAGTCGTTGCGCAATGGCTTCGAGATGTGTCTCATCGTTTCCAATGAGGGCGAGTTCCATGGCTTCATCAAACAATTCAACGGCCAGTTCTGGACGGTCAATGGCGAGTAAGATACTGCCCAACCTGTCCAATGAGGCTGCGCCTTCAACCGGCGAAGTTGAGAGAAGGTCCGCGGCTTGTTGAACACGTTCTCGGGCCTCTGATTCTTGTTCAAGAAGCATAGCGACAATGGCTGAAAGAACAAGCGAAGGGATGGTGTCTACGGGATTTGGGGTGGGTTGGTTGGTCGCCGCAGCAAGCAAGTCAAACGAACGTTGCAGGTTGCCGGCGTAGAGCGCCAATACTCCCAGTCTTCGCATCGCTTTGCGTTCTGAACCAACATCGTCGACCAGCGTTGCAAGATGAAGCGCACGAACAAGGTGGTTGCGAGCCTGTTCCATTTC
>JAQXEX010000037.1 GCA_029250625.1 Candidatus Poseidonia sp. | reverse complement strand
TGTTGCGTTGGGCTTTTTCGTTGTGAACGAGCTCTGCGGTCGCCGGCTTGTGGACCTTGTGAAGCCTGTTTTTCAGCTTGATTTCGCTGGTCTCGCTGCATTTGCCGCCATTGGCCTCCGATGAGTTGCAACAGTTCTTCTTTTGAGACGGCTCCGATGCTTGACTTGGCTCCTGAGGCCGAGACCCACAACCTTCCTTCCCTGCCGTGAGGGCGGCTTGGATGTGAGATGTGCTCTTCTCGCTTAATTTTCTTAAGGCCAACCTGTCGGGCTGCCATAAACAAGCCTTCCAAATCCGGCTTCAAGACCGAAGAATCCTTTGGGACCCGACGACCGTTACGTCGAGAAATTTTCATGTCAAAATAACCAGGCCAAACGCACAATCGGTCGGGGTTGTGGTCCATCGTATCTCCTCATGTAGGGGTTATGCCCCAGTGCACTTGAGGCCGTCGGTGGTATTCACTCAATCAAAACGCCGTTGATAACGCCGTCTTTTCCAGGTCGAGAGGTGATCTTTACTGATCCCTTATCGGTCTCAATGACTGCGCCCTTGACCAAAATGTTACGACGAACGTAGTTGGGGTCGGATGCGTTTTCAATCACGCTGTGAATGGTACCGAGGGAAGTCTTCCCAGTCTTGGAGTCGCTGATGCTGACTTGATTTGCAGCCATGACACGAACCATGGAGTTCCCACCGGTCTTTCGGTAGATCTTTCGCTTTGGTTCACCAACGAGAGCGAATTGCTTCTCTGTGGAGATTTCTGTTGAACGCTTGCCGCGTGCTTGTACCTTGCGTCCGCCGGACGGTTTGCGTCGTGAAATTCCGTGCCATTGCGCCATAGGGATACTTCCTGCGAAGCCACCGACCAGCACGGGCTATATGAAAGCAACCCTCACTCACAGCGCATCTTGATTTCGGATAAAACGGCGTCTTGCGGACCAATTAACCGGGCAATAAGAGCATCACCGGACACCAATTGAGCCACTCCAGAAGGAGTCCCCGTGAACAAATAATCGTGCTCCTGAACGGGAGCCCACTCGGTGAGCGAGGCTATTTGGTAATGGATTGGAACGGACATCTCAGACAAAAAGGCAGATTGACGAAGCTCACCATTCACCGTGAGTTCCAAACGTAGACCCGTCTCTTCAAGATTGAGCGATTCCCAAGTTGAACTCCATTGGTGCCATTGTCCAACGACGGCGCTTGAACGGAAACACTTTCCTTTGGCCCAAGGCAACTGCTCTGCGCGTAAATCGCTTTGAGCAGGCCGGTCTGTGAGGTCAAGTCCGACCGCAATCGCAACCGGCTCTCCGTTTGCACCAATGTTCACAACGCATTCAACTTCATGGTGCATTTCTCCAGGATGTTGACTTACGGGCAAGGGCCCTGTTTCGTGCAGACATTGGTTCGGTTTGATGAAAAAGATGGGGTCGGCAACCGGTTGGTTGCCCAGTTCAAGTGCATGTTTCGCAAACGTTCGGATGGTACACCATAGGGCCATAGCCACTCCAAGGACTGGTTCCACATCAAATTCTCTATGGACGAAGAATGATAACCGGTCACCCCGAGAACGAGACATGACCAACGATTGGATGATGAAAAAACGCAGACCTGTTCGTCGCAAAAACATCGCTCCTCTCTTGAAGCAACTGGAACAAGACCTGGCCGTTGACCTTAATGTGGAAGGTGGATTTCTTGAGATGGCTGAATACGGACCATGGACCATGGTGTTTGTCGATAAAACTCCCATCGTAATCGAGTTGACAGACGATAATGATGAGCGATGTGTCTTCCTCACACTCAGAGGGTTTCTGGACCATCAAGATGCGAACAAATGGGTAGAAGTTGACCACGGTGCGATTCCGTTTTTGATGAACGGGGCTGATTGTATGGTAGCCGGCATTCATGGTTCAGAAGAAAGTGTAGAAGAGGGAGATTTAGTGTGGATTCGAGACATGAAGCACAAACGCCCTCTTGCCCTTGGGTGGGCTTGCATGTCCAGCGAGGCACTGGTATCTCAAACCAAGGGAAAGGGCATAAAAACAGTCCATTGGGTTGGAGATGAACTCTGGGAAATGGAATAGGACCCCACGGGTATCCCTTCGTAACCTAAAAAAACAAGCATGGCTTGATAGGGCCATGAGCAAGGCGGTCGTGAGCGCAATCTGCATCTTACTTTTCATCGCTGCCCTCCCAAACGGAGCTGCTGCTGGAGGAGAAGACGGGCAAGATGCGAATCCTACAGGAGACGTCCCCTTTACCGTCGACGAGCGAACCACACCTTCGCAGGACGGGCAAAAATGGAAAATAACCGTTGCCGTTGATGGAGACGCTGCAGAAAATGGAACTACCCTTGCCCTAACCACCCAAATTTGCCTTAACAGTGGAATATGCGACCCCCCGGTCAATCACGAGGTGACGGCTGAAGACGGAACTTACAGCGTGACATTAACGCCCCCTAGCGATCACACCTACGTGAACTGGCGAGTCAAAGCCACCTACGCTGATGATTCAAACGATGTATTCCCTGACGGCGACTGGTACAAGACCTGGTCAACCTGCTACTTCACTGACGGAGCCTATGGAGGCATTCATGCAACGGGCAATGGATGTGACATTCCTGCTGAAGAAGAGGGATTCCTTCCATTTGTCGGAGTTTCATTGATGGCCGCAACGGTTGGTGCTGCGGGTCTTATGATCGCACGAAGAACCAAAATAAATTAACAACGGTGATGTTCTACCAAGCGTTCTAAGAAACGACGGTGTTCTTGGGTCCAAGATGTGAAACGCACACTGACCTTGTCACGTTTTTTACTGAGTTTACCGTTGTGAAAACCAGGGCAGTGAAGATCACTGGAAACCAAGGGCAAATGGGTTCCTTTACAGGTCACGGTGCAACCGTCCGGTTCAGCTCTTGCTGTTCCAAAATCAAAGTGTACCTCATTCTCCTTCAGCTCGCAGGCCAATCCACCCGCACGCATGAACCTCATTAGAGCCTCAAGAATGGCTTGCCCATCCTCGCCTTTTGCTGAATCAACACCACCATAAGCCGAGAGAAAACTCAATTCGGCCTCGTTTTGTTCCATGAGGTGGTCCAGTCCACGGCCATCTTCTGTATCCTCCGGCATGAACAAACACCTCATACCGATTTCAAGTGAGTCCAACCGACTACGCGCCCGTCGCTTGCATCCGCAACCAAGGAAAACTGGTTGGTCCATCCGCCAGAATCCCACTTTCGCTGAACATCAACCGTAGAGGCTCCATTCACTGAATCAAACAGTTCGGTAATATCGATTCCAAATCCTGAACCGGGTACAACAACCAAGTATCCCATTCGTGTTTCTTCATGCAAAGAGCCGCTTGTGGTAAACAAGGCCTCTGTCCCGCTCAGCGAAGGGAAGCGCTGTTGACTCATGAGTCTCGATTCAACCGCATCAAGGGAAAGGACTTCAGGGATGGATTCACGATTGTGAGTGATTGAATCGTCAAAAGTTCCTTTTGCAATGTATTCGCATTCAAGAGCGTCGGCTGTCCCTTCTACAGAATAAAGCAGCCATCCAGCGGTGTCATCGGTAGCCACCCAAGAAATGTTCCATTCGGTTGCAGTTCCGTTGGGTTCGTCAATAGCCCGCCAGATGTAACCATCGTTATTGAGCGCCGAATTAGCGCCACTTGCGACGCTTCCGAGTTCAGAAACGCAAACGACCGCTGTATCGAGTGGATGAGGACGGTGCGTGCTGTTGTCAGGCATGTGCAATCCATCCACGCCCCAAGCAACCAATTCGTCATCGTCCGGGTTCAATTCGTTCGCTTGTGGGCGATTGTCATATGAGCGACCCAATTCCAAGGCTTTTACACCGCGCTGAAGGTATGTACGCTCAAAGGTATGATGAAGTTCAAGTTCTCCCTCTGGAAGAACTGCATCAACGCCCCGTTGCTGCCATCCTGAGCAACTGGCTTGATTTGATTCACTGCTACTGATGGCCACGTCAACACTCTGTTTGACGGCCCATGGACTCACGCCATCAAGCCAGAGGTTCATCGTTGCATATCCGAGGCATAGATCCCGAACATCTTGCTGAGTTGCTGTGACTTTCCACATGTTAGTGGAGCCGATTTTCTCGGTACCGATAACCCGCCATTCCCATCCTGAACTGGTACCTATTGCGTCTTTCGTGATGTATTCATTTCCGAAGAAACTGGAAAGTTCTACGGGTTGGAGTATGAGCCCTAGCCCCGGTGATAAAAGGTCGAGACTTCCAAGAAGACCTCCGATTCCATAACTCATCGCTGTGCCTTGATATTCGCCATCAAGGGAGGCTGAAAAGTCAAGCTGAGTGGCGAGATTGACTTCTTCTCGAAGTTCTGTCCAGCGCGTCACCGTCAGCATTCCATTACCATCGCCTCCCAATGAAGTTCCGCTGCATGCATCTGAACCGGGAATTGAACTCCTCACATGCCGGAAAATTTCAAACTTCCCCGGGCCGGTAAAGTCCATGTTGTTGGTGCTCTCAACTGCGAGCCAATCCATACCTTGTCCGCCTTTAGCGCGAACGGCTCCTAAACGATCTAAGGAGCCTTGACTGGACAATTCACTCGCTTGCCCGTCGGTGATTTTGGCTTCTCCACTGCCCTCAAACATCATTCTTATCTTGCAAATGTCATCTTCTGTTTCAATGCGGTCAGTAATGAGTTCAACGAATTCCTCTGTGGCCATAAAACTGCCATCAAGGACAGCATAACGCATTTCATCACCATAGCGCAACGAATCTGCGGTGAACGGCTCAAGTTGATTGTTGATGTAATACCAACCACCTGCTCCAAGAATAATCACAGTGAGGAGAACTGCGGCGACTTGAGGCTTCTGAAGCATCTCAATCAGGGTTGCTGGTGAATCGCTGCGAACCGAACTTACCCCAGGGGATGCTGCTGGTTCTGCAAGAGGTTCTTCAGATTGAGATTCGCCTTCGTCAATCTCAACCAAGTCCGCATCCAAAATTTCTGCTTCGAGGATGTCGTCATCTGAATCATCGTCTGAAAGGTCCGCTGCTTCCATTTCTGGTTCGTCGTCCGATCGTGTTGGAGTCAGGGTATCTTCGTCTTCAAGAGAAAACATGACCGCTTCTTCATCCCCAACCGATTCTGAATCCTCATCCAATGTGGAGTGGAAGGTCGCCGTCTTGTCATCAAAAACCTCAACTCCGAGTGTTTCTTTGTCAACACCTGCTTCAAGCAATCGTTCAAGCAATTCTGATTTTTTACCACTGGCGGAGAGATCGTTGAGAATACACAGAGCCTTGAGTTTAGCAACCGTTAGGGTGGTGGTTGCTGCTTCGCCCATAGGTTTCCCTCATTCTTCCGTAGGCATCTACCCTTTCAAGGATGATGCTCATTTGTGACTTAGATGCATCATTCGTCAGGGGTTAATGCTCGCTTCACTCCTCGTGTGGCTGGTATGTGCCGTCTTCGTTTTGGACGTACACCGTCTGCTCGTAAGTTCCATCCGCCATTTGTTTGAAGAAAAATCCATTTTCCGCAGGGATAAATTGACCCTCTTGAGCGCCAGCATCTATCGTTGAATCCAAATCAGACTCGGCCAAAGGAGGCGAATCCGGACCTGCTTGATCGGGAGAGTCGCTTGGTGCGGCACCAGGAGGACCGCTTGGCCCTGGAGATGGCGGCCCGGTAGGGCCTGCCGCGGCCAGAACTTTGCTCTCGGTGGTTTCATGTTCGCCTTCTAGAATAGCTCGAAGTGCCTTGCCGTGTTTTTGAGCCCCAACAAAAGCAAATCCGGAAAGGAGCAAACACAGGAATCCAGCAAAACCTCCGATGAATTGATTCGGATATACCTTCCCTGAAACACTCATTCCATCGCTGGGTTGGCCAATCTTTGAGCCATCTTCGTCAAGGTACTCTGCGATGACACAATAATGACCTGGATCAACTGCAAATTCAAACTCATAAACACCGTCTGGAAGAACCGAAGACGATGTTTCTTTGTATTGGTACTCATGCGAATCACTGTCTTTTGCTATCGTGGTAAACTCCCCTAAGTTGCTTTGACAGTCTTTCTGTTCAAGGACATATACGCCAATGTTAACATTGGCTTCTGATGGGGGTTTGGATGCTGTCACTTCAATTTTTATGGGAACATCAAACATGTCTTCGCCATCAACAGGCAGCCCCCATACAAGGCCAATGTCCTTTTCTGCGGATGCCGTAAACTCATCATAATTGGCTGAGAAAGGCATCGGGAACAATGCAAAAACAAACAGAATGGCGGCAATCCCGAGATACATGAACACGTTCCATCGTGCCTGCTTTAGCCGGCTTTTTCGTTCATCCATGCTCATTTCTTCGAGCAGTTCATCTTGGTCATCATCCACCGCTAAAGCACCGGTTGCATCCAGTTCCTCTTCATCGGACATAGCCCTTCCCATTTGTTCCGAGCACTTGAAAGGCGCGTCCGTTCATAGGCACAACATGGCGACCGATGGTCATAAGAATGAAACGGTGGGCCGTGAGGGTATGGGTCTTCGTCTTGCCGTTCTCAGCCGGGGGCCTCGGTTGTACAGTACCAGGCGTATCGTAGAAGAGGCCCGAAAGCGAAACCTGCGGGTTGATGTGTGCGACCCAATGAAGTTCTCGTTGATGGTCATGGACGGAAGTGTTGATGTCCTTCACAAGGGTAAACCGTTTTCCTATGACGCCATCATACCCCGTATCGGACATTCCATCACTCAACACGGAGTCGCAGTGTTGAGGCATATTGAACAACTTGGAATGTGGACTGCGAATACCAGCCAGGGTATCCTTCAAAGCCGAGACAAATTGCATGCATCACAGATTTTGGCACGGAATCGTATCCCGATTCCACGCACGGTCTATGTACGTGACATTTTGGATGTGGAGCAAGCCATTGACGCCGTCGGAGGACTTCCGGTGGTCGTCAAAGTGACCCAAGGCACCCAAGGAGAGGGCGTGTTTTTGCGCCATACCGCGTTTGAAGTGCGTAATCTCGTTCAAGGACTCCTCTTAACCGGAAAATCCGTCTTGGTCCAGGAATACATTGCTGAATCTCACGGTAAAGACATTCGCGCGCTCGTGGTTGGTGACCGTGTCGTTGCTTGCATGCGTCGACGGGCACGGGGGAGGGAATTCCGAAGCAATTTCCACCTGAATGGAACCGTAGAAAATGTCCAACTGCCCGAAGGTTATGCTGAAGCCGCTTGTCGTGCTGCTCGTGTACTCGGGCTGAACATTGCTGGAGTCGATTTGTTGGAAGGAAATCATGGGCCGTTGGTTCTCGAAGTCAACTCGTCCCCTGGACTTGAAGGCATTGAGAAAGCGAGCGGTGTCAATGTAGCTGGGGCGATCGTTGAGTACATCATGGAAGACACTGCTTTTGGAGAGGTTGATCTCGACCAATTACTGAGAACAGTTCCCGGTTCCGGTGTGCTCTCGCTTCAACTGAGGAACCATCCTAAAATGGTTGGAAAGCGCCTGCACGAAGTGTTTGCCTCCATTCCGGTATTTGCACTATCACGGGGAGACCGTTTGGTATGGAATCCTGATTCTGACCTACAACTTCGTTACGATGATGTACTCGTATGTTACGGTGAACTCACAGAACTCCGTTCATCGCTACGACAAGCGATGCTTGGTGTTCCACGAGAAGCGTTGATGTTCGATGATAATGTGAATCAAAGTGAAGTTTGACCGATTACTAACCATTCCTTTCTCTGCTGTAAAATGTAGGAATAACGATTAAATGCGCAAAATGTTAGGCCCCTCTATGGACTATGAGTCGCTCACCCTTCTTGAATTGAAGAAACAGTGTAAATCTCGTGGACTCAAAATTTCAGGCAGTAAAGACGATGTGGTCATCCGATTAATGGAAGCGGATGAAGCTCAAAACGGAGTCGTTCAACCCGGAATCGCTCAACCCGTGGTTTACCATCAAGGTGGATTAGCAGGACCAATTCCAGCCATGCAACAGATTGTCATGCCTCAAAAAAACAGCACGTACGAAACTCTTGGTACGTTCATTATTCTGTATGCATTAATCCGAATTGGTTGGTCCATGGTGTGGACGCTTAACAACGACCAGATGATTGGTTGGTTGCTCTCACCGGTCGGGTTTTTGATCGGCATGGGATTCCTCATCGGGGGAGGCCTCATTCATCAAGAGTACAAGAACGGAATTTACCTTACGATGGGTGTATTGGTCGTATCGGGGTTATTGAGCCTCGCATTCCATGCGGAAGAAATGTCCGAAATGAATCCTGTCACGTTGGTTTGGGGCGATACTGCAATGTTCATGACCTCCATCTTGTGTTCGTTTTCTTGCCTCGCTATCGTTGGCCTCCCACTGCTCTTAGGAGACGGTAACATGAAGCCAGGATGGCCGCCTTCATTGCAGCGAATTCTCGATTTGAGCGGAGGAGACAAGAAAAAACAAGTTTCATGCAGCCACTGCAACGAAAAACTCAATGTTCCCAAAGAGTATTCTGGAACCATTCAATGTCCTTCTTGTAAGGCCAACATGCAGGTTTGACTCATCCCCAAAAACGACGCGTTCGGGCATACTCCACTTCCGCTCGGTGAATGGCTTCAAGCAAGCCTTCTTCATCACCCTGAGGCACTTTGACAAGAATGCGGATCGCAGTAGCCTCCCCGATTCCACGGCCCATGAGGCAAAGAATCGCTTCAAGACCTCGATTCGCAACAATGCTTGCATTCTTCATCATTCGGTCTTGCTCCTTTTGGTCCTCGGAAGCCACCCATTTCTCTAGCATTGGTTGAAGACCCTCTCGGGCGCAGGCCAGCATTTTTCCTTTACATTTGAGGCATGTATCTGCCTTATCCAAGGAGGAATAACGGGCAATACGGAATCGGCGGGTTGCGTGGCATTTCAGGCAACACAGCACTGCTCGCTCGTTCGTCAATCGCAACTTCAGCCGCTCTCTTAACGCAGCGTTGTCCCAATTTGGAAGCAGCATGTCGTCTTGAGTTCGGTTCGATAGGCCCAACGGCCCGGTTGCGGTAATGTGCAATTCTAACAATCCAGATTGAATTCCCTGCATCACATCGCTTGCTCCACGGACATCCATCCGCTCATGGAAGAGTTTGGAAAGAACCTCTTCCATGACGACCGTTCCGCGATATTTTCTCAAGAGGGCTTGAAGGTTGATCCGTCGAGGGTCTACGCCATGACGAAGGATTCCAAACGTCTTTGCTACCTGAGCAAATCTCCAACGAACCTGTCTTGAATTGGGTACGGTAATGCTCAACAATTGTTCAATGGCGTCCGGAGGTGTCTCAGTAAGCCAAGAGACGATGTCTTCCGGGCGAACTCCACTGGTTTGCAGTGCGATTCGAGTGGGTTCAGCAATGAGGCGCCCCCAGTGACCCGACTTGGTTGATGCCATTGCCAGCAAAAAGTGGCCCAGGGCTTCGTTGATCTTAGAACCTTGACAGATGTTGATGACCAAGGCGTCGTCACGCTCCTCAATGGTGATGACACGGTCTGTGGGGATCTGTTGGGTGGCCTCCATGTGCGATGAAATCACTTCAGCAAGCAGACTCATCCCTTCAGAATCAAGTGGATAATCACGGAGTAAGCCCTCTTGGGGGGAGATGAGCGAAAGCGGGTCAAATTCAGGAGGAGTCGGAACGGGTAACAAGCCGAGGTCGCTTGCAATCAAGTGCCGTAAGTATCCAACATCACGAGCAACACCTGCTGGAACGGGGGGCAATTCACCAAGCCACTGCGGGGCTTTTGCGTGGTCATTCACCGGTGCGACCAGCAATTCGGATTGTTCCGGATCAGCATCAACAATCATCCATGTTCTTCCAGCGATGACAAAACGCCTCGGCGTTCCATCCTCCTCTTCCCCAGAGTCGTTCAAACTGAGTACAAAGGCCTCATCCACATTCCCTAGACTTCTGCGGGTGACCGCATCGCGCACACGATAGGAGCGTTTGTCTGGAATCATGGACAGGTGATGTGAGACCCATTCACGGGTTCTACCTGCTGAAGAAAACCAACCGTCTTTGAATCGTTTGGGCACATCCACCGTTCGCCCTGTGTACGAATTGGGAATTTCTTCATCTGGGACGGAGTACAGCGGAAGGTCATCAGGTAGCGGGTTTTCAGTGCGCGCTGCTGCTTCTTTTGCCACCTCATATACCGCCTTAGGCCAACGGTACCACGGCAATTCCTCAGGCTTTGGAATGAAGCGAAGAACCCAGCGTTCAGCAAGTACCTGAAGAATGGCCTCCGTATCCGCTCTGTTCCAACCCTCAAATTGAGTTGCATTCGCTAGCATTTCAGTGGCTTCATCGATGGGTACTGCCTTGAAACAATGTGCCATGAGGACCAGTTGGTTTGCAGCAATGGTTCGAGGCCTGTTCCTCCATTCAACCGGTTCAATTTCTCCAAGCATGGCCCGACGTGCAATGACCGTTGATTCGCTGAGGTGGTCCGTGTCCCAAGAAAGAAGATGACCACGGCCTAAACCGCCGAGTCGGTGATCTGCACGCCCAACACGTTGCAGCATCCGGTCAACGGATTTGGGGGAATGGAGTTGAACTATGCGCCGAACGCTACCGACATCGATGCCGAGTTCAAGACTCGAGGTACAGACCAATCCGGACAGTGAACCGTCTCGAAGTTCATCCTCCATTTGTTGTCTCGTTTCGGCAGCCAATGAACCGTGATGCACTCCAATGTTCAAATCCGGAGCCATCGCTTGGAGGCGGGTTGACAGCGTTTCCGCTTCACTTCGGCTGTTCACGAACACGAGGCAAGGAGCTTCATTCCGTAAAATCGTACACAATTGCCGGTAGCAAGCATGTTGTCGAGGACTCAAGGTGAGGTCCATGCTCCCGATTTCATCCTCAGGTAGAGGTGTGGTGGATTCCACGGTCAGTTTGGTTTCCCGATGGCCCATTGCAATAATGGCCTTGCCATTTTGAGGAGAAAGCCATTGAGCCACTTCATCCGGATTTCCAACCGTTGCCGAAAGTCCCAGGCGTTGGACTGGAGACCCGGTTAAGGCTTCAAGGCGAGCCAATCCAACGCTCAACTGCCAGCCTCGTTCAGAGGCTGCTAAATCGTGAACTTCATCCACGACTACGGCTTTGACCGTTTTGAGCATGGCTCTGAGGTTCTTACCGCTGAACATCAACTGGAACGTTTCCGGCGTAGTGACCAGAAGGTGAGGGGGTTTACGCGTTTGCTTGGTTCGTTGAGATTGGGAAGTATCGCCGTGACGAACATCAACTTTGAGACCTACCGCCTCAGCAAGTTCTCGTAAACGTCGGTCAATGTCACGATTCAATGCCCGAAGGGGTGTAATGTAGAGAATCGAAAGTGGTTTCCATTCCTCTCGTAAACATCGGTCGAAAAGCGGTAGAATTCCCGCCATCGTTTTTCCCGAACCGGTCGGGGCGATGATGATGCGGTCTTCTCCTTTCGCAAGTTCCGGCAGAACAAGGTCCTGAATGGGTGTAGGCTCCCACCCCTTTTCCTTCAAAGCAGTGGCCAAGAGAGGATGCAAGTTGGAAAATACACGAGACATACTCTCCCCACCCTTGTTGATTATCGCAATGCCCACCCTTCTTGAGGATTTGGCTGGTCGGTCATTCGACAGTTAGAGGGTATGACGCAGGATGTCAGTCTTCATCGTCGTCGTAATCATCGTCGTCATCGTCGTCATCGTCGAAATCGTCGTCGTCATTATCGTCCCAATCTTCATCTTCTTCGTCGAAGGCACCTTCGCCGTAGTCGATTGAAGTCTTACTGGCCACGGTAAATACCAATGCTAGCGTGATGATGGATAGAATCACAAAGATCCAAGCGAGTGGATTCTCACGAACCGAGTCAAACCAACCAAGGTATTCGCCGTAGGCAATGGTCACAGCGTGTTCGGCAGAGTTGTCGTCATCGTTAGCTTCTGGAATCATGTTCTCCTCATCAACCACAACTCGAACGCGGTCGACTTCCTTAGAGTCCCATTGCGCGGTTACGGACAATGTTTCTCCTCCATTTATTCCGGTGAGGGAAACGGTCTCAAACGGCTTTTCATCGTCACCTGCATAGAATGAAACCATGAAACGGGTTGTTGTATTTCCACCAGCGTTGAACACGTCAGCAGTGATGTCAACCTTTGAACCAGGTGCGATGTGGTCATCGCTCATTTCGATGTTGCTGATTCGCAATTCGGGCCCAACAGCACCCAAACGTACCCATTGTCGCTCAAAGTCTGTATCGTCCACAGCAAGTTCAGGAACTGGGCTTGCTTCAGAGTTTGACACCAATGGGAATTGATTTCCAGCAGCGTCATATCCCGACAAGTAGAAACCAACGAAATCTCCTGCTTTGGGAACAATGGTCCCACCTGCAGTGATGTCGAGAACTCCTGTCCACATCACGGTTTGTCCGTCTTGTTGCATGCCGAGGAGCGTTGAACCAGCACCGATGGTCACGGTGCGAGTTGAATCACGCATGACCCAATGAACCATTTGCTTCGATCCGGTCAGGTCTGCGTCTTCGGTTCCTTGGAACTCTACAGGAATCTGAGTGAGGTCATTGCTTGCGGAGATATCAATCACATTGAGAGGTGATATTCGGCGGGTTACACGCGGTGATGCATCGTCCACAACCACTTGCAGGGTTGTTGAAACCAATGTCCCGGTCATGTCTTCTCCACGTCCTGGAATGTTCGTAATTGAAATCAAACATGTTCTGGACGGAGAGGACTGAAGCGTGAGAGCAGATGACAGTGGAACTTCAACTGAATATCCACCTTCATTGGTGAGTGAACCATCGGACCACAACTTCTCACCATCAAAGACCTCAACAAGGATGCCGACATCTCGTGGGGCTGCAGTTTGGCTGCCTTCGTAAACAACTCGTCCAGTAAAGGCCAGACGGTCGTCTTTGCGAACGCGACTTCCATCAGCGACGGGGCCAACACGGGGCTCACTGATGTCTTCAACCGCAAACTCGGTCGGCGAGAGCATCAAGTCGTTCTCAACCCTGAATGTGTGTTCAAGAAGTAAGATTCGAGACGGGTCTGAACTTCCAAGTTCTTTGTAGACAAGAGCGACATCGCCCATTTCTTCATCGGGCCAGTCCCAACTGATGATGAAATTAAATTCTAACATGATCCATGGAAGGCCAGATTCATTGGTGGTTTCCACCATGCTGCTGGTTGGTAGCAAGTTGAGGTAGGGTGAATCCGACCAGAAGGTGTTGTTCAAACCAGAATAAGAGATGCTTTGAGCATCTCGTTCGGGGTTTGGCCCTTCAAAGTCAAAGACCAGCGAGATGTATTCAAAGTCAATTGCAGTGTTGGCATCAATGAAACCAAGGGATATTGTTTGATGCATTCCTGCATAAACCGCTTCATCATCTTCATGGCCAAGCCACTCGAGTCCAGTGAAGACAGCCGCAGAGTCTTTTCGCGTCCTGAAGGTTGCATCGTCGTACGAGAAGCCATCTTCGGATTCAAACTTGAGAAGTTCTTCTTCTGCATTCATGACCGTGTAATGGAGCGGGTTTCCGGCTTGGTCGCCACCGTCCCAGTAATAGGAAATTCGGCCCATGTTGGGGTTACGAGAAGTGTCAATGTTCGTAATGAACCACTTGGAGCGAGCTTCTGTGGAATTGCTTACCGTTTTACTTGCGTATTCTTCGGGGTCTGCTTCACCGTTACGGTTCAAATCATGGTCGGCCTCAACCCAATACTTGAGCGTAAGTTGCATGGGGTGACCCACTTTGTCTTCAACAAGAACACGAATCGATTGCTCGTTAGCAGCAGCTTCGTACGCGCCCTCCTCAGGATAAACGGCCTTTCGTTCTGGATGGGTTGCATCAATCTTGAACGTTCGTTGCCAATCGGCGTTGGGTTGTTGAACATGGTCGGGGTTTCGTTCGTTGTAGGTCTGAACTTCGTAGGTCATTCCATCGGGAACGTCAATGTTCGGAAGATCAATGGAAACGAAAAACGAGCCGTTGTAATTTGTTGTATCGCGAGCCGTGCTCTCCACGTATCCGTTTCGTGAAACTCGGACGTCAAAAGCACTGTCCTTTGGAGCATCTTGCGTGTCTTGGAACCACATTGCGCCTGCAAAGTGAATCTGGTCACCTGCTGCAACCCATGATTGGTCAGGGGTGTCCAAAGAGGTCACTTCTCCATCATTGTCACGCACCTTCAACCAACCAAGGCCAAAGGAGCGGTTGACTTCAAGACCCAATTCCGAAGTGAGGGGAAGAGGGGCAAATCCAGCAGTACCGCTGTCGTCCAAGCATCCCGTGCGGAAGCGGACGTTGTTCTGGTCGGGGAATTCACTTGTGACGAAAAACATCCAGTGGATTTCCAAAATTCCATTGCTTTCAACGGAATATGAATTCGAATCCATGACAACATACTGGCCTGGGTCATTGGGCGCCGGGAAGACATCTCCATACTGCCAGGAAAGAATTGGATTGTTAGCCATTGAATTGGTTCGGAGTTCAAGTTCTGCACTTACCATCGAAGTAGCACTTTCTCCGATAATGTGGCGCGTGACGACTTCGTAAGGCGTGATACGCTCGTGAAGGATTTCACCTTCGGGGATCGAGATATCCAGATTTACCGTTTGCATGATGTATGTTATTTGGAAGGATTCAAGGACCAAAATACCTGCAGAACTAGAGGTTAGCTCAATTGGGATGTCAACGATACCCGAACCAGTGTCCGGGATGGCACCGTTCAATGTATTCAATATTGTATTTCCAGACGTAGTAGAAGTCACTGTCAAGGGCCCAAGAAGGGCGCCGTTTTGGGGCGAGCGCTTGTAGACGTTCTTTCCATCAATGTCAATTCCAGGTTGTTGCGGAGCATTGGAATGCAGCGCAATCTTGAGGTCGGTCAAAGATGGCGTGAAGCGGGATTGAGATGTGGAGAGTTCAATTCGAAGGCAGAGATAATATCCGGTCCCCGACATTGATTTGGTTTGATTCGGAGAGGTAAAGGAGACGACTCCGCTTTGTCCTGAGCCGCAGGATGTGCTTGAGCTGTATCCTACATTGACCTTGACGGAGGTGGAACTTGGTCCAGTCTCTATCCAATCAACGGTTGCAGCGACCGTTGTTTTTGTACCGCTCCCTACGTAATAGTAAGCATAGTAGTATCCAGAGGTTTGGTAATTTGTTGTATAACTTAAGGCTACATCACCAAGAACCGGTGTTTTTGAAGCAGAACCGTTGAGAGTTGCTCTCCATGTCATTGAGTTTCCTGTATTCAGGAAGGTCACTTTCTGGCCTATCGCCGCAGACTTCCATGTAGTTCCTCCATCGTTCGAGATATCGATCCGAATGCTTGTTCCGGTTGGCGTCGAACCAAATACGCCGTTAAGCGTGATCGAATCAACAGCCTGCGACAAACTCACAGTTTGCCCCACAATCATCTGAGTGGATACGGAAGAAGAACGGACGTCAAAGTGAGCTCCGTCACCATAGACGTGAATTTTTCGTTGCCCTTGAGAACAATATGATGCGTAGTAATGACATGAAAAGTAGACCTTGTGGTCCTCGGTATCAACCATCCCATAGTGGCCACCACCGGGCATTGTTCGTTGACCTTGTGGATTCAAGAAGCCATTTTGCATGCTGTAATGATAGTGGATACTCTTGTACCCCGTGTTGTAGTAGTAGATGTTGTAAGCGATGTTAGGCATACTGACTGTGAGTCCTGCTCCGTAATCGTAGTAGTAGGATGTGGACAGCATCAACCACGAATTGTAGACCACCGTTGGTGACGCTGGATTCACTTCTTTGACGTAGTGGTTTTGTGCTGAGGTATCGTAAATGGCGACGTACATCTTTCCGGTGTTATCGTCAAAATCAATTCCAGTCACATAATTTGGATAATTGTAGTTGTACATGGCTTGACAGGTCCATTGTGTCTTGGCGGTGTTCAAACTCCACTTTGATACGCTGTAATATGAGTAGTGAGCGGTATAAATATCTCCGTTGTAAATGTCCGCATCGTGGATGCTTCGGTATGCGTTGGTATTGCACGGTGAACCGTAGGAAATCGATGCTGTCCCCAAATAAACGCCGGTTGTAGCGTTGTAGCGTTGGATGGTTGGAAGGCCAGTCATGGAGGTTGAGGTGTACCGGAGAACATGGATTTGGTCATCGGATACCGGAATGGTAACACCTGTGTAGGTCCAAGAACCTCCCGAAACGGTGATGTCGCTGTATTTCTTGGTAGGGCTCACGTATCCTTGGTCGCTGAGCGCAACGAATTCACCGGTTGTGTTTATGGTTGCACTACCGATTTGACTGACTTGGTTTGAACTGCTAAATCGTGGAGAATATTCTGTTGGGTTACCCTTCAGGTAAACCGATTGGCCCGTGACTTCGAGGTTATCGCGATAAACCGTTTGGAACGGCGATGGAGCACTGCTGCTCTTTCCTTGGATCCGGCTGTCACCTTCGCCACCGTAGTGATCGTTGGTGGAAAAGTTGGTCCACGAGGTTTGGCTTGCTTCTCCTCTGAGATTGAATTCTGCTGAGGTGACCTCTGCACCGTACGGAATTGATACAACTCCTGCTGTACCGTTACCGGCTTGGGAAAAGGTATGGGAATAACTCGTTGACCCATCTTTGAATTGTGTTTCAGTTGTCGATGCAATCGCTAGAGGCGAGAGCATTGATACTACGAAGAGAAGCGAAAGAAAGATTGCACGACGCATGATTTCCACCTACAGGTGGTTCCCCACTATTCGCATTGCATATGAAGGATGCCCCTAGGGGTTACTCCCTCATCCCTCGCATGGACGATTCCAGCGCATGAAAACCGAGGGTTCAAGAGGCCTCTAGCAATGCATCGAACAGGCGAGTCCATGAGTGAACAGAAATCCCTCCTACCCCGCATGTGGGAATCCCAGTACGGAAAACAATACGGGATTACTGCAATTGTTTCAGGTGCAAGCGGTGCTTTACTGGCCTTGTGTGCATACCAGCTTTTATTCTTGCAAGACCACACAGATTGGGGTGAACACACAGGCTTAGCGTTAACTCTCGGCTTTTTTTCGGGCATCGTATTTCTCATAGCGTTCCCTGAATTTCTCAGATTTCGAGGCCATATCGTCACCCTGGAAGAAATCATGGAAATCAAATCCACTGCTGAATTACGTCGTCAGAAGAACGATGGAGACCTCTCTGCACAAACTCTAGGAGCGGGATATCTCGCCCAATGGAATGAATTCCTTGATAGCAGAGGCCTCCGCCGATAAGCACGAGGACGACCGATGTCAAGCCAAGACCCGTTCAAAACCTTGGTTCTGGAAATCGCTCTTGCGGTCGGAATGATCGCCTGTTTGGTCTTGGCGCTCTTCATCCACACCGGCTCAATGCCCCCCCTTGTCGTGGTCGAATCGGAATCAATGGTTCACGATGAAAATGGAGAGGTTGGAAGCATTGATGCTGGAGACCTGATTTTGGTGCATGACAATCCTGCTGATACCATCGTCACATTTGCAGAAGCAACCGACTCAAGTCATCCATCCTACGGGTATGAGATGCATGGAATGAAAGGCGACGTCATCATTTATGCAAAGAACGGTGAAAATGGAACCCCCATCATTCACCGAGCAGTGATGAGAGCCGTTGCGGCAACGACAACCGTCCCTGACCGAACAGCAACACCACCTTGCCCTGCAGACACATCCTATGACGAAGAACTCGTCGGACCCGATGGAGAACTTGGCGCCTGCATTTGGACGTGGACCGTCCCCGGCACCTCAGCCGTGAATGTCAGCACCATCTCGATTCAATTTGACGGTGGAGATGCGGGTTTCTACGATTGCAAACGCCCCGCTCACGGGAACGTTGAACCACATCTCGTCGTTTGGGATTGGCGACCAAAGCACGAAGGAATTCTCACCCTTGGAGACAACAACCAGTGTTCGGTTGACCAAGGAGCTTCAGCCACCAATGGTTCTGCGGGAGTGCACGGTCAAAACAGCGTAGTAGGGCCCATACGAGACACGTGGGTGTTGGGCGTTGCAGGCGGCGAATTGCCTTGGATTGGAACGGTGAAACTGATGGTAGGTGGGCCGAACTCCTACGGAACTCAAGATGTCCCCAATTCTTCATTTTTAGCACTCTTTACACTTATTGGTGCAGTTCTTCTCTCTCCGCTTTTCACAGAACGGGCCTTCAAGAGCATTCTTTCGGGGGCCCCGGAATTGAAGGAAGCTCAAATTGAAGATTCGCTCAAAGAGTCGGAATAACCTGCCCGCCAAAGGGCTTCTTCCATGGTAGAACCACCACAAGCGACATTGTGGGCTTCTTGCAGTGAGATTGTAAGGGTCCCTTTGGATCGCTTTCTACTCAATCTCTGGATGTTACGAAGCTCCCCCTCTGTTGGCTCGACGGCCCTCCTTGTCAGAACGATTTCGCCCTTGAGAAGGGCTATTTTGAGAGCTGAAGAAGCATGTTCGTGCCTTCCAGTGCCTTGGCTGGTTCGATGTTCATTCACCTGTGAAACTTGGTACCCTTCACTCAGAAAACGATTGATGAGGCGGTCTCTGTGAAGAGGTGAACCGTGCCCAATTCGTACGTCAACAACGATGGGACTGTAAACACGAACCAGCCCAATTACGTGTGAAACTGCATCCTCTACCGATTCATCTTGTGATTTTCCGAGCAACATCCCTTCGACCAACCACGCACAACCGGGCCGAGGCCCTGGGTCAATACCAACGGTCAAACGATGAACGACCTCCAATTCCCGAATCGAGCGATAAAGGTGGTGAACAGCGTCGTTCACCGTATCAGCGGTTGTTCCGATTCCATTCCCACCAAGTCGTTCAACCTCCTCGGGAGTTCCAAACCACCATCCTTGCGGATCAGGGAGTTCTTGCTCAAGGTCAACAAGTTGCGCATTGAGGTGTTTTGATTGAAGTTCACGCAAGAGGCGGTACGCCATGCGAAAATCATTGGTTCGCACGTACACCGTCTGCACAGAATACCCTTATTGCCCGTCCCGTTCTAATCTATCGGTGAGCGGCTCATGCCCAAACCGGAGGAAAACGCTCACTGCGAGGGGCTTCCTTCCGAAGTCATCAAGAACGATGGACAACGATGTTGGGATATGACGGGCGCCTATGAGCGGGAACTTCGCGAGGTTCTTGCAGGAACCGATAAAGGCGTCAAGGCCGTTTCTCGGTCGTGCTCCCCGGAAGAAAAAGCGAGAATGTATCTCATTCAACGCCGGCCGTTTTTGGTGGTGCGTGCAGCGGGTTCCGGCATGGAAGGAAGCGGTGATCTCCTTGCACTCAGGGGAGATTGTTGTTTTCCCATTGAAGTCAAAACCACAAAAGCGGATAAATTGTATTTTTCAGGGCGAACAAAAGACCAACTGAACGCCATGATACGGGAAGGTGAACGGTCAAACCTCATGCCACTGTACGCCCACAGAAGAAAGGGCGTCCGTGGGGATTCATGGAGGATCTTCCGCGTTGAAACCCAGGGACTTACCGGGACATTGGGGCGTCTGGCATCTCATATTCCGGCCTTGCCTCTCAATCGCAATGGAACTCCGTTTATCGATTGGGAGCAAGGTATGCCCCTCAACAAGTTCATTTCTCTGCTCTGCTCTCATGAAAAAGAAAGTACTGTGGCTTTGAAGAAATTGAAACTGCGTGCTGAAAAGCAAGGCATTCAAACAAGTGTCGCCCAACCTTCTCCTAGCAAAACAAGTCACGATATTTTGGCTGAACTTGAACGACGCCGCTCAACCGTTGTGGGTCAGATCCTCAGAAATAAGGAACAATGAGCGTGAACAGAAGCATGCCCAGAAGGGCGAGCGAGGAATAACTCGACGCACGTTGAGACAAGTGGTCCACCCACATCGGATGCAAATCCCACAGTTTGAGTTTGCGCCCAAGCCGTTTCAACCCGCTCAAGCATGAATGCACGATGTCTTTCAGCATGTGGCCTCCATCAAAAGGAACCATTGGAATGAGATTGGTAAACCCAAGAAGAATGTTGACCCACATGAGCCAAAAGAACAAACTCGTCAGGAATAACAAGCCATTGGTACCAAGGATTGAGGCGACGATGCCATCGCCTGCTACCAATAATGATTCTTCAAAGGGATGAATAGCGACACCGTTGAGTTCAAAGGGAGCGATCATAATGCCAATCAGGTGAAATGGAATCGTGGTTGCCCGCTGCCCCAGTGTTGCCTCGCATCCGCAAATCAAATCAAAACGTGGACCAATCGGACCAGCGAGACGGTCAATTCCCGAGGTCCCGTCTGACACCCCTACGACTCCGAGAAATGCTGAGCCGGGCGTAACTCCCAACGATGCGAGTGTTTCGTTGTCTGCTCCCAAACTCAATCGATAAGCGTGGTAGTCGGTGAGCGTCACTGTGAGCGTCTCTCGTTCCCCACCCTCATGGCGCACAACGAGGTCAACGGTGTCATTCGCACCGTAAAGAGCCAATGTCTCTCTGAATGATGCTGTGTTGGCCACAGGAGTTCCATCTATGGAAACAATCGTGTCCCAGGGCTCCATCCCTGCATCATGTGCGCCTTGGTCCACTACAATGCCACGGACGTGGACGCCGTCTTCAGCGGCAACGAAACTTCCAGCAATCCCCCCGAGCAGTAGGAGCATGATGAACGATGCAAACAGATTCGTTGCTGGCCCGGCGGCAAACATCCGTAAGCGCTCTCTTCTTGGTGCCCGGAAAAGTTCCTCCGATTGTGGTTCGGCAAAAGCACCCAATGGGAGCGGTCCGAGTTGAAGGAGACCAAACGAACGGATGCGCATGCCGTGAGCGCGAGCGAGCAAGCCATGCCCGAGTTCATGAATGACCAGCGAGACGATGAAGGCCATAACCCCCCATCCAAGTGGAATTACCGGGTTGATTCCGGGAATTGCAACAAGTTCACTCGCCGTAGGAGGCGGAGCTGTAGAAGGATACAAGATTGAACTGATGAAGGCCAGCGGGACCAACAGCCCCACAACCAACATGGAAATGGAACAAATCCACAGGGAAAGTTCGCCGTATGCTCTCCAAAACAATCGGGGCTTTGCGAGTCTCTCAAGCAACCGCTGCCCGCGCTGCGTTCGAATCATCAATACGATACCTAGGGCTCGTGTTGCGTTCCATCGGTCCAGTGTCCCGTTACGCTCCCAAGTTTTGATGAGAATGTACCATGCAAAAAGCAGGATAAGGAGCAGACTCCAGTCTGCTTGGATTGAACCCCAACTCCCCACCATAAACACCCGACGGACTGTTCTGCCTTGAACATTGATATGGGTCTTGGAACAAAAATTGAACAAACCTTCATCATGGGTTAATGGGTCCTCAGGCTGTGCTAAACTACAACATGGCCATCGAAGTGTGGTGTGAGAAGGCTTGGGGCGAAACTCCCAAGAAAAGTTCAGAGTGGGCGTCAACCGACGAAACCGTTCAGGTATTTTTACGCCTATCAGCCAGCGTATTGATCGCTGATTTCGAATTGAAAAAGGACGGGACACTCACGATTCGCCAACATTTGCACATCCCTCTTGAAACATGGAATCCGGGGTCCATACAGGGAATACGAACCCCTGAGGGGAAAACCCGTTTTTCCCATCGCAGGCAAACCATCTATCTCTCCAGCGAATTACGGGCTCCAGAATGGGGTGCCGCATTGCTAGAGGACTGGTTGTTGGGCATGCGCAGCGATGTCAACAGACCGAAAGACCGAACGCAACGGCTTGCAGAGATAAATCGCATGAAAACCTCTGTCCAACGTAACTTGGAAACTGCGGCGGTTGACCATGTCAGCAAAGAGATCCATGAACTGGATGCGCGCATTGACCGAATCGGTACCACTCTCGCCGATTGAGTTCAATCCATGGTCGTGTCGACGCCAGGGAACAAATCAGCACCTTCGCGGTAAACGGTTCTCATGTTGTTGATGAAATTCTTTTCTTTGACGACAATGGTGTATTCCTTGATGCCGTAATCTTTCTCGCCATCCATCATCTCAAGCAAAATTTCGAGGGTGAGGCGGGCTCCTTCTCGGTGCGGGTAGGCGAAGATGCCCATGGAAATCGGTGGGGAGACGATCGATCTGACATCGCCCATTTCCTCAATGGTCGCAAAGAGATTTGCATAGGTTTCTGGGAGAAGCTCTCGGCGAGCCTCGTCCTGATTTGGCCTGCGGCAATCCGGACCTACAACGTGAATGATGTGCTTGTAATTCTCACCGAGGGAAAACGGCTCAGTGACGACATTCTTAGTCACCGCACAAGGGGGAGCGTTGATTTTACGCATCTCAAGGCAGATGTTTCGAGTGACTTGAGTCAATTCCTTCCCAGCCTTCATGTGAATCATGCTGTCAATGCCTTCGCGCCCCGAAAGACGGTTATTGGCGGGCGTGATGAGGGCGTCTGCGGAGTGGTTCCAAACATCGCCACCCATAACGCGGAGTACTCCCCATCTGCATTTCCGCGCCATGTAAAGTTCTGCCATCAGTCAACCAAGAGGGGCGACCCTACATATTAGGTTCGCATTATTTCCATGAAAACGCTCATAATCGGAGGAAACGTTAGCGGGTTCATCGCTTCCAAGGGCCGTTCATGTGAACAGAAACCGATACCGCTAAAGTGGGCTCTGCGGTCCACAACCCATGACCACGAAGGCAAACAGCCTGGCCTTCGTTATGCTTTTGCTGTTCTCATCCCTGTCAGTGGTCGTTCAACCGTATGACGGTCTTCGTGACGAAACAAAGGAAACCGAGTTGCCGGACTTGTTTGACGGTTTCTTTGTCGGTGAAAGTGACGATGTCTGGAACATGACTCCTTGGCCCACCGTTGCTGTCCCTGAGGGTTTTACCTACCTGAGCGTTATGGATTACAGCGATGTCGGGGTTCTGATCAACAACCTCTCAGAAGAAAGCAGGACCATTGGATGGGCCTTTGTCGCTGCAAGAAATATCTCTCTTGACCGCGTGTTCATCTTTAATCAAAGCGGAACGCCAGTTGGAGAAACCATTAATCGAGAAAAGTTCAACACGTATTTCGCTGAGCCTTTCTTGGAAATGCTCCAAAACAGTTCCTCGTCATCGCAACTCAATTATCTCGTGACCACCAAAGGAATTCCCCTACGCATTTCAGGTGGAGCAGACAAGGCAAGTTTTGACCAAGAAATCGCCTTGTTAGGAGGGGCATACAACAGTTCCATAGGAGCAAACAACTGGTTTGAACATGGTTACGGCCCACTGGCCGGTCAAGAAATGGAACCCTTCACCAGAGATGAATACGGTTTCTTCCTTGTCACTCGTTTAACAGGCTATACCGTCGATACCGCATTGGAACTGATTGAACGTGCAAACAACAGCCTCGGAGAACGGGGAACGTTCGTACTTGACCTGGCCACAAATCGAAACGGTTCCGGATACAAGTACTGGAACGATGACCTCTATACCGTAAATTCAACGTTGAACGGTAGCATGGACTTGCCGGTATTTTTCGACCAAGAAAGCGAATTTGTCACCAACCTTTCCAACGTCATGGGTTATGCATCATGGGGCAGCAACGATGGCAATTGGAATACAAATCGAATCCCAAACTCTGGTTTTGACACAACCGATGCTGCATGGGGCATGGGTACCAGATATTGGGAACACACACTACCTGCGGTCAGCGCTGACGAAGATTTCTCTTGGGGATATCAAAGCGAGACCAAACAAGGAGGGTCCGGCGCTTTGGAAGGAATTCTGGACACGAACTGTTCAGGTCAAGATGGTACGGCAATGGCCGGGCTTCTAGCAGAATACTTTGACAACAGTGGAATTTCGGTTGGCAGCACAATGCCGGACTTAACCACCCGTGAGCCCAACGCCATACGGGTTGAGGCGGCGCTTGACTGGACTTCAAGAGGCTCGGCCTATCCTGGTTTAGATGCCCGATTCAATACCCATTGGAGTGGAAGGTTTACTGGAATTGTCAACGTACCAGAAACTGGGAATTGGACCTTCTACCTTGAAAGCGACGATGGAACCGAACTTTGGATCAACCACGATAGTTTGGTTCAAAACCATGGAATGCACGGCATGAGAACCGTTTCGAATTCCATCAACCTGACTGCGGGTGAACATGACTTGCGCGTTGAATTCTATCAAGGGGGTGGGCCGCACGGACTTCGTTTGTTTTGGGAGGGGCCCAATCAATCCAAAGCGATCGTACCAACATCTGCACTAAGCGTTTCATCGATGGACGGTCCGCAGCCAGACCATCTTGAGCATCGTTGGGACTTTGAAGAGGGAACGGGAACTCAAACCAACGACAGTATAGGAGAGGCAAATCTTTCCTTTTACGGCATGGATGCGACCAATTGGGTCACCTGCCCCGGCGGCTCATGTTTGATGTTTGACGGCCAAGACGATTACATCGAAGTTGATGTGGACGATTGGTCTGGAAACTTCACAGTCAGCCAATTCGTAATGACGAACACAACCAACCAGCCCGCATATGCTTCCACCTTTGCTTCAGGAGACGCTGCAGGTTCCAATGCGTCGTTCCAACACATGATGCAGTCCGCAGGATGGTACCTCCACAACGACCAAACCAATTTCTTTGGCGATGTAACGACCGAGCGTTGGGCTCATCTTGCAACGGTGTTCGACAACGGAACCGTCCGTCAATACTTCAACGGCCAATACGTTGGAAGCACGGCTGCACCGTCGGGCGACTTCAACAATTTCGACCTCTATCGCATGGGAGTCAACCGAGCAGGCTCTTCCTTTTTTGAAGGGAAAATAGACCGAGTGCTCGTCTATTCCACAGCTCTATCGCACAGTGAAGTGCATCAAATTTCACGTGAAATCCTACCGAACTGCCAAGTATATTCGGGAACAAATCAGGAAACAACAACCATCTGGCAAAACATCACACTGCCTGAAAACCACACATCACACGCATGGCTTCTGAGTTCATACGGCATGATTGAAGGTTCCATTGGAGGAACTTACACGCTTCAAGTTGAAGGCAGAGATGCGAGTGGAGCCTTGCTTTCGACCAATCGATCGTCGGGTAAAAACTTCGAAACCAACTGGAACAGTGACATCCTACGGTTCCGACCCCATCCACAAGCAGTCTTGTTCAACATCAGCGTTGAAGTCATGATGACTGGATATTCTCAAGAAGGCTCCCTGTTCCTTGACACCATGAGGCTGCAGGCGATACGCCCGCACATGGATTGGGTCAACGGTTCAATTGCTGAAACAGCAGTATCGACCGGAGGGCGTTCGTTCAACTGGAATACAAACTACGGACAATCGCTGGTTGCTGACCTGATTGAAGACGGTGTGTCGGGAGTCAAAGGCTATGTCTACGAACCCTATCTCACCGCAGTTGGCTATCCCAGCGTCTTGCTTCCAGCTTATGCATCAGGATACAACCTCGCTGAAAGCCACGCTGCTGCCAGCACCGTTTCGGGTTGGATGGGCGTAGTGGTCGGCGACCCCAAAATGGCTGCTTATGCTGACCTCATCCACGACATCAACATCGTCGACGCACGTGTTGTTGGCAACGTCAATGTTGGCGAACCAACCGTGGTTCAGGTTGTTGTAGAAAACCTCGGCATGGCTCCATCCAACGGTTCGATGATGATTCAATCACGAATCGGGAACGTCGTCCTCAATGAATCAATACTTGAAATGCCGGCTGGGGACCAACCCGGTAGCAGAACGGTCGTAAATCTCACCTTTGAGCCAACACAATCAGGATATTTTGAAATTCGTGTCCGATACGTTAACGCATCAAACGAGCAACGGTTTGAAAACAACATGGTTTTATTGTCTCTTTTTGCTAATGAGGCCCCTAACATCATCAATGGATACTGCAATGCACCAACCTTGACCCGAGGCGGGTATACTGTATGCACCGTACAAGCTCAAGATGACTCTAACGTCACAAGGGCAACGATGAGTTGGCAAATTGTTCCAGACAACCAATCCGTGAATGAAAGTCTCTGGATTCACCAAAACATGGGCCAAATCGACAGTTCTCGTTGGCAGTCTACACTCATCATTCCTACAGATGTTGAACTTGGAGAAATCGCCCTTCGAATTCATGTTTATGATATTGCAAACATGAGCGATGAAGCGACCTATCTGAACGTAACACGAATTGTTGATGCTCCACAGACATGGTACGGCCCTCATGTCACGGACATTGACCCGTCCTCATGGAACCGTGCGACCAGTTTGCCCAACAAACCAAGTGAAGGCCTTTTGCGCCACCGCTCATACACCCTAACGAGTTGTGCTACCGATGCGGACTTTGATCTGACTCAACCTCCTCCGATCTTTTCCGTAACAAGGGGGAACCTGACCAATACAACATCTGTTGTCCGTCACGACGCCAACACTTACTGTTACGGGGTGGATTTATCGCTTGAACTGGGCATGTCTCTTGAAGACATAGATGTTCAAGTTCGGTCAAGTGAGGGCTCGTTGTTGCTGCAGCGAGTTCTGTGGATCGACGATGTCAACCCTGAAGTGTCCCTGTCCGTGGTCAGCAGCAACGGTACCGTTCTTGATGCAGTAGTAGGCAATGGAAGAGAACATCTCGTCGTTCAAGTTTCGGACATTGATGACCCGGCCACTCCATTCATCGGTGATATCATGGTCAATTGGCCAGGGAATGAAATGTTCCAAATCCCTCTGGACATACCTCAAGGCGTCGGAACAGTGAGCATACCCCTGAGTCAAATTCCAACCGCCTTAGAATCGGGTGAACTCGTCGTTGATATTACCGGGAGCGGCCTTCACGGTGGAACTGCCGATGCTATGTTGAGTATACCCTTTGAATTCACACTACCTGAAGTGGTCTTCTTTGAGGTCTGTGATGATGAAGGCCCAACGCGCAACATGACGTTTGGTCAAACGGCAACCTTGGTCGTCGGCGTCCACAGTGACCGTCCTCTTGAAACTCCAACCGGTAGGCTCAGTCAGTTAGGCCGTTCAATCGTCGCGCCACTGACTGACGAACCTGCATGGGGCGAGGGAAATCCTCCAGAGGCATGCACAGGCGATGAGAACCTGACCGATGTTGGGTGGTATCACTTCCGTATCAAAGTCGATAATTCGTTTTCGGACGGCCCTGGAAAGATTGTCATGAACGTACGAGATGTTGACCGGCTACCGACCTCCCTCACCGTTGAGATGATGTTCCAACACGCACCAACGCTGCTCGGAGCATTCACTTCATCGTCCGCATTACCCGGCGAAGACCTCCAAGTTACGTTGCCGGTTGGAGACGAAGACGGCTTGCACACGGTCATTTGTTCGTTTACCATCCATGACCCATCGGGTGCCTTGCTCACTCAGTCCGCTACCATGGCGGGTGATGAGGCGAACTATGAAGCCGAATTGAACTGGCTGTATCCTATTCCGGGATCACTAGCAAACCAAACCCTTAGCCTTGAAGTGGGTTGCCTTGATGAGCAAGGTGTCCGCGTCACGCAAACTGCAAACATCACTGTAGGTCCGCAGGAGCCTTGTATCAATTGTACATCTGACGATACAAATCAAGGGGACGCAACGGAGCAAAACGCCCCACTTTCCAGTGCAGCAATCGCTTCAATCGCTTTGTTGGCCTTTATCATTATAATTGGTGCAATCGGGTTTACAGTAAAAACGAACAAAAAATCTAGCGAAGAAATGGATTGGGCCGTCGAAGAAAACACCGGTCACGATCTTGAATCCATGTTTGATAACGACGATCTCATGGACCAAGAAGAGTCTGAGCATTTGCAAGAAGGAGAAACAGAACACGATTTCATTCCCGATGGCTGGACACAAGAACAGTATGTTCTGTGGCTCAATGGACCTTTACCCGAAGGGTGGGAGATTGACCAATGGGCCGACTATGTATCC
>JAQXEX010000036.1 GCA_029250625.1 Candidatus Poseidonia sp. | reverse complement strand
GCGAGAGAGCTCCCATGATTCCAACCAACTCGGGTCACCGGATGCGGCAAAGGGGTGGCCGCTGGAAAATGAAGCAAATGAAAAGCCATCTGGAGCCGGCCAGTGAGGTCGTTTTCCATCGCGCCAAGACTGTAGGCTAGGGCCGCCTTTTTCAGTGAAGCAACGCTCAACTTCGTCAATGTGGAAGCGAAGGCCCGCTTTGGTCATCTCAAGGCATCGGTTGGTATCAACGCTCTTCCAGTCCCCTGCCCTCCGATCATCTCCTTCCCATTCAAGCCTCACCCGCTCCAAGGCGATGGGAAGATGTTGTTCGCATCGAGCCATAGCCCAATCCAGTAATTCCTCTTTGGAACCAGGAACATCACGCTCGGGCAACGGCATGAGCATCTGTGAAGGCCAACCGCCGATTGTTTCTCGGTCTGGAAGGCCGTCTTCATCAAGTGGTGCAGGGTCATGTGCATCGGCAGGAGCTGAGGCATGAATCAGTGCTGGTGATTCCCTTAGCACACGGCAGACTGCTTCTTCTACGGCACGGCCCACAAAGAGAACAGGAATCTGTGGCATCCTGAACCGCAAGACTTTCTCATAATACCACAAACGGGGACAGGCTTTGTACGTGTTCACTTGGCTTGCCGAGAGTCGTGAATAAGGCCCAACTGTGTCAGTGGTTGCATCTGCGAGCTGGACGGGCATAGAGGGAAACCTGTGCCTACCCCTTTTCAATTATCATGCAAGGCACTCTGCCTCTTCAACGAAGGAAAGTTGGCTCCATTCGAGTTTTCCTGGAGTCAATTCTCAACTGAAGTAGCCCAGAACGCCAGCCGATTTCCACACCGGTCATAGCGACCATTGAACCTGGTTTTAGATTCAAAATTCGCTGATTAATGCTGTTGCCAAAGGCTACAACTTCTGCAACATGAGTGCCGTCCCATAGCATGAACGCCACCATGCTCCAAGGTTTTCCATCAATCCTACGACCACTCCGCTTTCGAATGGACAAAACGTATCCTTTGACGTTGGCCCTGGTGCGCAATAGACCAAGACGGGTGACTTCGATTGATTCGGTTTCTTTCAGGTCCTCTATTGCGATGATTTCTGTGCCTTTGTCAACATAAAGCCTCGGCTGGTCCCTCCAAACTCCCGGTAAGGCGTTGTGAACGAGAACCTTGTTTTGTTCAATATCATGAAGGTTTGGAAACGACCCTGGTTCGCTTTCCTCAAGGGCAATGTGCTGAGTTCCTCCAACCAAAACTGCACCGAGGACCGGTTCTGAGAAGTGATTGGGCAATGGCCCCCACGCACCTGACAGTGTCCCTTTGACAGAAACCCTCCCTTGAATACTTGACAGAGGGGCATAAGGAGAAGAAATGGATGGAAGGGGGAGTTCAGAGATCCACTGAAGGGATTCATTGAGGTTCCATTCGGATGATTCGTTTCGAGAGACTTGGCACCAGAAGCAACCCGCCGCCTCCCCTGAACACGCTGAATCCGGTGAACTGGGGAAGGAAACTACACCTTCAGCTAGCCCTTGCATGGCCCGATGTTGCTCTTGATAGAAAGCGGTAAGGGATTCAATGTCAACTTCGCTCGGAGGATCATACTGAATCCGTTCAGGGCCGGAAAGATACCACCCCTCCATACCATCCACACGTTCTCCGTGGTGTGTTTGCGACCAAAGCCATGAATAAAACCTGAGTTGATGCTCAAGGGATGACGCAAACGAAGATTCAGAGGACCCTGATTTGATATCAACGATTCGAATCGTCCCGTCCCAACGCAGCACAAGGTCCAATTCACCGGAAGCCCAACCGTCAGGACTGTAGAGGCGCTGTGGTTGATGCACACGTGGGTCCTTCACCCATGGCCGGGCACATTCCCATGCCTCATTCCACGTCACGGGTTCACCTTGACTGGACCACGTTGGCGATTGTTCAATGTCCCACTGTCTCAATTCCACATCAGGTACTTTTTCTGACCGGGGAAAGATTGGGACGGTTCCCCATGAGGGCTCAGGGACTGAAAAAGGCTGATTTCCACTTCTTCGTGTTTCCAGATAGGGGCCTCCGTTGGCTTCAAAACATCGGCTTACTTCTTCCAAGAACAACAGAAAACCGCCGCGAATACGGTCAACAAAGGTTTCAACCTCAACGTCGTCCCACGAAGCCCCGTCCTCTGTCCACAAACTCTCATCCCAATCGCTCTGACCATCATCATGAGCTTTCTGTGCTTGAGAAACAATATGGGGTTCAGCCCAAGCGAGCAGTTCTTCTTTGGAATGAAGGAGAGGTGGGTGCATCATAAACAATTCACACAGAGCATCTTCAAGGACAATTCCAGCCACTTGCGACGGTCGGAGCGGTCCATGTAAACCTACTTGATATGCAAGAAACCATTGTTTTTCACAACGCAGGTACGTGGTCAGCGCACTCGCCGAAAGCCGATTTCTTGAGCGCCCGAGAGGGCCACCGAGTGGTGGCTGACCTACAGGCATGAAAACACCTCAGGCAAGATGCCGATGAACATGGTGTTTTCATCATGCATCATAAGAATAGTAATCACCAACGTTGCGTTGTTCCCGGTCCTTCCTACTCTCACCCTTGTTAATCCGAGGTCGTCGCGAATCGTGGTCTCTGCGGAAAGTCACATTCACACTTGACAAAAAGCGGTTCATACCTTCACGGAGGTCAAAGGGTCCAGTGGCCTTTCCTTGGACACCTCCTTCACCTTCGAAAACCAAGAGCGAATCTGAAACAATGTCAATGAAATAGACATCGTGGTCAATGACGAAGGCTGACTTTTCATTGGCTTCCATAGTCCTCCGGATGGCTTTAGCAGCCTCCATCCTCGCATTGGCGTCCAGATGTGCCGAGGGTTCGTCCAAGAGGTAGAGGTCTGCCTCCCTTCCGAGACAAATCGCAATAGAAACAGCTTGGCGTTCTCCACCGGATAGTTTCTTGACACGCTTGGGCAGCAATTGGTCAACTCCCAACGCACGGATGACGTTCACATTGAATTCGCCACTGCGCCACCTTGGACCGAGTTCACTGTCAAGCCAGAGTTGAACGGAGCCGTCAATATCAACATCAATGTGCTGAGGCTTGTAAGAGATTTTGGCGTCTGCAGTCACCCAGCCTCCGTCATATTCATGTTCTCCTGCAAGGAGTTTGATCATTGTTGTTTTACCCGTCCCGTTGGGTCCAACAACGCCGACCACTTCAGAACGATGGACTGCGCCATCGCCAGAAGTAAGTTTAAACTCACCTAGTGTTTTCTCAAGACCACCCCAACTCACGACTGGCGTTCCAATTTCAGCACTTCGATCTCGATGACGAAGGAACTTGATGGGTTTATCTCGAATCCGAACATTCTCTTCAGGGAGGAAACCATCAAGGTAAGAATTGATGGCTTGACGGGTTGAGCGAGCAGGAGTGAAGATGCCGAAAGCTCCCTTTTTCCCGTAAACAATGTGAACGAGGTCTGCAAGAACGTCAAGAACGGCCAAGTCGTGCTCAATTACGATAACACGCTTTGTTTCAGCAAGTTTTTGGATGATGCGAACGATTCGCATTCTTTCATGGATATCCAGGTAAGATGACGGTTCATCAAAGAAATAAACGTCAACATCACGCAGAATTGTAGCGCAGATTGCCATGCGTTGCAATTCACCTCCAGACAATTGTTGTATGGTTCGGTCAAGAAGATGGTCAATTCCCAAATCCTCTGTGGTTTCTCTCATGATGTTGCGTTCATCAACTTTCACCAGCAGGTCGCGAACAGTTCCTTTGACTCGTTTTGGCAGACGGTCAACGTTCTGGGGTTTGACTGCAACTCGAATTTTTCCGGCTTGCACGGCAATGAAGAAATCTCGCAATTCCCCGCGAGGAAGCGATTCAATCACGGAGTCCCACTCTGGCTCTGTATCCATCCAATCCCCTAAGTTCGGGATGGTTCTTCCTGAGAGTGCGTTAATGGCGGTAGATTTACCCATACCGTTCGGCCCTAAAATCCCAACAACGCTTTCTTTTGAAGGTGTAGGCAAGCGGAACAAGCGAAAGCCATTCAGAGAAAATCGGTGAATCATATCGGATTCCAGTTCACTCGGCAGATTCTCAATGATCAGTGCATCGTGGGGGCATTTGTTGATGCAAATACCACAGCCGATACAAAGGCTCTCTGAAATATGGGGTTTTCCGGTCTTGTCGTCAAGGATGATGCACTCTTGTCCATTACGAACTGGAGGACAGAAATCGTGGCACTCATTGTTGCACTTCTTCGGTTGACAATTGTCTTCCTTCAAAACTGCGACTCGCACATTATCCCTCCTATGCTTTGCTTTGTGCCTAACGTATTTTGAATGACCGTTGAATAAGCAGCCAAGCCACTCGCTTTCAGCGATTGGTTATGCCTTCAAATGAGACCCTTGAGGTGCTCATGTCCACGGATGAGGCGGACGGTACAGGGCGTAGGGAACTTCATGCTCGCCTTGCGAAGTGCATCTCGTGCAGCGAGATAATGCTCAGGGTGGACTTGAATCGAGATCACACGCTGTCCACGCTTGACACGAGCTGCTGTTCCGACATTCTTTCCGAAAGCGCAACGCATTCCTTGGGACACACGGTCAGCACCTGCGCCAGTTGCCTGCTTGTTTTCACGCAGGATGTGGTGAGGGAAGGTGTGGATTCGCAAAGAGTATCCTTGTGTTCCTGCTTCCTTACGGATGGTGGAGTTGGATACAACACGGGCTGCTTCTAGAGCAGTGTGACGGATTTGAACATCATTATCAGAGCGCAATTCCATGACGACTGGGAACTGCCCAGTTTCAGCGGCAACACGGTTTCCGACGTGATATTGGTGAATACGGTTGTTAGGGACACCGCCGATGTACTTACGACGGGTGTAAGCGGGACCTTTCAATCGGCGATACATTACTGCTGGTTTCCGTGCCATACATATGCCTCCAAGCAATCCTGCGACCAATGCTCCCCTTATGATATCTCCGCATTGAATGTTCTGACAGTTCCTGACAACATTCTATCCCCCGAGTTGGATAAAAGCCTTCATGGACTGATGGCCCTACCGACATGCATGGCGAGCAGGTTGAAGGCACTCTTGGAAGAAGAGTCCGAACACCAATGGCTTGCTATTGGGGTCTTCTTTGTCTTCATTCTGGTTGGCGCTTTTGCCATCGGAGGCACTGAACACTTTGTTGGCGACAGACTCACACCGATTACAGCCCAACACGCTGGGGCGATGGTAATGGACATTGAATACTCCAACACGAACGATTCATACACAGCCCTTGTTTATGCCCCAAGTGTTGGCTATCAGATGTTCACGGAACACCCAAGCGACAATTCTGTGTCTGCAATCTACAGCGCCGATGATGTCGACGAAGGGCGGAATGTATCCTTCCTCAAATCAATGCAAGATGGCCACGTCATGCTTTCAATCGAAAACAACGAACTGGTTGAACTTACATCAAGGACCAAGACCACCTATGTGTACTCTGAAGAAAACGGTTCATTTGCGATTTATGATGCGGCAGAAGATGACAGCGGAAACCTCCTGTTCCTTACCAAAGAAGGGCAAGGAACCTCATTTAGAGGAACTAATGGACTGTACCCCACCGCTCCTATGTCAATGACATCAGGGATTCAATGGTTACATGTCGAAGCGCACTCTCCTGGACTCTGGATCGGAATCGGAACACACACTACGACATCCGGGGCCGATGGTTCAAGCCCCGCCAGCCCCGACCCAACCCCGGCTGTTGGTTGGATTACGTGGGATGGTGACCATCAAACACCCGTCATGAACCGAGTCAAGACCTTCCCCGATGGCCTCTTCCACTCCATTCAACCGGCATCGGATGGAATCATTATCGGCGGGACCCATTCCAGTATCCACGTGGACGCAGCAGGCGATTACCAGGAAATTGATGCCCCATGCGCCATTGCTATGGCCGACCAAGAAGGAACGGTTTGGCTCATCGGCGAAGCAGGAAGCACAACCATCACCCAATGGACCGGTGGAGAATTGAGAACCCATCTTTTGAGCAAACCCGTTCCGATTTCAGTCAGCGTTGCTGGGTCACAAGGAGACTTCGTCCATTTCCATGGCATGAACGCAATTGGCGAGCCTTCCCAGTGGTCGATTGACATCCAAGCAAACGGTTCTATAGAGAATGGCCGAGGTTTCCTGAACCTGCTCTTCCTCATGGCAGGAACCTTCCTCATGGCCTCGATGGCTAAGTCAGCGTTCAACAAAATGCGTGAATTTTGATTCATCTCATTTTCGTCAGTTGAAGTCGCCAGAATACACCGCTTTCTCAAACGAAAGCGAGAACCTTCATGTGCCCTCGTCAACTTCCTCCGCATCTAGCGTAAGCAATGGAGGTGAGAGGCATGGCGAAAAGAGGGATGATGGACCAGTTCTTTGACATCAAAGAACAGCACCCAGATACCATTCTGTTCTTTCGCATGGGGGATTTTTATGAATTATTTCATGAAGATGCAGTCGTAGCGGCGGAAATCTTGGGGCTTGCATTAACGTCCCGGGACAAGAACTCGGAGAACCCAATCCCAATGGCTGGATTTCCATGGCATGGCCTAGAAGATCATCTTCGAACCATGCTTCGAGCTGGACACAAGGTCACCGTTGCTGAGCAAGAAGATACCTTGCGAGAAGGGGCAAAACTCCTCGAACGTGTTGTGACACGCGTCTTTACTCCTGGAAGTTTGTATGAAGAAGGGCTACTTGAGAGCGAAGAGCGTTCTCTTCTTGCTGCAACCGTTCTTGACAACAACACCGTTGGCCTCTGTATCTTTGATGCATCCACCGGCCAAGCATGGGCCAGCAGTCATGAGGGGCCCGATCGGTTTGTTCGTTTGATGGACGAACTTCAACGATGGAATCCTACGGAGTGGGTGCTCCCTCCGAAAGATGCCGAGCACCCGGAATTGGGCCGGATTTTTCTGAACCTTCAAGGCGTTATGGTAAGCCAACACAAGAGTTCAAAACAACGAAGCAAGGAACGCTTGACTAAAATGCTCAATGTCGCAGACCTCGGCCATTTAGACATGGATCACGCTCCCATGGCGCTTGCCGCAACAGGGCTTGCCGCTGACTACCTTGCCACGGTTCATATCCAGGACGAGGTTCCGATTCGTGACGTTGAAATCGTTGAAGAAAAGGGACACTTGCTGCTTGACCAAACCACTCTTAGGAACTTGGAACTCACTTCAACACTCGCTGGTGAATATGATGGAAGTTTGCTCTCAACTCTAAATCGTTGCAGAACTGCAATGGGAAGAAGGTTGCTGAAAACTTGGATCCTTCATCCACTTGCGTCATTGAGCGCCATACATGCCCGTCACCAATCCGTTGCATCCTTGTCCCGTTCAGCTCGCAGGCTTGACGGATTGAGGCAATCCTTGAACGGCATGAGGGACATGGAACGACTTTCCACACAACTGTCCTACAGCCGCAGCAATGCACGAGATGTCCTCGCAACTGCGCTTGCGCTTGAACGAATGCCTGCGGTGATGCAATGGTGTCAGGATGCTGATGACCCGCTGCTCAAACATCTCAGTTCAGAATTGGACCAATTGTCGGAAATGGCCACGCTGATTCGGGGCACACTCAATGATGAATTGCCTCTTGGACTGAGGGACGGCTCACTTTTGAGGGAAGGAGTTGACCAAGAAATTGACCGGTTGAGAGAAGTCACATCGCAAGGAAAAGCATGGTTCACTCAACTTGAAGCCGATTTGAGAGTCCAGCTGGAAATCCCGTCCCTTAAAGTTCGAATGAATCGCCAAATTGGCTGGTTCATTGAAGTCACAAAATCTCACGAAGAGAAGATACCAACCGAATGGCGCCGGAAGCAACAGATGACCAACGGCTCTCGGTACACGACTGAAGAGCTCATCGGACGAGATGACCTCCTGCTGGGTGCGGATTCAAAACTTAAGGAACTGGAATATCGGAAATTCTTGGAATTGCGCTTGTATTGCATACAACACGCCCCCGCACTCGCAGAAATTGCACGTAAAGTAGCCTCGATTGATGTATTGCAATGCTTCGCCTCAGTCAGCCGAGAGCGAGGTTGGACCCGCCCTGAAATGGTCGAACAAACTTCAATGAAACTTGAAGGTGCCCGGCATCCTGTTCTCGAGACACAATCTGGTTTCGTACCAAATGACTTCAAGATGGATTCAAAGCGAAAGTTCTTGTTGATCACAGGACCAAATATGGGTGGGAAATCGACCTACCTCCGTACCGCAGCACTGACCACCATCCTCGCACAGTCGGGGTGCTTTGTCCCTGCAAAGAAAGCTAAAATTGGACTGGTTGACAGAGTGTTCACCCGTGTTGGAGCCAGTGACGACCTCAAACGAGGCCGTTCAACGTTCATGATGGAAATGATTGAAGTGGCTCATATCCTCAAACGAGCTACAGAAAAATCGTTGATTCTTCTTGACGAAATTGGCCGAGGGACCTCAACATTTGATGGACTTTCCATCGCTTGGTCCGTTACGGAAGACCTCTGCGAGCGAGTTGGTTCAAGAGCTCTTTTTGCCACCCATTACCATCAGTTGATCGGACTTGAGGGTCAAGTGAAGGGACTGACTAATGTTCATGTGCAGGTCGCGAGCACTGAAAGCGGGCTCAAATTCCTCCACACCGTTGCCGACGGCCCTTGTGACGAATCGTACGGAGTTCAGGTTGCGGCGCTTGCAGGGCTACCAAGGAATGTAGTTGAACGGGCAACAGACCTGCTTGCGTTCTTGGAACAACAAGCCCAGGGTGCAAAGGCTGGTGAACAAGGGACGCCACAATCAAGGGACCACGGCCAAGCAAGTTTGATGGGTTATTTCGCCGCAGCAGCCATGTCGACCAAAGAGCCTGCTGAGGATCAGCCACTTCCAAAATACATTGAAACCATCCTGAACATGTTGAATACGACCAACATTGATGAATTGTCTCCAAGGCAAGCACTCGAAGCACTCTATAGCCTGAAATCAACGATGGAGGACGCCTCATGAAACCGAGTCGCATCGTTCAGCTCGATGACACTACCATCGGCCATATCGCTGCGGGTGAAGTCGTTGAACGGCCTGCCCAAGTGGTCAAAGAATTGATTGAAAACAGTCTTGATGCGCAGGCCACAGAGATTACAATCACCGTTGAGCGGGGCGGTTTTGACCGACTTGTTGTGGAAGATAATGGCTCTGGAATCCACCCCGATGACCTTCCTAAGGCACTCGATCGTCATGCAACTTCAAAGTTACAATCAAAGAAGGATTTGGCTGAGATCAATTCGCTTGGTTTCAGAGGTGAGGCTCTCGCCAGCATCGGGATGGTGGCCCGATTAGAAATTTCCAGCAAGCCTCCCGCCATGGAAGGCGCTACCATTGTCATGGAGGATGGGATTAAATCTGAACTCGAGCCGATAGGAATGGGTGCAGGTACGAGAATAAGTGTTGAGCATCTGTTTCAAAACACGCCGGCAAGGCTTGCATTCCAACGACGAGCCGAGACAGAAACATCACGGATTGTTGACGTCGTTGTCAGTCATGCACTGGCCCACCCGGAGACAGCGTTTCACCTCAAAAGCGAGAGCAGAAGTCTACTCAACGTCCCGTCTACAGAAGACATGATCGACCGATTGTATGACATCCTTGGAAGTCAAGCCAATGAGATGTTACCACTGCAACAACCATCAGAAGATCACAATGCACCAGGTGATGAACGCTGGTCTGGTTGGATCAGTACACCTGATATCACCCGTGGAAAGGGCGACGACATCCATGTCCTCATCAACGGCAGACCCGTGGCCGCAGGACCGTTCTTACAAGCCGTTCGCCGAGGATACAAGACTCGACTGATGCAGGGAAGGCATCCTCTGGCAGTGCTCAACCTCACCTGCCCACCGGGCGAAGTTGATGTGAACGTCCATCCAACCAAACGTGAAGTCCGACTCCGCCATTCTTGGCGTGTTCTTGAACGACTTGAACGGTGCATAGCTCATTCTTTGGAATCGATTCCAACTCAACCCGACGCTACTGGAGGCATCCCCGAATTGCGAGGTCTTTCCGGTGGAGGAAATGTGAAGTCGGTAGAAACCTACTTAGAGCCTAGAGCGGAATCTATCACGCCTGATGCAGCCATTCAACAAGCGGCTGGAATTACTGAACCTAGCGCTGCCCCATCGCCAGCGTTGCGAAGTGCCCCTCCTGCATGGGCGATAGCAGCAGGACAACAGTTGGCCTTGACCGGAGAGAAGGCTGAAGAAGCACCGGCAAAGGAAAAGCAACGACCAGTGTCTCAATCTCCACTCGGACAAACACTCCTCCCTACCAACGAAGGAAAGCCAATTGCGCCTGCACTTTCCCCGGCTGAACGAACACTGCATCGCCATGCAGGAAAGGGAGCACAGCAATCTCCGAGCGATGAAACCCCTCTTGATGGCGTCCTGAATGACCTTCCTGCGATGGAGCCTCTTGCGCAGTTTGCCAACTCGTACATTTTGGTTCAAGCAGAAGAAGAACTGCTGTTGATCGACCAACATGCACTTCATGAGCGAATTCGATTTGAACGGTTACGCAACTCCGGTCAATCATGGGAGCCGCAATCGCGTCTTGAGGCGTTGGACTTGAACCTCGACGCCCGACAATCCGCCGTAGTTGATGCCAACAAAACGCGCCTTCATGAATTAGGATTTCACCTTGAACGTACCGATGATTCATGGTACCTAACCGCATCACCACAGTTGATTTCAGGTGAAGAAATCCGCCCATTTTTCCTCGATGTGTTGCAAGACATCTCTGGTGACGAAGGGCCGTTAGCCACCATTGAAGCCAAGAAAGACCACATCGCTTTCATGAATGCTTGCCGGGGTGCGGTCAAAGCCAACCAATCACTCACCCTTCCAGAAATGCGGCGCCTGTTGGAAGACATGCGAAGGATACCAAATCCATGGGCCTGCGTTCACGGCCGACCAACCTCCCTACGAATTCCAATTGACTCGTTGGACCATCACTTTGGCCGGCATGGCTGATCATTCGGGTTGATAGAGAAAGGACTCAATGGCTACGCCAGCATCCATCCATCTGGACACAGCTTGTGGATCCGCAACGGCATGCAGTCCGTCACCTTCAATCCTAACCTGACGTTCACAACCCATGGCCAAAACAAGTGCGGTCATCTGCAGCCTGTGGTCATCATGAGTTAATACCAGGGAGTCCGGAGTAGAGATTTGTTGCCCCCCCGGTACTTCAAGTCCATCTTCATGGGCCGTACATTTCAACCCAAACTGTTCAAGAAGTTCACGGGTTTTTGTGATTCTGTTGCTCTCTTTGTAGGCCGCATGTGCGGCACCGACAATTCGACCACCTGCTCCAAGAGCCATCATAGCGGCAACCGGGGTGATCAAATCGTTGCTATCTCGAAGGTCAAGATTCTCATGTCGACCTTCCGAGTTCGATTGAACCGTACTCCCCTTGACATCAAATCCGAGCACGTCCGTTCGTTCAAGAAGAATTTCGTGACCCAAACCTTCCTCCGGCGAGGGCATTTCGTCAAAGGTGACTGGAATGTTGAGCACTTTGGCGGCAAGGAATCCGAAGGAAGCGAGTGACATGTCCTTGGGCACCGTAATCGCATCATGTTGTGAACGTGGAGTCCAAGGTTCAAATTGCTCAGGTAGAGCGTCCCCAAAAGGAGCTCCAAATTCCCTGCACAGACGAAGGGTAAGTTGGGCATGGCGCTTGGAAACAGGACTGCCTTGGTACACTACATTGACCGATGCTGGAGAGGCTGGCGATGCAAGCATCCACGAAGTGGCCGGTTGGCTTGAGGTACTGACATCGATGGTCATGGATTCAGTTTGAGTCCATGGGCCCTCGGCAAGTAATGGAAGACCTTCTTCAAGCTGGCCAAACGAGCATGAAACCCCTAATTCTGTGAGAGTTTCTGTCATTGCATCGTGTGGACGCGCTCTCAGAGAGGCATCGCCGTCCAACATCACCGGACGATTAAATCGAGATGAGAGGGCCATCAAGATACGAAGTGCCGTGCCTGAATTCCCAGCGTGGAGGACGCTTACTGGATGCGTGAAACCTTTGGGGCCGACGCCGTGTATTCGCCAGGCCGTCGTCGCTTCGGGAGGAAGGAAATCCGCATTTGAGGGCTGAGTAAGAACGGCGCCATCGGCATCTAAATTCTCAAATTCAATCCCCATTTGGCTTAGGCACCTTCGCATTGAGATGGCATCTTCTCCAGCGTTTTCCATACCGTGCAAGGTCACCGTTTGTTCTGCTTGTGCAGCAAGGGCCATCAAACGAATTGCATGGCTCTTTGAAGGCGGTAATGTCCATTTGATGTTGTTTACGGATTGAGGCGGATGGACGTTCAGTGCCCCGATAAGGCTGCGTTCATGGCCGGCGCCATCGGGAGACCACCGCTTCACCCAAGCCCCGCCCATGAAAACTTGTCCACCTTTCCCGCCATGAACCCTTGCAATACAGATTCAAGAACCTCGTGCATAGTGGGCAACTTATGTCGCTGAAGGATGCACGGGGCCGGCCCCTTCGCGACCTTCGCATATCGGTTACTGACCGATGCAACTTCAGGTGTACCTACTGCATGCCACGTGAGCACTTCAACGGAGAACACTCCTTCCTACCACGTAAGGAATTGCTGTCCTATGAAGAGATTGCAGATGTCGTGAAAAGCATCCTCCCTATGGGACTTCGAAAACTGCGATTGACGGGAGGGGAACCTTTGCTGCGCAAGAACCTCGTCGGCCTGATTTCCCTTCTGCGTGACTTGAGCGATTCCATCGATATTGCCCTGACCACAAATGGAGCCCTGTTGAAACAAAACGCTAGCTCCCTTTACGAGGCTGGATTGAACCGTGTGACGGTGAGTATTGACGCCCTTGACCCTGATGTGTTCCAAGCCATGGCCGACAGTACTCAATGGTCTCCGAATGATGTGATTGAGGGGATTATGGAAGCCAAGCGGGTCGGCTTGGGCGTGAAAGTGAACACGGTCGTCAAGAAAAACCTCAATGAGGACCAAATCCTTCCCCTTCTCAATCGGTTCCATGAACTTGATGTCCCGTTGAGATTCATTGAATTCATGGATGTCGGGAACACCAACGCATGGAATTTGGACGACGTGGTAAGCGGTCAAGACATTCGAACGAAAATAGAATCTGAACACGGTCAACTTACACCTGTCGCCCCAGCAAACCGAGGGGAAGTGGCCAAGCGGTTTACGCTTCCAGATGGATATGAAATTGGGTGCATTGAATCGGTTACGGCTCCGTTTTGTGGAGACTGCACTCGGGCACGACTGTCCGCCAATGGTTCCCTTTACACCTGCCTTTTCGCTTCAAAAGGAAACGATTTGAAAACGATGCTGAGAATGAATGCTACATCGGATGAACTCTCAGATGCAATACAAAGCATATGGGAGAAACGTTCTGACCGATATTCGGAAGAACGGAGTGAGCATACAGAATCAACAAGAAAGGTCGAAATGTCCTTTATTGGAGGCTAATCAAGCCATTGCAGGGAGTCGCACATCAATGATGACGGCGCCTGCTGCCTCTTCGATCAGTCGGAACGACCAGGTCCCATCAGTCGACCCAATCGATTGGGAGTCAATTACGAAATAATCGCCTTGTGTCACAGAGTATCCTGCATCTCTGTCGTGGAAGGACACGTCAGAACCTACAACTCCGTAAACATCTGCGTCATTGACTTGACCTCGTAGCGGAGAATCTTGCGTTAGGTTCGCAGGGAGAAGATCAAACTGCAGTCGGGCTGGGTCAACCGATTGGTCCAGGCTTGTGATTCTGATGACGTGGAAGCCGTTATCCAATGCACGTACACTCACAGTTGCTTGTGGTGCGCTCTTTTCCACAGTGGTAAGAGCCCCCTGCATCAAGACGAATACCATGCTGGAAAGCATGACGGTTATGGCGAGCAGAAGAACCGTTGCAATAACAGGGCTCACGGCCTCGTCATCGCGCTGAATGCTTGCTCGCATACACAGACGAGGAGTCCAAATCACTTGAACCAACCGATTGTATGAAAGCAACAAGCAATGTTTCGGGAACTCAGAATACCCAGAGAGGCTTCTCGCATTCCATGGCTCTTCGTATCCCACCAATTGGGCCGAGACAACGCAAAATGACCTCGGTTGCAAAATCACCGCGCATGAATGCATACCCCATGTTCTTGCTTCGAAGTGAATTCTTCAGAGCTTTACCCATTGAGCCACGAACACGCTGTTCGTAATCTTCCAAAGGCGTCCCGTTCTCAAGATGACTCACGATCGTTTCCGCAGCAAAACATCCTGAAATAATGGCTTGTGAGATTCCTCCTCCATTGCTCGGCATGACCAAACCCGCCGCATCGCCGATTGCGAGTGTTGTCCCTTCCACCATTCGTTGAACTGGACCCCCCATGGGAATCCATCCACCCCCGATGGAGAGAATTTCAAGCCCCAAGTCATCACAAAATGTTCGAAGATGGTCTTTGAGCGAACCCTTTAGTTTGCCAGCCCGAACCCCGAGTCCCACGTTGGCGAAGTTCGGACCCTTGGGTATGATCCAAGCATAACCGGACGGAGCGACCGAACCCAAGAACACATCAAACGTTTCTGGAACGTTACCACGAACCTGGGCGTAAACTGTTGGAACTTGATCTTCGGGCCGAACCGCTTTGTCTTGACCGTGCCGCAGTCGCCCTACATGGGCAAGACTTCCGGATGCATCGATAAGGAAGTCGCAGGAAAATCGACCTTGGTCCGTCACCAATACATCTCGGTTCGCTTTTCGCTGGTGTTGGATGTTTTTCAACGCCGTTGAGATTCGCACCTCTGCGCCCGCCGCTATGGCTTTATCAGCGAGATAGCCATCAAATTGGAGACGATGTCCAGCGAATGCATCCAGTTTGAAGTTGTATGATTTACCTGAAGGAAGGAACACTCGCATGTTGTCAAGCCGGTGGAGGCGAAGTCGCTCGGGGAAATCGAAATATTCCTTCAACCATCGATGGTCGTCCAAGTTTTTGAAGGTTCCAATGACTTCGCCCCAGTTCGGGATGCATTCGCCGCATTGTGCCGGATTGCCTACAATTGAACGCCGTTCTAAGATTAAAACGTCAAGGCCGCTTTCTGCAAGTCGCTGAGCGCAGGCAGTACCGGCTGGACCAGCCCCGATGATGATAACTTGGCGGTGCTCAATGTCCTTGACGCCCATGGAATCCCTCACGCATGCCGTTCCATAACAAGTTGTGTAATCAGGAGCATCATCTCCTTTGCCTCACTTGGGGGAAACCGGTCAAGAGCAGATTGAGCCCGCTCAAGATGAGTTCGGACCAAAATTTCAGCGTATTCCAAACTGCTTGAGCGGTCCAGCAGATGCATTAATTCCTCAAAGTTTGAATCTTCAAACGATTCGATCATGTCAGCAAGACGCTCTCGGTGGGTGCCGTGCGAAAGCGTGAGAGCGTGAATCAACGGAAGGGTCATTTTTCCTTCATAGACATCGGCTCCACGAGGTTTGCCCATCCGTTCATCGCCTCGTAAATCCAAAAGATCATCAACAAGTTGGAACGCAATTCCGAGTTGCATTCCAAAGCGTTCAAGGGCTTCTGCGTCCTCTTCAGATAACCCCGCCACAAGACCAGCCGCTTGACAGCCAGAAGCGAAGGGGCCTGCAGTTTTTCCTCGGACGATACTGAGGTAGTCTTCTGGCGTTGTTGCAAGATTGAGCACATGGTCCAGTTGATGGAATTCTGAAACTGCAATGTTGGCGCAACAGCGGGCCATGAGAGTAACAATTGACTCATTGTACCTGCCCCCAAGTCCGAATCCCTGTACAAAGAGCCAGTCACCGGCGATAACGGCCTTAGCTTGTCCCGCTCTGGCATGTATCGTTGGCTTGCCTCTTCGTTCGTTCGCCTCATCGTTGATGTCATCATGAACGAGGGTTGCGGTGTGTATCAGTTCAAAGGCGAGCGCCAGGGGCATAACTTCACTGTCGTCAGTGCCTCCTGCAAGGCGATGAGCAAGGAGAATTAACAGAGGCCGCAGACGTTTCCCACCCGCCAGCAGAACCTGCCCCGCTTCTTGAGCGACTTCTCCAGCACCTGCTTTTATCTCATTTTGAATCAAATCAGAGAGTCCAGCATCAACCTCACGACGCATGTCCTCAAGCGAATCTGCGAGACCCGCTACTTCTGTTCGCACAGTTGTTCCACACCGGTGGGCTTCTTAACCAATCGTCCCCGCCCATGACCTGCGAGGACCTGTCCTCACCGAGGTAATTGAATGGAAAACAGTGAGCGTCTCGTTGTCCTTACCACTCCATCAAAGCATGATGGCGTGCGGCAACATGTGGAACGAGCCGTTGAAACCCACGGAAAAAAACAGGATCTCATCATGAAGCAACTTCCCCACATGGAGGTCGCCATTGATTGTCTGAAAGATGGAACCGGCGACATTCTTGGAATGAGCGCATTTGATTGGGAAAACCATGATACAGAAGGACTTGCCATTGTGGGGCTTCTTACTCGGAAGGAACCGACATGGGTACTGGTTTCTAACGACAAACCAGAATACCTACCAAGTCAGTCAATATTGGTTTGTGATTCTGAACTGCTCCATCGCCAAATGCTGAGGCTTCGTTATGATTTGACCATTTTTACATCCCATGACATGGCGAAACATTTGGGAATGGCCGAAGAATTTGCTCAGCTTGATGAGGATGAAAAATGGCCCTGGTTCGAACAACTCCGCATCGAAGAAAAAATTCAGGGATTTATCGTCCCACGTAGTATTCACTCAGGGTACCGGTTCAAGTCTCGACGACATACACTCGGGCTTCAGAGGAACGATAGCGACCATAACCGAGAACGATTCATTCCCCCTCCGCTCCACGGGTTCACCCTTCTCGTAGCACGACAGGGATTTTCGGCAACCCCCATATCAGCCATGCTTGACCCAAGTGCGTATCTCGCATATCGTCTTGAAAATGCAATTATGGACAGTCTTGACCCCGTGCTCCATGAACGAGTTGGTGTGCACGTGGAACAACGAAAGATTTCCACCATCTTGAGGGAAGCTACACGAATTGGGGACGAATCAACTCAAGAGTCGATGTTGAACCCCGAAGGAAAAGCAATCAAAGGCGGACCACGCGTTGAATTGATGATTGAAACCCTCAATCCCTCCGGGAGTATAACCGCTGCTTGTGAGCGAGTGGTTCTTCCAGAAAACAGCCACATCGGAATGGTAAACCTCTTGCGTGAGTTTTTGAATCTCGTCACCATGATGAGCACCGATCATGAAGAATTGAAACGTTCCATCCCAGGGATGCCTCCTGAATTTTCCGAACCAAGCCTCAGGATGATGGATTACGACGAATCCTGATGCTTACGGCCGTTTGGATTTGCCCTCAGAATGGCCTTGCATGCCTGCGCTTTACAGAGAAGACATATATGCTTTCAATGCGGCAAAAGCCGATGTAGGTGAGAGCGGAATGGACAAGTCAGAACTTCTAGGCGGACTGTATCAAGCCCGTTTGGACGATTTGAAGGCTCTTGCAAGCGAGCACAATGTGTCAAAAGCAGGCTCTGTTGAAGCCTTGCGTTCTCGATTGATTCAAACCGTAGTTCTTGGCGACTGGGACCTCTCAAAAGACGGCATCAAAGAAATTCCAAACTCAGAACTCGGCGACCTCTTGGGCGTATTTGGGATCAAAAAGTCCGGCTCAATTAAAGCAAGACGACAGCGAATGTACCTCCACCTCTACCACGACCCAAAGCAACTCACTACCGACAATCTTGACCTAATGAGCCGAGATGAACTGCACGCGCTGTGCAAAGAACTCAATCTAAAACTCTCCGGCAACAAGCAATCCTTACTCGTTCGTGTTGCTGGTGTGTTGGCCTCTCAAGAGAATGCATGGGGTAAAGTCAAGAAAAGTCTGCGAAGGCCAAGAGACAAAATCAACATTCCAGAAATACCGTTTGGAGAAACCGGTTTGGAGACCTCAAAACCTGCTGATGTTTCAGAAACTGTAGAACAATTTGTTGAAGACCACGGAGCCGGTTGGTCTTTTGAAGAAGAAACCGCCTTGCGTGAAGAACTTTCAACCATGGGACACACAAGTTCTCAATCCGATGTATCAGCGACCATTGATGAAACCCTGAGGACGGTGAGTATTGCTGTTGAACCGTCAACTCCGCCAATGATACAAGAGACACATCAAAGTGAAACTCACAGCCTTGAGGTGGAAACTGCACTGATGGAACTACGGGGCCGTATGGCCGAAATCCACGCACTTGCTCGCGACTTCCTCATGGTCAGTTCAACCACGAACCAAGAGGATTTGAGCGCCTTCATCGATGCGCTATCAGACCATGGATTTGCAACAGACCTGTCCCCTGTACACCAATCTATAGCAAACACCATCATGGAACTGGATTATCAGATGCAGCAGGAGTCAAATGCAGTCCATGCAATGCCTCAATCCTGGAGTGAGCGAGAAGCGCTACGCCGGTTTGAACAATCTCGTAGTACCCTGCGTGACCACCTAGAGAACATGCTGGCCATGCACCAAGGAGACGCTGTTAAAGCACGAATGGCCTTTGAAAGCGAGGCGAGAAACATGGGCCTTGACCTTCGCATCCCGAGCGTATCGGGACGTTTGCACGCACTGTTTGACTTGCACATTGAGATCGCTGAAACACAAGCACTCCATGACCCAGTCGTCTTGCGCCGTCAACGAATGATGCGAATCCTCCACCATGGCGCTGTCCATTTAATGGACAGTGAACGCTCAACCATTGCCCGACTTGAACGAAACATCATCTCGTTTGAAGAACTTGTACAAACAGTCCTTGAATCCAGTGAACATGGATTTGAAGAGCCACAACAAGCTCTCGTCATTCGGTTTTTAGAATCAAAAGGATACGAGGTGAATACGGTTGACCTTCGACCGAGAATTCTTGCATGTGCAGGCATCATTGGCGCAGAACTTGGATACCTCTCACCATCCGACATCCCCCGCATTGCACCAGGAGTGTTGGTCAGTGAAACTGAAGTTGATGCGATCGTAACAGAACTCAAAGCGCTCGCACAGAGTTTCAAGAAAACGGAAGACCACAATGTGGATGATGATGAAGAAGTGGCTGAATCGGTCATTGACGCTTCAGAAAGCATCACCCGAGTACGTGGAAAAATTGACCGAGTCGACGAGCTCCTTGAGCGCCTTCGTGGATGAACTCAGTGCTGTGAAGCATAGAAGTTCTGAACCACGGAAGTTACGGTTTGAATATCTGAAATCCCTCGTTCAACCAGGTCTTCAATGATAGCTTGTCGTTGACGGACGTGCCGTTCAAAGACATCAGGAGTCACACCCGCTGCGTTACAAATGGTCTCTCGCAACTTCGATGGGATTCCTGTTTCTTCGATTTGGTCGGTTGCTGCATTGTACTTCCAGATGGCGTTCAGGCGGGGTTTGTCTCCTTCCATACCTGCAACTTCAGCTACTTCTGTGATTTTTCTTGCTGTTCGTCCATTGACATGGAGGCGTGCCTGAATGATGATGAGGTCAAGACCGCTAAGCATAATCGGTGGAACGTTCATCGGTGGGTTGATCATACGAGTTACCGTTTCTTGAGCCGTATTTGCGTGGAGGGAACCAAAGGAACCGTCGTGACCAGTGTTCATTGCCGTGAGCAAGGTTGCACATTCAGGCCCACGCACTTCTCCGACAATGATTCGGTCAGGACGCATACGAAGACTGGATTTGAGGCAATCGTTCATATCCACTTCTTGGGTACCATCGGGGCGCTCTCTTCGAGTCTCCATCCGCAACCAGTGGTCGTGGTACACTTGCAATTCAGCCGTATCCTCAACCGTCAAAAGACGGCGTGACCAAGGAATGTACATTCCAAGGCAGTTGAGTGTTGTTGTCTTACCCGAACCAGTACCGCCTGCGATAACAAAGTTCGCTGGGCGACTGTCAAGACCTTCAATCCAAACCCACATCATTGCAGCCAGGCGTGAATTGACAGTTCCGAAATTGACCAAATCAATCATTGTCAAGGGGTCTTCTTTGAATTTACGAATGGTCAATGTTGGACCGTCAGGCGAGACTGGAGGAATGGTTCCGTTAACACGGCTACCATCGGGCAATCGGCCATCAAAGATAGGAACGAGCCCCGGTCCGTCACCAAGGGGGACATTGGTGTAGGATGCGATGTTCTTTGAAATTTGAATTCCCGAATCATCGTCGATCCAAATGTTTGTTCGGCACATTCCATGTTCACGGTGAGCGACTTTGACGCATTGAGTTCCACCGTTGTACATCACTTCTTCGAGAGCATCGTCTTCAAACAAGGCGGCTAGGTCACCATAGGGGTTGGCCTGTATGTCTCCATCTACATGGTAAATCGGAGAAGGGTGGTTGGGTTCGGTGTAAATCGTAACTCGTCCGTATTGTTCCAAAATTTGTTCTGACATGCTTCAACCTCCGACTGCTTTTACTGCCCCTAGGTAGAGGCCCATGGAAATGGTCATCCAAAGAGGAAGCCACCAAAGTGTATCTTTGAGGCGACCCATCATACGTCCCGAAACACCTACGCCAATCGCCGATGCTGCAGCGAAAAAGTAGCTAAAAGTCTGGTTGAAACCAGAGATTTGGAATCCCTTACTTGCGGGGGCAAACAATCCCACAATAAAGGCGATGAGCACAGGTAAGCCAACGCTTACAAAGAGGATGATGAGGATACCCCTTCCCTGAAGTTCATTTTCTCTGTTGTTCATGAGGTCATTCAAGCGTTCATAATCACGGCTCAAGTCCGTGAGAATATCGCGCAAAGAGGAGTCCTGCTGAATTGCAGTTTCAATCAAAACCATGACCCGTTGAACTTGACTGGATCTCGTTTTTGCTGCAAAGGAAGAAAGACTTGCTTCAAAAGATGATGCGTGGCTTTCTTTCAGTGTTTCCGAAAGCAAAGCTGCAAGAGGACCGTCATTGCTGTTTGACTGCTCCATCATTGCTTCTTGGAGGCCACGACCAGCACCTACTGAGTCAGAAAGTGCTTCGAGGAATCCAGGCAATTCATTTTCGATCGCTCTGCGCCGACGACGTTCAAGCATGGGTGGAATCCCTCCTCCAATGCAGGCAATGGAAAACACCCCGAGGTACAAGAGTAGGGGGGCATCGTTAAACGATTCTAGAAATCCAAACAACATCCGATTCACCTCACAATCCTGGGTCCTTAGTATGGGCTTTCAATCCAATAAGAGACATACCCACAAGCGTCATGAACAGTCCAATGTTGACGACGACGTTGATCGTAGAAGCCGGCGGAAGTGACATGAAGGCACCTAAATCGCCCGACATCAATTGTGGGACAAGCCCGACAATAGCGAGAATAATTGGTCCAATCATCCCAATGGAAAGGAGAGTTTCGGGGACGCCCCCGAGTTCTTCGATGTATTTCTCAACCTCTTCAGTACGTTCTTCTTCCATCCGAGCACCTTGCTTTTTCAGGGTTTCAACCAAGTCCGTGTTTTGAGTAACGTTGGTGTAGAGCGTGTTCAATAGTCGCTTGTATCCCTTGGATTCAGCCTTCTTCATCAAGGATTTGAGTTCCTTATCGATACCGCCACCGGTTCCCTTTTGCAATCGCTTCATCATTGCCGAAAAGTCTTCTGAGATGATTCCGTACCCACCTTTTCCAATGGTGTGGAGTGCTGCCTCTAGACCGACACCTGAGGACATCAACACGTCGAGAGTACGAATGACATAGAGAAGTTCACGTTTCTCCTCTAGTTTCCTCATGTGAAATCCCTCAGATGACATCTTCCAACAATTCAAACATAAAATGTTCATTCGAACTGTCGTATTCCATTGCTGCAAAAATGACCTTAACATCTCGCTCTTCGAAAGGATCGTGAATGTAGGGTTGACCGGTGCGAAACATGCTGATTACTGATTTGTATTCATCCAGTGAGAGTTCGCCACGAACAGTGTAAACAGTGGATTCGGAACCTTCGTCATGAAGGTCGTCACCTTCTTGGCCACGAATGACCGTTCGAGTCAATCGACGCGTCATACGGACTTTGATGTCAGCATTTGGTATTCGCAACCAATCAGAACTTGATGTGCCTGTTGCGGGACGGATAAAGAAATCAATTCCTGGCATGTGGTGACCCCTAAACTTACCACACCACAAGAAGGACTTGAATGTGTTGGATTATTCTTCTTTGACGCTAAGGGCCCTGAACCAGCCAAAACGAGGTTCGTCAACATCACCACTGTCAGCCAACTCATCCAGCATAGCCTCAGCTTGCTCACGGACGTAGCCTCGGGCTGCTGCATTCTTGAGAATCGTGTTGAAATCAACTCCATCTCCTTGGTCAAAGTGTTGAACGACGTGAAGAATGAAACCTCGGAGTTCACCGTCACCGGTTTCCCCATTCGGTTCATCTCCATCAGGAAGGCGGACCATAGGCGGTGGCGTGGTTGCCGCAGCCATTTTTCCTTCAGCAATGTCCAAAGCTTGCATAAGATTGAGATTAAACGGTTCAAGGTCAACTTCGTCGTAATGGTTTCTGGCGGCCAAAAGCCCCTGCTTCATCCCGCTTGGGAGGTCACTTCGTTCGTAGGCCTCCATGGTAGCCTCAAGTTCCAAAGAAGCGGTGTAAGCCTTCATGCGTGCCATTGTGCTCTCACAGGCGTCCAGAAGCCAGTTTGCATAAACATCTCGAGTTACTTCACACGCCTCTTCTGGTCTTAGAGAAGTGTAAACTGCACCTTCATCCGTCTGATACCATCGCGTTTTTGCTGTCATCATAAGGAGAATAGGCTCTCCTTCTTCTGTGCGTCCAGCCCACTGGCTGGACATTTCTCGCATGGTTTCGGAATTATAATCCCCGACAGAGAAGTAATGCAAGCCGGTTGGATCTCTCAGTTGACCTTGGTAAAGCGTTGCACCATTGCTTGTCTCTCGGATTTCAAGTCGTTCCAGCAGGCCGCAAACTACCACTCGGTTTGCTTTTGAGCCCAATTTGGTAATCACAAAGGACGGGTCAAATTCTCCAGACCCCTTTTCGTTCAGCGTTGCCGTGCCGAATTCCGATGCGAGCATGAGGAATGCTGGCTGACGTACGATTCGTTGTCGCTGCATCAGGACCACCCCCACAAAGCACGCAACTCAGTGGCCCTGAGTTGAGAATCCGAAGCAGGTGCTTCCAAGCGATCTGCAAGCAACATTGCACCCTGTTCATCGACAATACTACGTCCTGCAACAATTACGGTTTTCCCGAGAAGAAGTTCCCTCACAGATTGTACAAATCCGGCGTCACCGTGGTCTTTAACCGACCCTTGAAGCGCTTCGTAAGTCATCCCTAAAGCAGCAAGTGTGGCCTCTTTGTTAACCAAGACTGCTGCAGTTGAACCGTCGTGGTCAACAACGAGTCGGAGACGGACATCTTCATTTCCTTCATTGGGGCCGTGGTCTGCACAGGCACCGTCCCTGAGGACACGGCGACATTCCGTACAGCGACGAATCAATCCGGAGTCTTCTCGAACGCTAACAACAAGGCCGTTGGTCTCAATACCAACTCGGCTTGGCCCATTGACCATCTCAGTGAGCGATATTTCGACCGAGTGATTGCTGAGGTCAATCGTTTCATCCCAAGGTGGGCTTTCCAAGAGTTCCACCTGGTCTGCGTTGTCCACAGTCACATCAGGAATCCCTTGCCATGCTCGTATTCGCACGCCTTTGAGTCGAACCGTCACCGGCAAATCTCCTTCAGCAATAGGCAGTTCTTGCCATGCGCTCATTCTGCAGCGACCTGACGGGTCTGCAATTTGCCCCGACCAAAGGAATTTCTCTTCCCCATCACGAGTGAAACTTCGCTTGTTCCATTCGGTAATTTGGACGACTGCATCAACATCTCTTGAACCGTCTCGGAACTGTGAGATGGTAAGGGAAGTGCTGTTGGATAGCGTTTCCAAGTCAGAGAAGTTAGCATCGTGAAATACTTCGATGCGGGTCGTTCGTCCGAAGTTCAATTCCGGAGTGTCTCGGAAACTTCGTACTTGTGCTCCATCAATCTTGAGCAATGAGCCTACTTCATGGTCAAAGGGCTCCCATGAGAGGAAACCAATCGTTCCGGTTTCGTCAGCAATTCGCCCACGAACAACTTCGATTGAGCCTGAGCCATCCTTTCGATGTATTTGGTCAGGGCGTGAGGTAAGTACTCTTCCGACGACGCAGATGTAGCCGTCAGAGGGGACACTGCTGATTTCAACGGGGTCGTTAGTAGAAACCGTTGTTGCAACCCCTTCTTTGAGGACTACAATACCTGTGGACTGATTGATGTTAAGCGACATTTTACCGTTGTACTCGTTGACGCTCGCACCCTCTATTCGAACGATGCTACCTGCTGCAAGATTGGCGTGCGTCCCCCAATCTTTGTAATCCCAGCGAGTTTTTGTTGCGCCTTCTTCCCAAGGGTTGTCTTCAAGGAATCCGAAAGCGATTTGCTTCTCCTCTCCGCGAATGAGTTGATCACGGATATTGTGAGTCACAATGGCCACTTCAATCTCGATATCACGGTCGTCACCGCTCAGTTCAGAGAGGGTAGCGACTTTCTTTGTTTCCCGTTCTTGACGGGTGGTCGTGCTTGTGGTCGCAGGACCCGTCCCACTCTTGAAGCGACGAAGTACTGAGCGCATAGCATCTTGAGGAGGAATGTAAAATTCATCTTCGTATTTGGCAAAGGCCGTAGCGACTTCTGCGGGGTCGGCGTCTGGACATTCTTTGACGACCGCTTGGACGTAATCTGCATACTTTTCTTCAGACATCAAGCGACCCTCCGTAAGACATTGTTGTTCGACACCTGTACGGAGAACAGGCTGCGGGCTTTCGTGCGGTTTGGTTCAGATATAACACTCCCTTTACCTCCATGGTACTGTCCACGGAAGACGACAGGCCATAAAGAATGGCTTTTGATTTTGTCCAGTGTTGCCTTATGCAGGGTTAACACGTAGCCCTTCCATCAACAACACATCGGGTAAATGCATGCTCCCAGAGGAGTAAGAACCCTGTCTGCGGACATCATCACCAAGGACAACATTACCCGCCAAGGCCTTTGCAAGATTCCCGGACAGACCTGCTTGCTTGAGTGGACCGATGATTTCGCCGCCTACGACGCGAAGAATACTGCTCGTGGTCACCGAAAAGTCACCGCTTGTGGGATTGGCGGTATGGGCACCCATCACGCTGTTTACAACGTATCCGTCACCCATCTGTTCCAGCATCTGGTCAAAAGTTCGACTTCCTTTTGCAGAGGTCATCATGAGTTCAGAGGCACCGGTGGATGGCGGGGATTGATGCCCCCGGCTTACAGCCGAACCGGTTGATTGTGCAACATCAATCCGTCCCTCTGCAACTTGCTGAGCGGCATCTCGTGTGGACCAAAGCATGTTCACCAACCGACCGGATTCAACCAAACTTTGCTTTCGCTTGGGAACACCTTCGCCGTCTCGCGAACCTGATGAGAAACCACCCTCCAAGAGACCGTTATCAACGATTGAGAGGTCTTCAGACATAACATTTTGATTCATTTTCCCGGTCCAAAAAGATTCTTTTCGAACCAACTTCTCACCCATCATAGCGGGGGGGACAACCATTGAAAACAAAGGAGAGAACCCTTCACTCGTCATCAAAACCGGAGCATCTGACGCCCCAGGTTCAACTTCAATTGGATGTTGAGTTCTCACAGCCCAGTCAACGGCGAGCTCTACACAATCAGGAACGTCAACCATTTTTGTCCTTGATGAATCGCCTTGGTAAGAACTGGTCATCTTCCCATCGTTATCGATGGTAACTTGAACGCCAAGGCCATGGGATGTTGTCAATCCGCTTTCCAGAATCCCCTCGCTGTTCAGGAGACAAGAAGCGGTCGCAGAGACTCCTACGCCTCCACCCGTTACGATCGCACGTTCATCTGCACTTTTCACCGCACTGAGCAAAGCGTCTGCTTGTTCCAGAAGGTCCTCAGGGCCAAGATTGAGGATGTTTGTATCACACATACCCCCTACCTTTGTGGCTGCCTGCTCGCTGGGTAGGACGAAGTTTGCAATCGAGGGTGATTTACGAGCGATACTCAGCGCTTGCTGGACCGCACGCTCCGCACCCGAAACATCGACCAAGTGAGCAAAACCAAAACGACCGTCTTCGACCACTCGGATTCCAAATCCACCTTCACCACCGCCTCCAGCCATGGTGATTTTTCCTGCCTCAATATCAAGTTCATGACCGTATGACTGGAATCCTACGAGGTCCCATTGTTGAACCCCGATCGAAGAACAAGCATCAACGATGCGTTGAGCGTTGGCAAGCAATCTATCTTGTGCACCATCAGGCAGCATAATCATCCCACCAAAGCCTCGCGTATTCGCATTACTGGGCCACCATCTCCAACGGGAACAGTTTGACCTTTCCCGCAGAACCCAGGCGTGGCTAGCGATGCATCACGGGCAAGCCCATCCACGTTCTTGAGAATTTCAAGGGTCATTCCACTCACACTGACATCTTTGAGTGGACGGGTTAATTCCCCGTTTTCGATAAGCCAAGCCTCTTGCGCTGCAAATTGGAACGAACCGCGACCGGTGTCAACTTGACCGCCTCGGGTTCCGCAGGCATAGATGCCGTACTCAACATCCTCCATCAATTCGTCCAAATCTGCGTGAGAACCGCCTTGAATCATGGTGTTGGACATACGAACGAGAGGGTGATGAAGGCCGTCTTGAGCCCTTGCACCGCCGTTAGGCTCCATGCCGAAATGATGTGCAGTCTCCCGATGATTGAGGTATTCGGTAAGAACGCCGTTCTTGATGAGGACTTTCTCTCGTGTGTTCACTCCCTCATCGTCAATAGGGTATGCACCGTATCCACCCATGAGCGTTGGGTCATCAACTACGGTCACGATGTCATTTCCGATTTTTTCTCCAAGTTTTCCTGCCAGGCATGAATCACCAGCAGCGACCAAGTCCGCCTCACAAGGGTGACCGAGGGCTTCATGGATGTAAACGCCTGTCAAATCATTGTCTGCGATCAGCGGCATCTTTCCGGACGGAGCACGCTCTGCCGTGAGAAGGCGAAGTGCTGCGGTTTGAGCTTGCTCACCCAATTCCGTTAAATCAACGCCCTGGATGAGTTCAAGGCCGCCTTGCCCTCCAGTTCTCGTTCGGTATGAGACCACTTCTGCATCGTCCCGAGCAGTGACCATGCCGTGGACCAACGAGCGTTGAAACGACCAAGCCCTGTCCATGCCTTCAGAGGTCATGAGTTCGGTGTGAATGTGTTCATCGCTCCAACCTGTGGTGACCGAAACAACGTGCTTGTGTTGGCTCGCACCCTTGTAGAAATCATTCATTAAATCCATCTTTGTATCCAACTCAGTATGACGCACATCGAGTTTTGATTTCCAATGCTGTTCATCTTCAAACACCGGGATTTCTGCAAGACCAATTGGCTTTTCCCCGTCGGCTCTGCGAGACGCAACAGCCTTTGCTAAGCGGGTTGTTGATTCAATTTGCTCCGGAAGGGATGCAATATCGGTGGTGGAATGGACGCCCCAAGCACCGTCCGCAAGAATTCGTAGCGTAAGACCCAATTCTTGACCTGGAATCGCACGCTCAAGTATCCCATCCCTCATTGCAACAGATGATTGTGTGAAGGAAACCAATCGAACCTCGGCGTAGGATGCGCCGTAAGTTGTTGCCAAATCAAGGGCATTGCGGACTTTCTCTTGGTCAAGATAGCGTCCTGTAGTTGAGATGTGGGGTTCGCCTTGGTTAGCAGCCATTACCATGATTCATCATGAAAACAAGTAGCCTTTGAACCCTCCCCTTATCGGTGAGATGCACTTTGGTCATCAGCCATGGAGATATGAGCGATGAGTCGTTCTTCAAGTTCTTCAAATTCCACTGCACTCACATCTGCACCTAGGTGTTTTGATTTCTCTATAGAAAGTTGCATGTGAGTATCACTGACCTTCCAATCCAAGGCATGGAGCAGGGCAGTAAGGTCTCCGGGAATGGAGGCGTTTTCTGGCACCAATGGATGAATATGCCCCAATGAATTCTGAGAGGATTCAGCCTGCGGAAGATGGAGAATCCACGCATCTCCGGAACCATCTTGATAGCCCGCACGGGCAAATGCTTCGGACACGTGATGCGTACCTGCGAGGTAGCGCATAAATTCAGCATCAAGGCTACGAGCCACACAAGTATCTCTCAATTCATTCCGAGTGGTTTTCACCCAAGCGGTCCACAATTGGGCATTTGTTTGAACTGCATGACCGCCGAGCAATACCCAGCGAGAGGATGGACGCTCTTTGAGAAATGCATCAATAACGCCACCTGGGTGTTTTGCCTCATCAACATGGACGGCTACACAAGGGAACGGAAGGAGTTCCATGCTACAACGCAGAGGCTTCTTGGATTTCAACCATCCTCAGAGCGTTCGCCTTCAAGAGGTACATCATCATCCCTCACCATAGGTTGTTGCTGTACGGAATCAGTGGAAGATTTTCGCAACACCCGTTCAACTTCAACAATGATTTTATCGAGCAACATTGGACCCCAACCCCTCAAACTGAGAAGAGCATTCTTGGTTTTCGATGACATGGCTGCGACGTCATTGGGTTGCCTCAATCCCAAAGAGGCCATCTCTCGTGCTCGTTGACGGCCAACGTGACGAATGTTGACAAGTTGCAACAGATCGGGTTTGCAGCCATGACGAACGCGCTGTTGGAGAACGCTAATTTGTTGAACGATTTCAGAAATAATGTGCATGTGCTCGTCCGAGAAGACATCATCGGCCATCAAAACATGCTGAGCACCAGCCAACAACCATCCCATGAGGTCGACTCGGTGATGAACGTCCCCTGGCGAGACATCAAGCCGGCTTTCAAGGTCCCGAATTGTTGCTTCTTCAGTCCATTCCTCAACCATCCATGCGCTTTTGACATTGCTCAACATAGCCTCTGCATAACCCGGGTCAACCAACAATTCTTCTTCGGTGGAGTTGGCCTTCAACCAAACCGGTGAGTTGGCTTCCATGTCGGCTGTCTTGGCCCAAAGTGAATTGAAATCGGGAGTTGTTACCGCCAAGTGGAGCAGTCCGAAATCAGTAACCGGCCGGTCTGCCCGAACCATTCGTCGAACGGCCCGACGAAGTCCCGTCCTCAAAATTGAGGCAGAAAGAGGGTCAAGGTACAATTGAGTCACCCTTTCGCCCATTTGTGTTGCTTGATACTTCATGTTGTGAGGTTCTTCAGCTGAAGGTTGAACCCATCCGCCTGTATTGCTCAGAGACGTTGCTGGAGCGAAGCCAAGGGAGGGGTTGAGGTGAGCGGACCGATGTGAATTGGATTTGGGCGAAGCAATGGGGCTTGCGCTCCACTGCACACCCACTGTCTCCTGCGCAGGGGTCGCCCATGCTGGAAGTGAATCATCCCACGCCTCTTCTCCTTGTGAGTCGAGGTTGTTGTTCAACCAGTGAGCGGTAAAATGTTCGTCAACTCCAACTTTTCTAACAAATCGTTCCTCAACCAGCCAGTCCAGCATGGTATTGAGGCGTTCACGAAGTTGAGAAGGCGCCATGGTCGAACCCAAAAACGTGGATGAAAAGAAATGTTCAATCGAACCTTTGTGAACCAAGCCTCCAGTTGCAATACTAGCAAGCAGATGCATCCGCATTGCAGGCTCATTTGCAAGTTTTGAGGTGATGTCTTCTATCGGCCCGAAGAAATAGCGGTCCGATACCGAATCGGCCACTTCCCAACCATCGGTGCCTTTGCAATACACCCAAGCCTCACCACGAGTGTCGTATTTTGGGCGCCCTGCCCTTCCAAGCATCTGTCGAACTTCCATGACTGGAAGTGGGCGACTCATACCGTCATCCCATCTTTTGAGGTCCCGAACGAGGACACGCCGAGCGGGAAGGTTCACTCCCGCTGCAAGCGTCGGGGTTGCCGTCAAGGCAACAAGAAGGCCGGATTTGAAGGCCTTTTCAACTTCCTTGCGCTGACCGGATGTCAATCCTGCATGATGGAAGCCAACACCTCCTGACATCGAATGAACCAATTGTTCAGCAAGACTGGATTGACTCCTGCCTTCCAAACGGTCAGCCACTTCTCGGAGTCGTTCAAGCCGTTCTGGGTCCTCTTTGAGCAATCGTTTTCGAACTCTTTTAGCGAGGTTCTTTGCTTCCGATTGGGCACTTCTTCGTGTCCCGACGAACATTAGGACCTGACTTTTCGTATCCAAACCATCACTGACCACACTCCAGACTGGGTGACTTTTCAGCCCCTCAAGTGTTCGTGGCGGGCTTAACTCCGATGGATCATGGTTGGTGTTTGAAGATTGAATCTTCCTTGGCTCCACGTGAAAATCATGGAAGGTAGCGTACTCAAGGGCAACAGGCCTCCAGTCGGATTGGACCAAATCTGCATCCAGCCAGTCAGCAAGAGCCTGGCAGTTTCCAACCGTGGCAGATAATGCGATGAGTTGAGCGTCCGGGCGGATGTGGCGGAGGCGTGTCAGGTTGATTTCCAACGTAGGCCCCCGAGTGGAATCGTTCATCAGGTGAAATTCGTCGGCTACGACGCACGTGAGATTGGTGACCAGTTCGGCCTTATGCCTCAGGAGTGAATCTAATTTTTCAGAAGTACAAACCAGAATGTTGCAATCATCAATGTTTTTTGCTTCCGCAGTAGCATCCCCAATACCGAGGCCAATCTTCAAGTCCATGGCTTTTGCAATCTGTGAAAGGTCCTCGTATTTTTCCATCGCCAAGGCTTTCAGAGGGACGATGTAAATCGCTTTTGATTGTTTGTGACCTTCACTTAAGCGCTGCACCATAGCCATGTAAGCAAGTAGCGACTTCCCTGATGCGGTGGGGATCGCGACGAGAGTATTTCGGCCAGACAAGATGCTGGAGGCTGCCTCTGCTTGGGGTGGATGGAGGTTGGTAATTCCCCATTGATGTTGCAGAAAATCGGAAAATTCCTTCGGCATTCCAAGGGCGCTTACATCGGTAATTGGCCCCTCCATAATACCCTACCAACGCCAACAGTCCAAAAGGACAACGGCTTCGGAGAACTTCCGACATGCCTAAGTCCCACCTGTGGGTGTCCACCCACATGAGCGACGATATGGAGGCCATGGTAGAAGAGCGATTGTCCATCTTTGATGATGAGCCTGACCTCAATGATTGGGTGGAAGTGATGTGCGGTGCTGCAATGGCAGTGCTCGGAATTTTCCATTTGGTTCAGCCCGGCGATTTGGTCAATCCTGATGTGATGCGATGGTTCGCCGCTGCAGTCACGGCAGCTGGTGCAGTCTGGGCAGGACACGGGCTCAAAGACATGGCAGTAAAGGAAATCCGCCGCTCCATCGCCCTTCTCGAGATGGCGAATTCAGATACAGGAGTCGACACCGGACTGATTCGAGACGTCCTTCTCAATCAAGAAGCGTACCGTGAATTCTTGGTTCATGCCTACGATTCCGCATGGGAAGACGGCGTTATTTCCGAGGCTGAAATGAAGGAACTGAAATCGTTCCAAGAAGCATTGGGCATTACTGATGAAGAAGCAGCAGAGATGAGCGTTAAGGCTGCGATCAAATCTGCGGCATCTGACGGTGAAATCACCGATGAAGAGGCAAAATCAATTGACAAGGCTGCCCAAGCCGCAAAAATGAATCCTGACGAAGTCACAGAGGCCGTTTCCAAAGAACTTAAGAAAGCCGACAAGAAGTGATTCAAGTCCACTGGTTTTCTCTTATGGGGTGGAACGAACGTGCCATTCCTTGCGCTTTTTGATAACGTCTTAATTCAAGCGTAGAGGCCACAATACCGAGCAACATTCCGAGCCACATCAAGGCTGCACCGTAGGGTAAAATCCCATCAGCGTTTTTCAAACCCCATTTGTCTTGAGGAACATCATTCAAATCAAATCCTTGCGATGGTTGGAAATTCACATCAAGCAGGTCCAAATCACAATCACAAAGACTGATGGTGATTTGTTTTGGAAACAAGTCCCCTTGAATTCCGATCCAAGATTTTTCTGAGATCCCTTCTGGACGAGTGGACCACACAGGTGTGTTGAACGAACCTGCAGACCTGGTTCCAACCATCACGGTGTCGATGTGGAACACGGAAGACGACGGGAGTTCGTCAACCACCAACAACGCTTCCAGCATCAAGAAGTCAAGAACGAGAGAACGACCTGCAAGGAGGACAAAACGTACGGAATGGTCATCTTGCACTCCTTGGGTGGCCGAGTTCTGGCTTCCTTTAGCGACTTGCGAAAAGATCACTTCATCAAGTCGCAATTTCTCAAATTCAGGCACAATCAGCTGCCAACGGTTGTCCTGAAGAGGAACCGCCCGTTCAATGGAAAGACGAAGTTGAAGACGCTCACCAGCCAACATACCCCATGTTGCTCCGGTGTACTCGACCAGAGTACGGTCAGGCACCCCATCGGCTGTAACATCCCAAAGTTGTTGGAGGCGCATATCAATGAGTTCATCGATGGTGATTTCGTCTTCATATTGTACTTCGTCAGCGATGGACCACAAGGGATGGATAATGCCTCCAACAAAGAGGAAGATGACTCCCGGTAAAAAAATTCCAAACCTCAACGGATACGATGTTGTCGGCCTAAAAGCAACGAGCAGGAACACTCCAAACATGACGATTGAAAGAAGCAATACGGACACACCTTGTTCGTTCAAAGCATAGGATTCAGATTCATCACCGAGGAGAACTGTCCCTGAAGGATAGAAGGATTCTGAAGAAAAGTCATCGGATACGACTGGGCCTGAACTTTCGTATCCGAATAATCCTGACCACGAATAGGCTTGAAACCGATCTGGGGCACCTCTAAAGCACAAATTGTAATCATTTACAGGGAGATTTCGCCAGCGATAGATGATTCTCAAGTCATCATCGATAAGCTTAGTCACAACTTCTGGCTGAGGCGACAAGCGGCCCGATTCGGTCACCAAGTTCGGAACTTCATGAGGTTGCTCAAGTTCTATGGGAACCGCCTCCCAATCTACAATGAGGGTCATCACTTCATGCTCTTCAACGGGGAATGTCCAGCAATCCCAATCATCGCCCACCAAAGCTCCTCGATGTCCAGAGTCAAAACTCGAAACGATCGGTTGAGTGGTGGACGAGGGTTCATCGACGTCTGCTGCTTCTGCATCGGTTGACCAAGGAAGTTCCATCTCGATCTTTGAAGGACCTCGCAAATTCAATTCCCAAGTCCCAGGGCGGTCAAGGGTAACGACCATGATCAATCGAATTTGGTCGTCTTTCCAGAGAACTCTTGATGCCCCAGAATCCAGCAATTCGTCTTCAAGTGTGTAGGGCTGGTATTCTGATGAAGTCGGTACAAATTCACTTTCAAACGACCAATCGGTCACGCTTTCACCAAGAATGAGACGAAAGTCAACGGCTGGACGAAGAAGTCCGCCAGTTTCTGTTTGATGCCTAAAATCAACAATCAATGAGTCAATTTGCTCCGGGAGAATGGCAAGATGTTGCTGGGCTGGTGCGGCATCAAACTCAAAGGAGAGCGTTTCAGGTTGAAGCGTTGAGCCAAAACTTTGTCCGGAAAATTTTCCCTCTCCCATGGAGACGGGCGTGAGGGAGCAGTCATTTCCCGATTGACATGAGAGGTACATCGTCCCACCACCCTCAAGGGACGTAATTCCAGCCTGTGCGGAAGGAGTGAACATTGGAATCATGAGCGAGAGAAAGAACAAGCTCGAAAGGAGGAACACCTTGCGATTCTTCATCATCATCCCAATGTGTGCTGATTCGCCATTGTTTATGATTTCATGTCCTTTATGGGGCGGTCAACGAGACGACATCGGCATTTTCGGCATTGATATTTGCCCCCGCTTGGACGCTGACGAGGATATTCCATTTCGCATTGCACACAAACCCATAACCACGATGCACGCTCAAGTCGCATCTTGTTGGTGAATTCAGAGCCTTGTTTTGACGCATCTATGTCCGGCCATAGCGATTCCATCGCACGAAAGTCCCGGTCGTGTGACCTGTTTCCAACCGCGTGAAGAAATTCGTGATAGAGTACAAACGCTGCATATCTCGACCAATGTTGTTCAAGCAAAACCGGATGGAGGTCAACCGTTTCTAAAACGAGCGCACCCTGTTTTCGTGTCCAACGAGTGACTCCATGACGTTGTGTAGAACTCTTTCGTAGAAGACCCAGTGTGACGGTTGAGGCGATGGTAAGGCTCTCTAACGGAAAAATTCCGAGCCCTTTCATCTCCTCCACCACGTCGTCTCTAAGCAACTCAAGGCGTACTGATTGGGAGGCATTGGGGCGCACCATGAACAAACCTCAAGACCAGCGATGATAGGCAGGATGGCCTTCTTTTACAGCCACGAAGAGGCCTTTTCCCGTTGCGCATACCTTACCATTGGCTTCAAGCTTAAGAGAGATTTCAGCACGGTCGTCCTGTAAGGTCTCAACTTGGCTTGTAACCACCAATTCAGTGTTCAATGGAGTCGGGCGTCGCAGTTGGACGCTGTAAGATGCCGTGACCGTGCATGGTGGCTCCTCAGTGCCTTGAGCGTCCATAAGAGCAACTGCTGCAGTCCAATTCCCATGGCAGTCCAATAAGGTCCCAATGATGCCTCCGTTGATCATACCGGGGAAGGCTTGGTGATGTTCTTCGGGTGTGTATCGCAGAATAAGACCGTTTTCAATCCGGTGAGAGTCAATTTGCAGGCCCTGTTCATTTGCCGGCCCGCAACCAAAACAAATTGAGCTTGGCGCAAATTCTCGCTGTACTCCTTGAGCCATACCTACAGGTCAGGCATGACACTTCATGGTTGTTGGCTTCGGATGGGAAAATAGCGTATGGTTCATGATGGGGGGGGCTGTGCCCAATGCATGGCGGGGCGTAAGAAAACCAAGGTCCGAAAAGTTCGGGTCGCCCATGAACTGCCAAAACGCCGGAGAATGGCGATTGAGGAAGCCATGAAGGCCCATCAAACCGAGGACCGGCCCGATTGGGACCGAAGTTCGGAATGGGGAGATATTCGCTTCTTCCGGAAGCGCATCAAGCCAGGGACCTTGAGAACTGTACCGCTCCCCCTCCTCGACGTCAGTCTAGGCGACCCGTGGCCGGTTCCTGTTACGGTTATTCATGGATCACGGCCCGGCCCCTGCATCACGGTGTTGGGAGGCATTCATGGAGATGAATTGACGGGACCATCTGCTTGCACACATTTGTTGAGCAATCCGTTTACTGACGAAGGGCGCCCTCTTGACCCAAAGTCAATGGCAGGAACCTTGCGTATTGTCCCCGTACTCAATCTTCCCGGCTACAGGGCAAAATCCAGATATTTCCCCGATGGTCGTGACCTCAACCGACAATTCCCTGGTGACCCAGGAAGTTCTACAACCAAGCGCGTGGCTCACCAGATATGGAAACACCTCATCGAGGACTCGGATGGAATCATTGACCTGCATAGCGCAGCCAAAGGACGGGACAATATGCCCCAAGTTCGTGTCGACTTGACTCATTCAAGTTCTTACTTACTTGCAAAGGCGTTTGGGATTGAACTCATTCTTGACTCAACACCCCCAAAAGGCTCGCTTCGACGGACAGCCAACGCTGCTGAAATCCCAGTCATCACCTACGAGGGCGGAGGGGCAGACTATCTAGGCCACGAATCGGTCAAGGTCGCTGTCCATGGCGTCATGAACATCTTACGCTCTTTACGTATGATACCAGGGAACCCACATCGGCCTCGTTTCCGTATCATGGCGAGCGGCTCACGATGGCTTCGTGCTGGAGAGGGAGGGCTTCTGGACATGTTCGTTAGTGCTGGAAGCGTCATGCGAGAAGGCGAGGTCTTGGCGACTATATCAGACCCAGGAACACCTGGAATGACCGTGGATATTGTCGCACCAGAAGACGGACTCATCATCGGAGCAGCAACAAATCCGTTTACTGCAGCGGGAATGCCTGTTGGTCATTTTTTGCCCATCTCGAAGCACTTTTCCCTTCTTGAAGAACAGATTGATGATGATGGAAAATTCATCATCAACGGAAGTCAGGAAGACCCAGTGTGGCGTGAAGAACATGAAATTAGCGAGATTTCTTTAGATGGTGAATGGAGCGGTGGAAGTGTAGATTCGGAATGGATCGGCTCAAAAATCACCAACGAGTCAAAAGAGTTTGAAGAAGAATCGTAACCTCTCTGTGCCCGCTGGGAAAATCTTCATTTGGTATTGTAATAACCTACAGGGGATTAGAAATGCCAGTTGAACTGATACCAGCGGAATTAGTTGAGAACACCTTCGTTGCAGTAGGTGACAAAATCGATGAGAAGTTTGGTCAAAAGGCCTGGGTCAAACCACTCTACTGGATGACTGTGATTGGACTTTTTGCAGCCCTAGCAGTATACTATTTTTGGTGAAGGAAAAAAAACCTCACTGACTTGAAAAAGCAGTGACTGCAGCATGGATTTCTTCATCCAGCATGTTTCGTTTTTGACTCTTAGCGATTTCAAAGAGATGAGCGACCAAGTCGTCCGAAACTTCAATTTCGTTTTGTTCGAGCCACCAGACAATGTTTGAGCGGCCCGACATATGCCCGATTCGTATGACTTGCTTCAAGCCGAAATCGCCAGCGGGAACTCCGGAGTACACTCGGTCTGCAAGCCAATGGTCGCCCTTTCTCATGGCCTTAATGACGGCGGATGCGTGGACGCCGGTACCCGTTTCGAAGGCATCTTCGCCAAAGACTGGATAGTTTCGGGGCAAAGGAACCTCAATGTATTCATTGGCTTTTTGCACGTAAGCATTCAAGAGCGTCAAATCATTTTCAATAACACCCATGAGTTTGAGGTTGACGAGGGTTTGGTCAAGCGGCGCATTTCCAGCTCGCTCACCAACACCGAGGGCGGTCCCATGAATTACGTCTGCTCCCGCCTCAACTGCTGCAATGTTGTTCGCTACCCCAAGGCCACGGTCTTGGTGGCCGTGCCAGTTGACTTCGATGTCTCGGCGCTGATAACCGGCGTCTTTGATGACTTCTTCGTCGATAAAAGTGAGGAGTTTCCTAACGCCGTTTGGGGTGACGTGTCCGCAAGTATCACAAACGCAGAGGCGGCGAACGCCGAGTTCCATTGCACGCTGATAGATCATTTTCACATCTTCAGGGTTGGAGCGAGTTGTGTCTTCGGTAACGAACATGACCGGAACGTCGTTTTCAACTGCGTAAGACACAGCACCTTCCATCGTAGTGACAAGTTTCTCCATGGTCCATCCTTCTGTAAACTGTCGAATGGGACTGGTCCCAAGGAATGCTGAGGCCTGAATCTCCATTTCGTGTTTTGCTTGCATTTCGACAAGAGGCTGGATGTCGCCCATGAGGGTACGAACGGCGGCTCCAGGTCGGATTGAGTAATCGTTTTCCTTGATATGGCTGAGCATGGCATCGATGTGCTCGAGGTGAAACGGACCTGCACCGGGGAGACCGAGGTCTACTTTTTGCAACCCAAGTTGCTCCATGAAACTGAGCAACTCAATTTTCTGTTCAATGGTAGGGTTCCGTGCACTTGGACTTTGCAAACCGTCCCGTAGGGTTTCATCATCAAACCAAACCCCGTGTGGGTGGTTTGAAGGGTTTCGGCTGAATTCATATTCTACAGTATTCCAGTCGTAAATGAGTGAACTCTCTTTCATAGCCATCACCTTTGCATGGACCGAGTTGGCCCCGCATTTGCCTACGGGTCGCCTTCATGTTTGAATGCGTCGCTTCGCCGAGATGAGGCTTAGGCTCACTCTTCTTCGCTGCTTTCTGACGCTTCATCGGCCTCGTCAGAACTCATGTCAAGCAAAGAGGCTGGGATTCTTGATGAGAAAATCAACTCATCGGTGAATCCGCCCTTGGATTTGTTTCTGAACTCCATAACCCGTGTACCTCGGCTTGACTTACCCTTGGTCTCTTTCGTTTGATTGACGAGAATTCGAATCATCATTCCTTTCTTGGTGAGCAAAAACAGGTGGTCTTCCAAATCAGGGATGGTACGAACACTGATGATTTGGTCATCGTTTTCATCATCCAGCTTCATCGTACGGACACCCTTAGCACCTGGTTTAGTCGAACGGTAACCATCTGTGGCCATTTTCTGTTGTCCCTCATCATCCATTTTGATGTTACCAGCAGCGTCGGTGTCGGGAATGCGGTCGGCTGTACCCAATCGACTACGCTTGGCCATCCCGTACTTCGAAATGGTGAGAATCTGTTCCTCTGCGTCGAGCATGGCGACCATTCCTGCGACAGAACCGCCTCCTGAGCCTTTTCTATCGCCCACTCTAATTCCATAAACTCCGCCGGAAACACGGCCAGATGCTCGGATTGCGGAACACTTGAATCGAGAGGCGTAGCCGGTTGTGGAGATCATCACAATATCATGTTCGTTCGTTGCGGAACGGACGTTGACAAGAGCGTCACCTTCGTGCTTGAATCGTAGGGCATATTTTCCGTTCTTGTTGATGCGAACGTATTCGTTCAGGTCGGTCTTTTTGATGAGACCGCCCTTGGTCGCAAAGACAAGGAAATGCCCTGATGGTGGTGTCTTACCGCAGTTCACACATTTGCTCGAAGGACCTACGTTGTGAGGCTGTTCACACTTTGGATTGATGCAATCCCAGTTTTCTTGAGGACTGAAACATTTCTCATTCACATCCTCAATCAATTCACGCGAAATCGGAAGGATGGTGACGATGTTCTCATCGTCGCGAATGCTGTCCAAGAGGTTTCGGATGTGACTTCCACGGGACTGCCGGCTTCCAAGAGGGGTTTCCCACGCTTTGAGCCCGTAAACACGGCCTTTATCGGTAAATATGAGCAACCGGTCCTTGCTGAAGCACGTCACGATGAGTTGAGGGGTGTCCTCGTTCTTGGTCGTCACGCCTTTGAGTCCTTTTCCGCCTCTGTTTTGAGTTCTGAACATCTCAACAGGTGTGTGGCGGATGTAATTCTCGGTGCTCAGAGTAATGACAATGGCTCGCTCCTCAATGAGGTCCTCTCGGTTCATGGAAAGCGGCATTGGGTCAATGTAAGACCGACGGGCATCACCGTGGCGCTCTACGACATCATTGAGTTCCGTTTTGAGAATCTCAAGTCGGCGTGGGCGAGAACCGATGATGTCCTCAAGGTCTGCGATGCGGATTTTCAATTCATTGTGTTCAGCCTGTACGTTAGCTACGTCCATCCTGCTCAACTGATACAACCGACGTTCTGCAATGGCTTTGGCCTGTGCCTCTGAGAAATCAAAGGGCGCAATGCCGGACATGGTTTCGTCTCCGCGGAGACAAGACTCAAATTGTTCACGGCTGGAACTTGCCTTACCGACGGCGACAACATCATCGATGCGGTCTTGAGCCTTGACCAACCCTTCTAGAATGTGAGCCCTAGCATTGGCTTTGTTGAGGTCAAATTGGGCTCGTCGTTCAATGACTGTTTCACGGTGAGCCACATAGGTATGGATCATGACTGGAAGGGTGAGCAAGACTGGGCGTCCGTCCAAAATACCCATCATGTTAGCTGAATAGGATTCCTGCAAACGGCTGGATTTGAACAATTGATTGAGAACTGCGTGGGGGTCTGCATTGTTCTTGACCTCAATCACAACACGGATTCCTTCCTTGGAAGACTCGTCCCGTATGTCTCGGATTCCGATCACAATTTCTTTGTTGACCAAATCGGCAATATGGATGAGCATGTCTGCTTTTTTCACCTGGTAGGGGATTTCATGGATGACAATGCGCTTTCCGTCATTGTCATCGTGAACGTCACATTTTGAACGTACGTGGAATCGACCCTTACCACCCGTGTACATATCGATGATTCCATCGATGCCGTGGATGCTTGCACCTGTTGGGAAATCGGGACCTTTTACATGCATCATGTACTCTTCTATAGAGACAGACGGCATACCTTCGGAGCCCTCTTCGAGGATACGATCTACGTGAAGGTTGACCGCTCCTGCTACTTCGGTGAGGTTGTGTGGAGGAATGCGCGTGGCCATACCTACAGCAATTCCGTCGCTTCCATTGAGCAGTAGATTGGGGAGGCGGGAGGGTAAAACGGTTGGTTCTTGTTCGGAATCGTCAAAATTCGGCTGGAAATCGACCGTCTTCTTGTTGATGTCTTCAAGCATATGCTTTGAGATGCGATCCAGACGACTTTCGGTGTATCGCATGGCAGCAGGTGGGTCGCCGTCAATCGAACCGAAGTTGCCTTGCCCGTCCACAAGAGGATAGCGTAGGGAGAACTCTTGAGCCATACGAACCATAGTATCGTAGATGGATTGGTCACCGTGAGGGTGGTATTTACCCATGACTTCTCCAACCGAACGTGCAGATTTACTGAATTTCTTGTCCGACGTGTGCCCACCCTCGTACATTCCGTAAAGGACCCGTCGGTGAACGGGCTTCAACCCGTCCCGTGCATCGGGCAATGCACGGCCAATGATGACCGACATGGCATAATTGATGTATGAATTCTTCATCTCGGTATTCAATGGATGGTTGAGGACATTGCCGCCTGGCGCAATGGTATCGTCGTCTTGTTCTTCTGTAATTTCATCTTCAGATGTCAAGGTTGGTCACCTCCTTTGCGTAGCGCTCAATGAACGCTCTTCGCTCAGGGACATCTTCGCCCATGAGCGTTTCAAACATACGGTCTGTTTCCTCTGCTTCCTTTACGGTAACACGTAACATTGTACGTGTTTCAGGGTCCATCGTCGTCTCCCACAGCTGTTCTGGATTCATTTCACCAAGACCCTTGTAGCGTTGTACGCCGATTTTGGCATTTGGGTTATCTCCCTTCAAGTCTTCAATGAATTCGTCTCGCTCTTCATCGCTAAAGGCGTATCGTGACATCTTCCCCTTGGACACTTGATAGAGTGGTGGTTGAGCGATGAACACGTGACCTTCGGTGATTGCTGGGCGCATGAAGCGCCATAGGAAGGTCAGCATCAATGTCCGGATGTGAGCGCCGTCAACGTCAGCGTCCGTCATGATGATGAGGCGATGGTATCGGAGTTTCGATGTATCAAAGGAGCCTTCTTCTTCGGAATTGTTTCCAACCCCTGCTCCAAACGCACGGACCATGGTTTGAATTTCATTGTTCTGGAATACTTTAGCAATGTTGTGCATTTGCCGTTCGACGTTCAAAATTTTACCTCGTAAAGGCAAGATTGCCTGTGTGCGTCGGTCCCTCCCTGTCTTGGCAGAACCGCCAGCAGAATCACCTTCTACAAGGTAAATTTCACACTCTTTGGGGTCTTTTGACTGGCAGTCTGCGAGTTTTCCGGGAAGGCCACCGCCTTCCAACACGCCTTTACGACGAGTCAAATCTCTCGCTTTACGGGCGGCCTCTCGTGCCTTGGAGGCGAGGAGTGCCTTGTTGACAATCATCTTAGCAACGGAGGGGTTTTCCTCAAAGAATTCATTCAACTTTTCATAAACAACCGTTTGGACAATGCCCATTACCTCGCTGCTGACGAGTTTATCTTTTGTCTGGGATGAGAATGAAGGATCAGGGTGCTTGAGACTCACTACCGCTGCGAGGCCTTCTCGGACGTCATCTCCGGAAAGCGGGTCCCCTTTCAGCAACTTGTTTTTCTTAGCATAACCGTTGACGCTACTCGTCAGTGCACCGCGCAAACCGGACATGTGGGTGCCACCGTCTTTGTTTCGAATGATGTTGGTGTAGCAAAGAATGCTCTCGCTGAACGCATCGGACCATTGAAGAGCAAGTTCGACCGTAACAGGGCCCTTTTCGATTTCCTTTTCGCCCTGGATGATGATAACATCCTCGTGCATTGGAACCCGACGGCTGTTGATTTGACGCACGAACTCTGCAAGACCCCCTTCATAGTGATGTTCGCTGACATGTTGGTCTTCGCCGCGGTCATCGGAAATGATGATTTTCAGCCCTGCGTTCAGGAACGATGTTTCTTTCAGCCGGGTGTCGATTTGGTCAAAGTCAAATTCGGTAATGTTCGTGAAAATTGAGGTGTCAGGTTTGAATGAGATGGTAGTCCCTGTGTCCTCACAGGTGCCGATGGTTTCCAACTCGGTCACGCGCACCCCAGCCTCAAACCGTTGGCGGTAGATGGTGCCGTCGCGATGAATGGTAACTTCCATCCACTCCGATACAGCGTTGACTGCAGAAACTCCTACACCGTGGAGTCCGCCACTTACCTTGTACGAGCTGTTATCGAATTTCCCACCTGCGTGGAGTTTAGTCATGATGACTTCTGCTGCAGAGATGCCGAATTCTTCGTGCAGATCAACAGGGATACCCCGGCCATAATCCCGTACAGAAAGGGAACCACCTGGATTGAGCGACACTTCAACGACGTTGTTGTGGCCCGCCAGGTGTTCGTCGACGGAGTTATCCACGACTTCCCAAATACAATGGTGGAGTGCAGACCCATCGTGAGGATCTCCGAGGTACATACCAGGCCTTTTCCTTACCGCTTCAAGGCCCTCAAGGACCTGAATACTTGCTGCATCATATGAGTCATCCATTGTCATCACCGGTTGGGAAAGAGGTTGCAAGTTATTGTGCAGTTATCAAGGGTAAAATAATCATTGGAAAAAAGTGGGCTGCGGCCCGATATAGACATGATTTTTTTCACTCCCTCCCATTCAATTTGAACTTCCCTCCACGGTGTTTAAACATACCCCTGCCAATGCCTCCGAAACATGGCATTGAATCAGTAAAATCTCCGCCGGAAGGCTCCTAATTATTATTGCATTTTACCCTTCAAAAAGAAACGGTTAATCCAAGAATCCACACAGAAAATTCTCCACGAGATTGGAATGCGAGCGGCGTGAGCGTTAAGAAGAGGACACAAGTGGGCAGGTCATGACTGGCCCTAACATCTGTGTGTCCCTTGAAGGAACAACCGTCAAAGAAATGGCTGACGAAGCCGCCCGAGCGAACATTGCTGGTGCCGATATGGTCGAAGTGCGCTTTGACCGCCTTTACCTCAAGAAGCCCCCTCACGAGCCCGTGGAGGACGAGAACGGTGAAATCCGACACGTACTACCACCCGAAGACCAATGGCACGTCCTAGAGGCTGGAGAGGTTGATGCTGATGAATCAATTACATCCCTCAAGGAAAGTATCCCCCTCCCTGTGATTTTCACCGTTCGCCCCCTTAACGAAGGCGGACACTTCCCCGGGACTGAAGATGAGCGACTTGACATCATGAAGAAAGCCATCTCCTCTGGTGTTACTACCATTGACGTTGAGTTGTCCGTAGAAGAGCAACAGCGTAAAGAAATCCTTGACATGGCCTCAGCCGCCAAAGTTGGAATCGTATCATCCATCCACAACACAGAATCAACCCCCAGTGCATCCGAACTCATTGAACTGGTAGAAACACATTCAACCGAAGGCGAGATGTTCAAATTTTGCGGGACCGTTAACGACCATCAAGATGCGCTTCAGATCGTTGAAGCATGTCACGAACTTCGTGGCTCAAAGCACAACTTTTCGATGATGGCCCTCGGCAACGGAGGAGATTGGGCTCGTCTTCATGCGCCTGTCCTCGGGCAATCCTTGGTCTACGCCACACTTCGTAGCGAATTCAAACTCTCAAACAAGGGCCTTGTCAACATCAAGGACCTCAAGAGTGCTTGGACCCTAATGGAATACTGAGTCCTACTCAGATGGTGGCGGCATCAGGCCGTCAGCTGTCTTCTGCTCAAGCATCGGTACGGTTTCCATTGCTGCATCACCACCTGCAGCATCATTTCCAGCATTCATGTAACGGCTGTTAAGGATGAACGGGATCACTAAAACCGTAGCCATTACCATGAAGAAAATCAAAGGCACGGTCCAAGGCGGGAGGACGAAGGTTCGTTCTTCCGTAATGACGGTAACATCGGCTACAACGACTTCATTCTGTGGTTGAGCATCCCTATCGTGAGAATTGTCCCACGTGTCAATCACCAGATAGAAATCCTGGTAGGTGTCGGAATCAAAGAGAGAATTGTACACCTCGGGACCGTCCAGTGATAAAGAAAAGGTGACCTCGGCGGTGTTTTCGTATTGATGCACGTCACGATAGGTGTTCCAACCAGCAGGATTGAAACTTCTCCATTCTGGTGATAAATCACTCAATACCTCTTCAAAGTCACCCATCCACGTATAGAAATGATTGTTGTTGTAGGATTCCCGGTACATCTCATACTGCGATGTTGTCAGGAGATACACGTCTGCTTGAGCAGGAGCAGACGTATTGTCAACAACGGTTTGAAGCGTGAGGCAAAAGGTCGTTCGGTGCTGACTTGAAAGATTGAAACGAAGTACGCCAGCACTGTCGTTTCCAACAAGAAGCGTGGTATAATGGTCGGTTGATAGAGGCTCCAAAACCGGTAGAGGCCACATTGGATTGAACATCCAGCTTTCTTCGGGGTGTAAGGCGGGGTCGAATTCTGAATTAAATTCGGATTCCCCCTCATCAAGAGACATATCCATGCCTCGTTCCATTTCGTCAAATCCCCAACCGCCATAATTGGAGAAGGGGACGAGGGCTTGCCGCTCAACCGTTTCATTCCAAACGATCGGCTGAACATCACCCGTACAGCCGGTAGCGGCTTGGGCCTCAAATTGGACAGGTGAACCGTTGGGAATTAAGGGCAAGAGAAGTAAAAGCGAAACAAGAAACGTGCTAACTCGCATTGCTCCACCGTTCTCTCTTGTACCTCGGGGGCTTTAGGTCATGTCGGCTCATCGGCGGCGAAGTGGGCGAATGTAACCGCTGTCATCGCTTCGGCGCTCGTCCTTCGAAAGGATTTTCGGCGCTGGTGGAGGCAAGTGGTGGTCCATACCGAGAAGTCCACCTTGGGATTCAACCATCTCCACATCTGAATAGGTCTCTGCGGCATCCTTGGCCTCTTCTTCAAGAGAACTTGGCTCCCGCATAACCAACCAACCGAGAATTAACGCAACTGCGATGAGTCCGATGAAGGTGGCCAATTCAGACCCAGCATCGGCAATCCAGGATTTCCATTCATCGGCTGTGAAGTCTGAAAGTGATGGAGGGCCGTCGGGTTCTGGAACTACCTCAACCTCTTGGCTCATTGATTTACATTGCCCAAGGCCGTCACACACCTCGACTTTGAGGTCGTAATATCCAGCGAATTCCCATCCATGGCTGGCACGAACATCGTAACCTGCAGTCGGTTCAATCCAATCGTCACCGGCATTTCCGTTTTCATTTTCATCCTCGCTAAGGTCAAAGTCCCAACGAACAGTCAGTTCTGTTGGAATGCGCTCATCTCGCTCGTAAATTGAACCGTCTTCAACATCCAAATCGCGATAGATTTCCATCTCTGCATCATCTTGCATATCCGACACATTTGCATTGAAACTGTATGAGTCCCCAACAATGATTTCCTCAGGGATGAAAATTTCATAGATCATTGGAGGTGAATTCACAACCACTGTGAACGTCATCCGAGTCACGTCTCCGGTTCCGAAGGCATCTCGCACAGTAAGCGTCACATGGTAAGTGCCGGGCAAGACATAGGAGTGCCATGGGCTTGCATCGTGTTCAAGCGGAGTTGCATCTCCGAAGTCCCACGTGTATTGCACCAGGCCGTTCCAATCGGGTGAGGCGGCCTCAAAGGGCACATAGCGCCCCTCAAAGCGGCGATCGCCGTCCCGAGTCCCTGATGAGTCGAAATACAGCAAGTCACCGGGAGCGGTAACGACATGGTTCTCTTCGTTGAAGGTGTGAGACCATCCATCTGGGACAGTTCCTACTGGGAACGAGGTTGATGAAGTGATTTTTTGGTCATCAATCCATCCGTCCAAAATTCGAACTTGAATGATGGGGAGTGGATTGATGATTCTGACCGTCATGGTCCGGGGGAAACTGCTTTCTCCACGTTCATCGGTAACAACAAGCGTCACTGAGTGGATGCCGGGTTCGGAAAAGGCGTGAGTCACTTGAGGACGTTCTCCGAAGTTTCCGTCTGAGAAGGTCCAATTGTAAACCAAGTCCGTTGAGTCTCCAACCGTTCCGTCAGGGTCGGTACTGTCCCTTCCATCGAACGTATAGGGTTCGTCCACCTCTCCGTCTTGCTCTCTGAAATCAATGGATTGGGAGCCATCTGTTGACGACGAGATGACATCAAATGAAGCCACTGGCAGTTGGTTCAAAACAACAACATTGAGCATGGCCGTCATTTCACTTCCGTCATCATCGGTCACCTTGAGCATCAAGGTCTTGTTTCCGGGAACATCCCATGACACGATTGGGTTTGAGATGCTGCTGGATACAGTTGAGTAATCGTCACCTCGCTGAGGGATACCTGCGGCAATTCGCACTCCATCGGTGAAGGTCCAATCGTAGGCCTCAATGGTACCATCGTCATCAATAAAGACATCGGGCATCACCAAATTCGTGTAGGTCATGGTCATCATTGTCTCTGCGTAAATTTGCACAGGCAGGCGATTGTTGATGTTCACCTTGATGGTTTTCGTTCCGTTGTTGTTGCCGTCAAAAACCGTAAGAACGAGGTCGTAGGTGATGTTTTCACCGTCAATATCGCCCCATTCATGTTGCTGAGAATAAACTCCGAGACCAGAGTCACTGGTGCCGTCACCCCAATCCCAGTTGAAGTCGAGATAATCCAGGGGAACGTTATCGGTAGTACGCCCCGCAGAGAACAAGATTCGTTGGTTGGTCAAAAGGGAAATCTCTTCGTCGATGACAATGTTGTTGACGGTAATGACGGGGAAGGGATCCGTTGAATCGGATACATTGACCGGATGGATTTCGGTTTCTGACCAACTGCCGCCCCGGTCCATGACACGCAGTGTGGCATTGAACGACCCTACCGCCGCATAAGAGCGCAATGGAGATTTCAAATTTGACGTCACGTTATCACCAAAGTCCCATGCGTACGCAGTGGGCGTGTCGAGATACGGCAACGTGTTGTTGTCCAAGGAGAGCCCCCATGCATCGAAACCATCGCCCAAGAATTGCAAGTTCTCCCATGTTTGGACGTCCGTGAGCGAAAGGGTTCCGTTTGCAACAGGTTGCATGTTGTTGAGTGTTTGCGGTGATGTCTGCAGCGTATCGACTACGGAGCCAAGCATGTCCTTCATGACCATTGAAAAAGAGTACATGTCGTTGAGTGGCGCAGTAAAGTAGACGCTGCTGTCAACGGTTGAACCGCCGCCAGCTGCAATTCGGTCGGTTAGGAAGTCTACAACCGCCCCTGAACTGTCGGTCACTGTAACCTCTACATCCAGGTCTTCAAAGAATGCGTTTGACAATACTCCATAATCGATTTGAACGGTGTCATCGCTACCGTCTCCGTCACGGTCTCCGAGTGTGGTCGTGTTGAGGGAAAGCGTAGCCGGTGAGGTGATTCGAGCCGCTTCTACGTCAACGGTCCCTGTTGGATAGGAAGGCCCGCATGAAGTGTAATCGCAGTCTGCGATCGTACTTTCGTACCATGTAATCACCCATACTTCGTCGGTGAGGTTACCGAATCCAGGAACAAGGCCGGTGGCCACCTTGTTGTTGAAATTGAGGTCAGTAACGCTCCAAAGTCCGTCAGAAGTGGCCTTTGAAACGACGACGCCATCAAACTGCGATACATCTGCAGTCAGGCGAAGGGTCAACGGAGCGGGTGAGGCTCCGCCGGGAGTAAATTTGAATGAACGAATGCCCCATCCTTCGAGAGTGTTCCCCGTAGAAGACCATGGCGTACTCCAATCGCTGTTGATTTCGGTTGGCTGAGCACGGCAAAAGAGACCACCTGAGCAGATGGGGTTCAAGTCCAAGTTGGGATACCCATAGATTCCTTGGTCTGAATCCAAGGTTGCTGCGATGCTGAAGTTAGCGAAGATTTCGCTCATCGTCGTGCCTACAGCCCCCACCGTACCCGACTGGGGCGAAAGGGCGAGATTCTCTACGCTTTGACCTCCTGTTGCAGAGTCCTGAACGAGTTGCCTGACCGCCGGACCTCCTCCGAGGTGTTCTGCAAGGTACATGGTAAACATGTAGCCTGCGCCGTAATCTGCAATTCGTTGGTTCCACCAACGCACAGATTGCTCGGGATTTGCAGTCCAAGCGTTCACGTGCCCGGTCAGGGTTGAATCCGCCCCAAAGCAAAGGTAGATTGCAACGTCAGCGTTTCCTTCGTCAATCCACAAGTTTTCGTAGGGATCAAGCGCATTGTGGAGCAAGTGTTCCAACTCGTGGGCGAGAATTGATTTGCCCCATGCAAGGGTGATGTCGGCATAGTCGACGTAGACGGATTCGCTGGAACTGGAGAACGATGGAGCGAAGTATCCACCCGTGTTGTAGGCACCGTCGATGTCGTAGACGATGATTTGTACCTGGCAGTTGTTGTCAACATCGGGAGGAGCAAGTCCTCGGCCGTCTTGGTAATCTTTGCCGTAGTAGGTCGTCATGGTGGGATAGATTGTCGTGTCCCATGTGCTTGCGAGGTTGTTGAGAACCGTGGAGGTGAGCGTTCTTCCGCTTTGAACAATGAAAGCGACACTGTTTGTGGTTTTGGCAACATAGGCATCGATCTGTCCGCCCGAGATAGCAACCGTAAGCGTGTCACCTACTACTCGTGGTGTGCATGCGCGCCCTCCAGCGCGCCCACTTGTGGTGTCAACGACCATGTCGTCAACGCCTGGCCGGCCTGCATCAACCCAAGCTTGTCGCATGAATTGCGTAGCTGAAACGACCGGTTGATCTTCGTGAATAAACAAATACTCACTTCCATCACTGGGATTGAAATCATCGAGGTCACCGATAATTTCACCTTCCGATTGTGTAGGGGCTGGTGATGCTGGTTCATCGGTTGAGTCAGCAGTTGCAGTCAATGCAAATGGGCCCATGCTCATCAGGAGCAATAGAGCAACGAATACGAGGGCGGGAGTGGAGCGTCGTTCCGACATAATAATCACCTTTAGGAATCGTAGGACCGATTCCCAATTTAGCCACTTGAAAGGAGGTATTTAAGAGTCCGTGGTGGAGGCGTCAATATGACGACAAGAACCTCGCCGAAAGCGACGGGGGCATGGCTGTGCTTGCTCATCGCAATGATGACGCTCAGTACATCGGTTTCATCACAAAATGAGAGCCAATGGAACGTTGAGCACGAACATTCATCCCTCTGCGAAATATCTGAGAGCCTGATCTTCAACGGTACAAACGCCAACACTTCGGTTGGCTGGCAGGTTTCCCTCGGCTCACGCACCCCAGGCTCCGAACCTTCTGCGCTCTTCCGCTCAGCCGTCGAAGAAAACGTGACTGCATGGGGTTGGGAAGTCTACACCCAACAGCATGAGAGCCACGGAATGAACCTCACCAACCTCTTTGCAACGCTCAACGGAACCGGAGATGGAGAACAGGGAAGGATCGTAATTTCAGCCCATTACGATAGCCGTAACGTTGCGGACAAGGATTTGAATGCCTCAAATCAAACTTTGCCCGTACCCGGGGCAAATGATGCAGCCAGCGGAGCTGCGATTATGATTGAATTGGCCCGAATTATTCCTGCAATGAACCTCACACAAGACATTACACTGTTTTGGAACGATGCTGAAGACCAAAACGACAATTATACCTTAGGAGCAGAAGCCTGGGCAGATAACTTGTCCCAATATGAAATCGACAACATGGAGTCGTTTGTCTTGTTGGACATGGTCGGTGACCGTGACCTGCAACTCCAAGAAATCTACATCGGAAATTCCACATTGAAGTCGCGAGCGCAGACTCTTGGCGGTGCCCTTGGAATGGTAAACGGCACTGTATCGTGTGCTGGAACTGAGGGTGACGGGACCATGCAATACAACATCACTGCCTACGTTGGGGACGACCATCAACACCCTCACGAATTGGGCATCCCTACGCTCAGTTTCATGGACCCGCAATACGGCGAAAAGGTCCCGGGAACCTTTGGCGAATACTGGCATACGATGGAAGATACGCCCGATAAAGTCAGTGAGGAATCATTGGGAGCTGTTGGACGGTTGGTCGAACTTGGATTAAGAACCGAGGCGTTCGTCATCGTGGTTGAAGACCAGGGGCAATCGCCACAAGACAATTCTACCGGCGATGAAGACGATGCCCCGTCTGAACCATCAGAGCCCGAATCCAGAGTCATCACCGGACTTGTCATCCTTGCTGGATTCTCATTGTCTGTGATCGTGGGATTAATCGTTTTCGCAGAATGGAAACTGAAGTACTGAACGACTTGTGCGCGGACTCCGAGGGGAAGGGGTATTATCCGCGCACACTGTGGCATCACCAAGGGGGCTTGGAGTTGGAGGATGACCGCGAAACCCGAATGAAAGCCCTTCGAGAGCGAGTTCAAGCGAAGAAGAACGCTGGAACGCTTATCGAACCAGAGGAGCCCCTCGTCATCACACAGGATGAATATCAAGAGGTTGTCATCGTTGAAGAGCCTCAACAAGATGATTGGTTTGAGATGTTGGACCGGGATGCAGACCGGTGGAGAAATCTTGCTGCATCGCTTGTTCTCATCGGAAGCATCCTTGGAATCATCAGTGGAGCGTTGATTCTCCAGGGCAATCCTTCAGAGGCCTTTGTATCAGCATGGAACTCCGACGAACAAACGGCAGACATCTCTGGAGAGATTCTGCTTGACGTCGAGGGTACCGGCGTTGAAAATGTAACCGTTGAACTTCTTGAACAAGACTCGAGGGCCCAACTCCAAACAACATCAACGAATGAGTACGGCTACTACAGTATGGAAAATGTGGCTAAGAAAGTCCACATCATCGTTTTTTCAAAGGATGGGTTTCAAACCGTTGAACGTACATTTAGCCCTGACGATGCGGGATTGATGCCGGTGACGATGAAAACGGGCAATGACACGCGCTATGAAGACAATTCAGAGACGATCGGTGGGCCAAGTCTTGACTTCGCAGTCGCCCTTGCAAGTGGAATCGGAATTGTCACCGTTCTCGCTTCGTTCGTAGGCGTCCAAGCGGCCGTAGAAATGCGTCGCGGACGGCATTACCGAAGAAGTCAGTATTTTGCCGGCTTTGCCTTGTTTGGTAGAGGCTTTATTATCATTGGACCGACCCTTATTCTTGCTGGAATGATTCTCAACATCTTTGCTAAATTTGACTTTGAAGACCAGCGAGAGGACTGAAACATGTACTTGATTTCAGTAGAGGGGGGCGACGGCTCCGGCAAAGGTGAAGCGGCCCGAATTCTTGCTGAATTGCTCAGTGAATTCCCCTTCCCAGAGGTCATTTCAACGCATGAGCCGCGCCGTCACAGCGAACTGGGCAAACTCGCCCTTTCTTCGGTCAAATTGGGTGACAAAACCCCTCTCGAAGAGGCAGGGTTGTTTGCGGCCGACCGATTGGATCACTCCCACACATACATCCGCCCGTTGCTGGCTAAGGGTTGCGTAGTCATCTCGGACAGGAACATCCACTCTTCGCTGATCTATCAGGGAGTCGTAGGTGAGTTGGGTCTTGAGCAAGTCGCAAAAATGAACGCTGCTGCGATGATTCCGGATTTGGTATTGTGGATTGACTGCGACCCTAAAAAGGCCATGAAACGTATCAAAACCGGCACGTTACGGATGACCAGTGATAAGCAAGAATACTTTGAGACGAAGGAAATTCAGACAACCATTCGAAAAGGGTTCCATGACCTTTTGGCAGGGGGAGTAAAAGCACCCGCACCCTTCAATCAGTGCCATGTGGTCGGACCCATCCTCAATGAGGGAGGATTGGATGAACTCAAACGCTCACTCCGGAGCGAACTGCGCCGCTTCTTCAACCGCAAACCGTCCCCGTTGAATGTGGATGGGGATGAAGTGGACCGAAATTTATTGAATCAATTGGTCCATGATGTGAAAAAACAGACGCGGTTGCCTGGCGCACCTCAAGAGCGAACGGCAATTCACGTCGGGTGGCTGTCTGGAAAATCACCCTCCGATTGGATGCAAGAGGCAGAAGACAACTGGCCTACAGAAACCGCTCAAGAACATGATGTTCCAGCCACACCTTATGCACACTCATGCTGGTCAATACTCGGAACCCTTTCGCTCATGGTTGGTTCCAGCGAAGTGCCGCGACTTCATGCGTCATTAGGACCCATCAGAATGGTCACTCAGCGGCATACACAGCGGCTGGTAAAATGGCTTCTAGCAGAACATTGGATTTTCAAACAACAATCTCATGTTCCGTTTTCAGACGCCCAATTGTTCAAATTAAGAGACGAGCGACTCGGTTTCGCCCGCCTCACCCTTGCCATGTGGCCTCTAAGAGGTGCCCTAGCGTCTTGGCGCAGGTCAAATCCCGAAGAAGAATGGTCCAAGGCGCTTGAAGACATATTCCATACCGATGATGGGAAAGAACTCGCCTCTGGATTAAAGAAGTCGATTTCAGACATCCATCAGCGTCTCGTTATTTTGACCAGCGGACACGAAGGTTGCCCCCTCCCAACCAATGCTTCAGAATTATTGGTTTGGTGGTCCAATGCCCCGCCGGTTCATTCAGATTCGCCTTGAGCAGCAGATGCAGCAAGTGCAAACCTTGAGTTCCCCGGCAAAACAACCTCTCCTGCTGCGGAAAATGCATCAGCTCGTGAAGCGAACATACCGCACATAAGGACTCCAAGGCCAAAACCGAATGGAATTCCTGTCAACACCCGCTTGTAGTTGGTGGACTCATAGTCCGTCAACAATTGGTAAAACCCATCAAACAACAGCGGGGTGCAGAGTAGAAACCCAACTCCAAGCCAAGCAAACAACCTCCAATTTCGCTCATAAACTGGAATCAACCAAGCAGCGGGGAGAAGAGAAAGGCAGGTGTCCTTGACCGTCCACCGGTTCCACCCTCGCTGAGTAAACAACAGCCCACCGATAAACAATCCAAAAAAGATACCGAGATCCCTCGTGCAGACCGGCATTTGATTACCATTGATTTCAAGTGAACGTTCATGCTTTTGATGGCAGTTTAGGTCTCCAAAGGCATAGATTACGGCGGCATATGGATTCATTTCGCTCCATGCATAGCCTTCATGCTCATGGAAACCATCGTCGTGCGAATGGTTGTATTTGACCAAATTCCCATACGAACCCGACCCGTCTTTTGAGTAAAAGTCAATCACGTTGGCACGACCTTCTACGTCATGCACGGTTCCGGGATCGAGGGTAAGCGGTGCGAGAAAAAAAGAGACGAACAGGAAACCGGATACGCCGAGTACCCATCGTCCTATTTTGATTTCTTTTCTCCGGTCACTGAGACCGTTGCGCTCCATAGTCTATCCTGGGCCCCTCATCTATTCAATTTTTACCGCTTTGAGGCAAGCCTTCATTTCAAATGGCCCACATCAATAAGCATGGCCGAGGAACTTCCACCCCGAATCGGCCTTATGACTGGGTTGCAGGCTGGAGCCTTTATCGGCCTTTTCCTCGGATTTTCTCTGGCAGTCGTTTCGGCGCTTACGGACCCTGACGCATTGGTGCGCCTCTTGGAGTTAATGTGCCTCACACCGCTCATATGCGCCGTCCTTCTTGGCCCCTTCCTCGGATGGAGACGAGCCCCCCTCTACAGCAAAGAAGACCCATTGGACGAAGCACGAGATTGTTTGGAGCGGTTCAACGAAGGGCAAGGAAAATGGAGGGTTCTGAGCCACGTTCGTGGCGATGGGAGGGCAGTTCGAATCGATTTGCACAATTCAACTCATCCGCTCGCCATTGTACAGGCCACACTCCCAATGACTCAGAAGCACACCTTGCGCTACATCGTTGGCCGAGGCGAACAGCGCAGCCGCAGCCCGGAGTTGCGCAACCAAATCTTGAGTTATGTTGAACAGCACATCCCTCTGAACCGAAGAAGAAGAACTTCCTCGTCCATTGAGGTTCTCCCACCTTCGGTGATTGAGCACATGGAATCAACCCATATCATGCACCGAAGACTGTTTTACGTCCTACCGATTATCCTGATCTTCGCTTGGCTTGAAATGCGATGAAGCGATGCATGGTCAAAAGAACAGCCCTATGAGGGGGCGCAGACTGGGCACACCATGGCAGGGGAACTTGACAGGGCCATGGGCCGCCTCAAGCACCGTGACATACGAACCCGAAGGCGAGCGGTCCGAACCTTGGTTGAATTGGAAGACCCAGAAACACTCAAGGCCTTCAAGTCGTTGTTGAACGATGAAGATTCCTGGTTTGTGTCTAAAGCCTTGGATGCTTACCGACGCTGGGCACCTATCGTAGGACTTGATGCGGTTCAGGAGTTAACCGCTCATCCTTCCCTCAATGTCCGCCGATGTGGAGCCAACCTTCTGGACTCATTGGGCGGAAATGGAACCTCCATTGCAAAGGTCATGCTTGATGATGAGGATTCAGTCGTTCGTAGAAAAGCTGCTGATGCGTTGCTCACACACGGGAACGCCGAGGACATTGAAGTCATGCATCAGAACGCCAATGATGCAATTCGAAGCCTCGCCATGCGGCATCAATCCTGCAGCGAGAAGCAACTTCGAGATGGACTGAACGATGATTCTGCATCGGTTCAAATTGAGGCATTGCGGGCCCTTTTGGACAGAGATGAGCCCGTTGAATTGTCTGTGATTCTCCCCTTTTACGGCTTGCAATCCGAAACCGTGAAGTTGTTTCTTTGGATAGCAAAGCATCATCCTAACAATCTTTCAGAACTGGCTGAACAACTCGGCCCTCAACATTTCCACGACATCACCAAGCACCTCAGGGCGAACGTGGATGATTCCAGTGATGTCCTCATTCAAACCCTCATTGATACAAACATGCATTCCATCATCGCACGCTGGCTCATGGGCAAAGGCGCCAAAGAAGATGAGCTACGCTGGAATATGATCGGAAATCAAGATGTCGACATGATTGAACGAAGCAAATTACTCGAGCGTTTATTGGGCCGTGCACATGAACCCGATGTGCTCGATCAAGTCGAGAAATTCATGGCCACAAACCCACCAGAACTCCTCATGGTGGCGTGCGAGAACCTATCAACCGCCGCAAATGAACTCTCTTCATGAGCACGAAGAACTCAGGCCTTACTTTCACAGCCGATGCTACAGATGGGAAACACCACCACTTGCACGTTGGCGTTTCAATCAACGGCCCATTTTTGGGCCGGAAACTCGTCTTGCGATTCCCAAGGTGGGTTCCTGGTTCGTATTTTATGCGTGAACCCATGCAACATCTCTTCAATTTCTCAGCCGTTTCGTCTGCGGGGAAAGAACTGCGTTGGAAACGAGTTGGCGTGGATGGGATTGAACTTTCAGTCCCGCAAAACACCGAGTCAATACAGACGAACTACACCATTCTCGCTGCTGAACTCAGCGTCCGTTCGACTCACCTTGACAGTACACACCTTCACCTCATGCCCCCGTTCACTTGGATGATGCCCGAGAAAGGAATCTCCCAAGAGCGATTGAACTTGCAACACGAGATTGAACTCACAGCTCCACCCCACTGGACTCCAGCAACTCAATTTGAGGCCTCGGGAACACCGGTGAAAAATGCTGAGACAACGACGTGGATTTTCTCTGCACCAAATAGAGACCACCTCTGGGACGGAATCATTGAAATCAATGAAAATGAGGCTTTTACCCATACCGTTGATGGAAGAACACATCACCTGAAGATTTGGGACAGCGGTGGGCACCAGCCGAATAAAGAACGTCTTGATTGTTTTATTCTTGACATGGAGCGAATCATCAAGGAACATCATGCCCTCTTTGGCTTGCCGAAATGGGGCACGTACACCACTGTACTCCACTTGACCGATACTGGTCGTGGTGGATTGGAACACCTCAACTCGCAGACTTCCATGATGCCCCGCAAGTGCCTCTATCCAGGTCATGCGGATGAATATCGAGATCTTGTAAGCCTCTTTTCTCACGAATACTTGCATCAATGGAACGTGAAACGATTGCGACCCAAGAATTTCCTGAATTATGACTTGCAGAAGGAAGTTCACACGGATTTGCTTTGGTGGTTTGAAGGGGGAACTTCTTGGCTAGGAGATATGCTCTGTGTACGCTCAGGGGCTTGGAGTGAAGATGATTGGAGAAAGGATTTCCTACGAAAGATGAAACGGCATACAAGCAAGAACGGCATGCATCGAGAATCCCTCTCTGAATCCAGCCATGATGCGTGGATACACCTCTATAGAAGCGGACCCTACACGAGGGAAAGCCAAATCTCATATTACCTTGAAGGCGAGTTAGCCATCATGTGTTTGGATGTTGAATTACAGAAACGAAGCAAAGGAAATTATGGAGCTTGTGAATTCATGGCTGAGTTGTGCAATCGCTACGCCCTTGAGTACGAAAACAGCAATGAACAGGGCATTGATTACAAGTCCATACGACAGACCCTGAAAGAGGTTCCCGGCGGGAAAAGCTTGGGCCCGTTTTTGGACCGACTTGTTCAAGATAGAACGGCGCCGGATATCAAAAAGGCCATGAAATACTTCCGCCTTGACATGGTACCGGAAAAATCTGAAGAAGAGCCAACTGCATGGCTTGGTGTTGGACTCCGAGACCAAAAGGGAAAGGTCATCATCACAACGTACCACTCCGGCTCCCCTCTACGAACAAAAACTCAGGTCGGAGACGAATTGATCGCACTCGACCAACTGCGTATTCAATCCTTGAGCCACCTTACTTCGGTCCTCAAAGGACGGCAAAACACCACGGCACGGTTGGATTTCACTCATGAAGGAATGTTGGCCAGAACTGAAATCAAATTGCCTGAACCTCCAAGGCATGAAGTCAAACTTTCGGGCAAGGGGAACGCAGCATGGCGAGCATACATCATGACGCGTCAGGACCGTGCTTAAGTGGTTCAAGAAGGACCTCAAGAGGAATAAAAATCGGCGGTGTATCGTCAGCCATCGTATGCCTGCTGGTTTTGGGCGGAAATACATCATCTGAGAGGCTCATGGAAATCACGTCTTCCTTGGTGAGGCTTTCACGACCGCATGCGGGCCAGACATCGACGCTTATCGAATCATCACCGAGATAATCGACACAAAGAACAGGGACCCGAATCAAACCCAAATCCATGGCGATGGCGTGGCGATGATGTCCGTCAAGAATCGCACCGGTGTTGGAGTCAACGATGAGCGGTTTCGTGTATCCGCCCCATCGACGGGTCATATCGAGTAACTTCCTTTGGTTACGAGGCTTGACTGCCTCATGGGCCTTTAACCAACTCAAAGGCACAAGTTCCACATCGTCTTCCGACCAATCCATGTCGGGGGGAACACCCTTTGGGGCATAATGCTTTTTCAACCGTGGGCCCGCCATGTTCAATTGAGCACCCATGAACAATGAGCGGAAACTGGATTTTGGAAGAGAGGCCTCGCTCGCTGGCGCCTCATGTCCTGAGTCACTCAATCGTTGGATTGAGAACCTCCCTGATGACCTCGTTGAAATCCTTAACCGAATCGCTGAAACCGGCCACGGAGCATGGGCGGTAGGCGGTTGTGTAAGAGATGCTTTACTCGGCGCACACAGCGGAGATATTGACCTGTGTTCAACCTGCACTCCGGAAGAAGTCATGAACCTCTTTGGAGAACAAGCGATCCCTACCGGCATTGAATTTGGAACGGTAACGATCAAGGGGGCAAGCCAACATTATGAATTGACAACCTTACGAAGTGAGGGCATGTACAGAGACGGTCGTAGGCCCGACCAAGTCGCTTGGGGAACATCGCTCAAAGAGGACCTAAGCCGTCGTGATTTCACGTTCAACGCCATGGCGCTGGATGTGGCCAGAAGAATACTCTACGACCCTTTTAACGGCACCAAGGACATGGAAAAGCGGCTTGTTCGCGCAGTTGGCAACCCAATGCAACGTTGTGATGAAGATGGGCTTCGTATTTTCCGAGCATACCGATTTCTTGACCGGGGGCAATTGGGACTGTGGCATCTTGAATCAACCCTCCATCAAGCCATGCAATCAAAGCAACCAATCCTCACCAAAGTGGCCATTGAGCGCAAATGGACGGAATTCCAGAAAATCATGAACGGCAGACATGCCGCAGACGTCCTTGCCCTGATGATCCATGATGGAACAATACAACACATCCTTCCTTCTTTGCGTTTTGTAAGGCCAGAACTGTTGGACCTTTTCGGGAAACACTTTGATGAATCGTGGTTGCTAAAACATCGATTGGGTTTCCTACTTGTTGAATTTGGCCCATCCGAGGTAAAGCGCTCACTTGGCGCTCTAAAACTTCCAAAATCCCTTCTCAATCAAACCCTTCAGTTTCACCGAAACCTGGGAACCATCCCGGAACCACGAACATCATCACTGCGAGTCTTCCGTTACTGCTTGGGCGAAGATGCGAACATTCATCTTCGGTTGCAGCACCTTTTGGTTGAGATATCGGCCTTAGTTCATGGCCGTGAACCCTCGAAAGGGAGCATGACCGAAGTTGCAGTGAAATGGGCCTCGCTAGGGCCACAACACGCCCCCAGTGAATCACTTGTTGATGGCCATTGGATCATGAAGCGAACCGGAGTTGAACAGGGAGTCCGCTTGGGCCGACTGAAAAACTGGCTTCACCGAATTCAAATTGAGAACGATATTACCGAAGTTGACGCCATTGAACTCCATCTCTCTCGCATTCCATGGCAGCATGGCGAGCCGTTAGAATGGCCACAGCTTCAATTCCCCTGAAACCAACGCGGCATCACATTGATGGTAGAGATGCTTCTGCATTCATTACATGGCAGAGAAGATCTTGCTCCCGCCCCGCCCTACATTTGACGGGCAAGTCGTGGCGCTAAAGCAAAGAATAGAGAGCATCAGCGCACAAAACCGAATGGCACGCTTGCTCAATCAAAACTTCAACACATGGCTCAACGGGTCTTCTATGTCTGCTCTTAACCTCACGCAAGAACTTGACAAAGACAAAGATGGCATCATTTCGGGTGATGAGTTTTCAGATATTCTGTCAAGGATGACAGGAGAACGCCCACCAGAATGGGTCGTAGAACTGATGTTTTCATTCGTTGATGCTGACCCTTCCACAGGAATACCTGTTGCAGATTGGATGGCATTCCTCGCCGCAAATGGACTTGAGATTCCGGACTCCATGTTTGAGTTGGAGATTCCGCTCGCTGGAACACTCTCTTCCGAACGAACGGTATATCTGGTCGAACAACCCATTGGTTTCACGGCAAAATTCTCCATTGAAGTTGAATCGTACACCATCACCATCCTGCAAGATGGAGTATCAACTCCTGAGACATTTACAACGACTTCAGAAGAAATGGACCATCCCAATTCCGACCAGTTTATTCTGGAACCAGATGAAGCGAGTACTTACAAGGTCAGTCTTTCGGTTCTCGGAAAACTCCTTGACGCCATTGAGATCACTGTAGAAGCGCCTTTGGAAGAGGAATGGCCAGAGGATGATGAAATCGCTGAGGAACCTCAATCCGATGCAGAAGAGGCAACAGTTGTAACGGCATCAGGGGAGTTGTCAGAGCTCATCTCTACCGTTGAGCAAACCCGCCTAAGAAGTGATGCATTGAAGATTCTTGAAACCGCACCGGCCTACACGTTTAGTGGAATGGTCACAGGAGTTAGCAAAACCTTACTCGGAGAGGGCGATTGCCGAGGAGGAGATACTGCCCGGTGTATGTCGGCAGATGGAACAATGGTTCAAGTCATGATGAAGCGAAGGGAAGAGCCATCTTTTGTCAATGGACAATACGTCGAACTATCCGTTCAACCGGTCATGTGGTCAGTAGCCGTTCGTGAACTGATTTGCAAAGAACTTTAATCACTTCAATGCCCGCGAAATTACGATGCGTTGGACTTCTTGAGTCCCCTCATAGATTTGAGTGATCTTTGCATCACGGAAGAAGCGCTCCACTGGGAATTCCTTGGTATAACCGTAGCCACCAAGCACCTGAATGGCTCGCTCCGAAACCCACATTGCTGTATCGCCTGCGAATAATTTCGCCATACTGGCTTCTTTAGAGTGACGTGGTCCGTTTGCGTGGTAGTGCTGTTCTTTGGTCCATGCTGCTTTGTAAACCATCAGGCGAGCAGCATCGATTTGAGTCGCCATGTCTGCAAGGTAGGCCATGATCATTTGGTGATGAGCGATGGGCTTACCGAACGCTTCGCGCTCGTGGGCGTATTTGAGAGCGGCTTCGTAGGCACCTTGAGCGATTCCAAGAGCCTGAGCAGCGATACCAATTCGGCTGTTATCAAGAGCGTTCATGGCGATAGGAAAACCATTCCCTACGCCTTTCAACACGTTTTCCACTGGGACTTTGCAATCGTTGAGAATCAACGTGCAAGTATCTGACGAGCGGATACCCAGTTTGTCTTCCTTCTTGCCGACCGAGTATCCATCGAAACTTGATTCCATGATGAAGGCCGTTGTACCCCCGTGCTTTTTCACGCCGTAATCCGGATGGTCAACGTCCTTGGCGAAGAGGACGAGAATTTTGGCTTGAGCACCGTTTGTCACCCACATTTTTTCTCCGTTGAGAACATAATGGGTTCCATCTTCAGAGAGTTTTGCCTTGCAAACCATAGCTGCAGCATCGGTTCCAGCACCGGATTCGGAGAGTGAGTAAGCTCCCACTTCACCTGCAGCAAGCCTTGGAAGGTAAGCTTTCTTTTGCGATTCATCTCCGTGAAGGGCGATGGTCATTGAGCAAAGGCCGACATGAACACAGTACATCACCGCAAACGAGGGGTCAACGCGGGCGAGTTCTTCGATGATGATGGCTTCGGAGATGTCATCAACCGGAGAACCTCCGTATTCTTCGGGGATCGTAATGCTTTGAAGGCCGAATTCCATGAACGATTCCCATGCCTCTGAAGGAGGGATTTGGTGCTTGTCTCGATGCTCTACGGTGGGAGCAAGCACTGTTTCAGCGAAGTCACGGACCATTTCACGAATCATTTGTTGCTCGTCGGTTTCTTGAAAGTTCATTGGGCCACCAACCAATGCCAAGATGCCGAGTTTCTTAACCCGTTTGTTTTATTTTCATTGCAACAATTCCCCTCACCCTTCATATACCCCCCGCGTGAGCCGAGGCGTAGAGGGAAAACCATGGATGAGGAAATCGTGGAATTTGCTATTGCACACAACAGGAAATATTCGTTGGACCATCTGTGGTATCAACAGAAAGACCAGAAACTGATGATTGGAGTCAGTGAGTACATGAAAGTCGAGATCGGCGATGTACTCCGAGTGATTCTACCTCAGGCTGAAACAGAGATTGACGAAGGCGGCAGCATGTTCTCGCTTTGGACTGCTGACGAGAAAATTTCACTCACGTCGCCTTTTGCTGGAATCATCTCCGATGTTAACGGCGAAGTTGAGATCAGCCCTGATTTGGTCAACGACTCAGCTTACGACCATGGGTGGGTCATTCTACTCGAACCCCATGAACTCAAAATGAATCCAGATGACAAGCAAGTTTTGGAAAACCTGCTGGAACCCGACGAATACGTCGAATACCTCGCCGAACTTTGAGCATCAACCAGGAACATCAGTGTTCAGCGCCGCTTTGCCGCTGAAGGATGATAAACAGACAACGATTCGTGAGGTCATGGACGAGCCAATGCAACGCTTGCGAGAAAGTCTAGCGAAAGCCCCGATCATTTGGAAAGGGGATTATCCTTATTTCATCCACCCAATTACAGACGGCGTCCCACGCATGTCCCCTGACATCCTGCAAGCGATTACGGACCTTTCGCGAGACCGCATCGATTGGGGTGAGGTTGACCTCCTGTTGGGCATTGAAGCGATGGGCCTTCCTCTTACTGCCCCTTTGAGCATGTCAACGGGAGTCCCCCTTGTCATCGCAAGGAAACGAACTTACGGTCTGGAAGGAGAGGTTAAGATCGACCAATCCACTGGTTATTCCAAGGGCGCCATGTTCCTAAACGACATCAAAAAAGGCGAACGCATCGCCATCATTGACGATGTCCTCTCAACCGGTGGAACATTGGAAGCTGTTATTGAAGGCGTACATAGAGCAGAAGCAAAGGTGACTCACATTGTCGCAGTTGTGGAGAAAGGTGACGGTTTAACTCGCCTGCGCGGCCTTTATCCTGAAATTTCAATTCAATCTTTGGTCCGTCTACGCATGGATGGTGAGACCATCGTACTCTTGGACGACGAAGTTTGATTTTGATGGGTGCATTGATGAGGGAGCGGCATCGCCGCTAGGTTGGGGAGCAACATGGACCTGGACCGACACGACTTTGAATTGGATGAACTCATGGAGCGCATCCGCACCAATGATAACCGTTTGATTGCACTCCAAGTGCCTGAAGGGCTCAAAATGCAAGCCCTCGAGATGATGGATACCATCGAAACTGAAACCAGCGCTCAAGTCGTACTCGCAGCAGACCCTTGCTACGGCGCTTGTGACCTCGTCCACGACAAAATGCAACTGATGGGCGTTGAATTGGTAGCTCACATGGGCCATTCCCAAATGAACATTGATTCGGGAATGCCGACGCAGTTCATCAACGTCACGTACGACGGCGACCCCGAACTTTCCCCAGTCCTTCCATGGCTGAATCAACATCGCGCCATGGCTCAAGAACGAATGACTCAGCAATCCAACACGGACGGCCTTAGCGAAGAAGAAGCTCAAGAGCGGTTCATGGATGCAGTCGGACGCATGGCGCCCCTAACCGGTACCAAACTGGGCCTTGTTGGGTCCATCCAACACCTTCACCTCCTACCGGAATACCACGACCGCCTCGAACAGGCTGGATTTGATGTCACCATACCCATCGGCGGCGCCCGTCTTTCGTTCCCCGGCCAAGTCCTCGGCTGCAATTATTCGGGTGACGATCCAAGCATCGGTCATTATTTGTTCCTCGGAAGCGGAGATTTCCACCCCATCGGGCTCGTCCTTCATACTGGCAAGCCCCTTGCAATGCTTGACCCGTACACCGGTGACGCAGAAGAGATGTCACTCCAACGCATTGAACGAATTCTTCGCCAACGCTTCGGCCTCATCATGAGCGTACAAGAAGCACAGACGTTCGGAATCCTCATTGGAGAAAAACCAGGCCAGATGCGACGCACACTCGCACTACGCATGAAAAGGATGCTTGCAAAACACGGTAAGAAAGGTTACCTGCTTGCCTTGGAACACGTCGGTCCAGAACTGATTGATTTCTATCCAGTGGACGCATTTGTGAATACAGCGTGCCCACGTATCGCCATTGATGACGCCGTGAAGTACCGTAAACCTTTGATTACGCCTTTTGAGATGGAAGTCGCTCTTGGTGAGAAGAAATGGGAGCTCGGCTACCAATTCGACGAAATCCCTTGATACGAATCGAGTAAAACCTTCTGAATATCCTCTTCCGGAGGGTGAACAGAACCACATCTTTTAGAACGGTTGACAAGAGCATTCCCATGTTATGAGCGGCTATCTTGACCGAATCGGGGCGGGATCAATTCTTGCAAGCCCCAGCGTATTGGATTACGATCATTTGCCTGAAGAGCTGGTAGGTCGGGACGATATCAAACAGGAACTCGCTTCAAAATTCACAGCAATCGCATCCCCTGAAGGTGCATCGAGGGCAGTAATCACTGGGCCAGTCGGTTCTGGAAAAACAGTCCTGGCGAAGACATTCTGTCGTGATTTAGTCCGACACCTAGCAGGAAAAAGAAACATCCAGATTGCCCATGTCAACTGTCGCAATGCTTCAACGAGCATGCGAGTTGCACAACGCATCCTCCACCAGTTGGACCCGGGTCACCCGGACCGTGGCCTCTCAATGGGTGAACTGTTGCTGAGTTTGAGAAAGATGTTGCGTCATTCGTCGACCCACCTCGTGGTTGTTCTTGACGAGGTCGACCACATGTTGCGCCGTTCAGGAGATGAATTGCTGTATCAGCTGCTCAGAATTGACGAGGACCAACAAGGGACTGGAACTCTCTCGCTCATATTGATCAGCCAAGAACAAGTGTTGGATGTCCTGGAGACAGCAGTTCTCTCCAAATTTGGTATTACCAACCATGTTCGAATACCCCCGTATACTCTGGATGGGCTCAAAGCCATTGTCCGGCAGCGTGCGGAAACTGCGTTGGTCCCGGGGACATGGAGCGACTCGATCATGACCTTACTGGCAGAAAAAGCAGCGCCGAGCGGTGATGCACGGATGGTAATTGAACTCCTTAGCAGTGCCGTAGAACGATGTGAATACCGTCAAGATGAACACTCGGAACGCAAAATCAGCATTGAAGACGTCCATGCATTCAACAACAATCTAGCGCTGGACACCTCCGCTCATCTTGAGCAGGTGGACGAACTGCCTCCCTCTGTCATGCTTGCGCTCTTGGCCATGTGCAGACGATTGAAAACGGAAGAGACCATGACCATGGGTGATGTCGAAGGACTCTACGCCGTGGTTTGTGAAGAGTATGAGCAAAAGGCGAAGAGTCACACCACTCTGTGGAAATATGTCAAGGCCATTGAGGTTGCTGGACTCATTGAATCTCGCGTCGCAACCGTACCGGGAGGGCGAGGACGAACCACACATCTGAGCATGCCTCACTACCTCCCTGCAGACCTCGCAAGCCGGCTTGAATTGCTCCTTCCCAAGCGATTACGATAAAATCGAAGCCAATGTACCATACGATGGGGCTAAATACGGGTCGTTAGTCGGAACATCTCGTAGAGGTGCTCGTATGTCCGGCAAAAACCAATCCGAATTCGTCGCAGTAGTCAATGATACAAACCCCGACAACGGTGGAAAATCGTACTCATTGAAGATTACAGGCAACAACCACGCACAAATCCTAGGAAAGCGAATCGGCGATGTCGTCGACGGTATCTTCGTCGGAGAAGGCGAACAAACACTCTCCGGCTACAAACTTGAAATCACCGGTGGCTCCGACAAAACCGGAACACCTCTTCGTAAGGATTTGGATGGCGGCTCCCGTCAATCCATCCTCGTCACTCAATCCACAGGGTACAAGGGACAAGTCATCGTCCACAAGAAGAAGGGCGGCGACAAGAAGCGATTCCGTTACAAGCCTGATGGACTACGACGCCGACGCACCTTCCGTGGAAACACCATTACCCAAGATACCCGTCAAATCAACCTAAAGGTTGTAGAAACAGGAAAGAAGTCGCTCAGCGCTATTCTTTCCACCGAAGCAGAGGAAGCATCGGAGTGAACCCCGAGAGGGACGTCGTAACAACTGGGTGAGGAAGCATGGCAAGAGAGCTTCCCGCACAACCTGAAGTGAACATCGGCCTTGTCGGCCACGTTGACCACGGTAAAACGACCCTAACACAAGCCCTTTCTGGAATTTGGACCGATACACACTCCGAAGAACGAAAGCGTGGTATCTCGATTAAACTCGGCTACGCCGATACTGCATTCTACAAAGATGACAACGGACAGTATTACGCCACCGGAAAGCGTCCTGATGGTTCGAAAGACGTTGCCGAAGAATTGGAACGAGTCGTATCCTTTGTTGACGCTCCTGGCCACGAGACCTTGATGGCCATCATGATCACGGGCGCATCCATCATGGACGGTGCAATGCTCATGGTCGCAGCCAACGAAACCTGCCCACAACCCCAAACTCGGGAACACCTGATGGCTCTAGAGATCGCTGGAATTGAAAACATCGTGATTGTCCAGAACAAAATCGACCTTGTCACACGAGAGCGCGCTCTTGAATCCCATCAAGAAATCATGACCTTCCTGAAAGGAACCATCGCCGAATCAGCACCTGTAATTCCTGTGTCTGCCCACCACGATGTCAATCTTGACATTCTCATTGACGCAATCGAAGCCACCATCCCTACACCCGACCGTTCAAGCGACAAGCGCTCAATCATGCATGTAGCACGCTCTTTTGACATCAATCGCCCCGGAACACGTCCCGGCAAGCTGCGTGGTGGCGTCATCGGAGGAAGTATCGTTGAAGGCGAATTCAAGGAAGGGGACGAAGTGATCATCGGACCTGGACGGAAAATTGAGAACGGAAACAAATCAACATGGGAACCCATCGAAGCTATTGTGAGCAGCATGCAAGGTGGCGGAAAATCACTTGATGCCATGCACGCAGGTGGCCTATGTGGAATGGCGACACTTCTTGACCCGTCCATTACTACAGCAGACAACCTCTCCGGTCAAGTCGTTGCCCGAAAGGGTGACCTTCCCGAAGTCCACACCTCTGTGAGCATCAGCGTCAATCTAATGTCCCACATGGTTGCGGGCGATGGGGAAGCACCAGAAAAAATTCAACCGTTGCGTAATAATGAGATGCTGATGCTCAATGTTGCTACCGCAACATCGGTCGGTGTAACTCGAAATGCTGAGAAACATCGCACCAATCTTGACCTAAGACTACCAATTTGTGCCGACAAGGGGCAGCGTATTTCGCTATCACGACGCATTGGCTCACGATGGCGTTTGATTGGCTACGGCACCATAGAATGAGGTCACTGGCATGCAGCAGGTGCTTATTGACGCCTGCGGATGGGTCGCTTGTGTAGATGCTAAAATCAACATTGAGCGTGAAATGGAACGGCTCATCGGACCGTGTCAATGGATCCTCATCCCTGAAGTCCTTGCTGAACTCAACGCCCTTGAAGCTGAACGTTCACCTGCGAAACGTCTTCTTCTTTCACTACTCGAAGGCAAATCAGTCACGCGAATCAACGAGAATGAAGAATTGCGCCATACCGACGACATACTGTTTCAGATGGCTTGTGAACTGCAATGTGCAACCTTGACGGTCGACACTGGATTAAAACGCCGTCTTTATGAAATGAATTTGACGATTCTTGAAGTCCGCAAGGGCACGAGAATGCACGTCCTTGAGTCGCTATAGAACGATTCATGGAAGCGTGAAAAGGACGTCGTCACCGTGCCCATCAAGCCAGCATAATTTCACACCTGCATCGATCCAAGCATGTGCATAATTGATGGCCCCAAAAGCACGAATGAGGTCTCCGATTTCAAGGAAATGACGGGCATCGGATGCATAATCGTCGGCCATTCGTAGCATCGTGTTGAGTTTCTGACCCTCAACGGAATTGGGTTCAACCAAAGGAGTGGCCTTAGCCCTCGCCCGTTTGGTGATGTCCAGGTATTTTTCCACCCGGCCCACGGTGATTGTGTCTGGCGATTCCTTCATTCGCCTCCCTCCTTTTGACGACTCAGCAAACGTCTGGCATCTTCAGTCCTACCAAGCGATTCGTAAAGTTCGATGGCCAGCGAGAGTTTACCCAAATCCTCCGCCTCTTGTGCACGCAGGAACAGTTCGCGTCGCTCGTCCCAATTCCTTGCGAGGGCTGCCTCTGCTGCTGCCTTATACCGTCCTTGGCGCTCTGCCTCCGAGAGATGTGGAGCCGACCATTTTCGTACAAGGCCGTTGCGAGTTGCTGTCGCCATGGCGTCCGGCGTGCACAAAACCAACAGGTCGCCCAGGTCCATATGAAGCCCCAATGGTTCGGACTCCGTCCCACTGCCTTCGGAAGGTAAACTGAGGGCGTGTAGATTGCCCTCTATGCTCAAAACCCACCATCCATCTCCACTGCGAACTGCTTCCATAGGCTCAATGGATTCATGCTCAAGGCGTTCAAGTTGGTCCCATCCAAATGGATGAGGTACGCCTTCCCAGATGCCGCCGTCACCGCTCTGAAGCAACAAACGACCTTCTACGAGGCGAGAACACCAACTCCAAGCACGGTCTTCCAATTTCCGCTTTCTGTCGTCACCCGTTAGCCGACCGCACCAAAGCGTCCCGCTGGGGTCCTGCCAGAGAAGATGCTCACGGTCGAGCCACCCAACAAGCCTGCGAATCGGTCCCGTTTCAACGCGACGAATTCCTCGACCCTCTTGAGAAAAGAGATGCAGCTGCCCTTGACGGCCTGCTAGGACCCATCCCCCACCTGGCCGGTGAGCGAGGTCACTGAAACCACCCGGCGTGCTACGGCCTTCATTGACCATGCTTCCTGTTGTCGTATCCATGAGATAGAAACCATGAGCAGCCAATAAACCCAGCACTCCTTGAGATCCTTGTGCTGCATGTACTTTGAACGGAACTTCTACACTCCAACGTTCATCGCCGTCTGCCTCCAACATTGTAAGTTGAAGACCCGCACTGACCAATAAGCCTCCTTCAAGAGGCGCCATTGCTGCGATTCTTCCTTCAGACTGCCACGACCATGCAATATTCCAACTCATTGTGATTCACTCCTTTGGAAACTTCCCCATGCCTCTAATTGGGCTCTTGCAGATTGAGTAAGCGCGTACTTACGATGGCGCCCCACCTTCCTAGCTTGCAAAATACCACCTCTCAGCAATCGGTTGCAGATTTGAGAAAGGCGAGCACGCTTAATCGATAAGAAGGCCAACATTTCTTCATCAGAAGGGGAAACATTGCGATCGTTTGCTTGCCCAACCACATAGGCTTCAGAACGTGAAAGGGATGAGAGCAAATGTTTGTCCAGTGGATGACTTTCTTTAGGGCCGAGTGTTTCCCTGCGTTTTGATTCGAAAAAAGCCATGATGCTATCGCTTGCAATAGAATTCGTCGGACTTTGGGGCCCCATGGACTCTAAAATCCTCGCCAAGAGGTTCATGACATCACGTTCGCCGGGCGCAGACGGTGAACTCAATTCATTCAATTCAAGTTCCTCATGTCCCCCATCCGCCTCAAAAATCATTTCTTCCTCACCCACAAAGGCGTCCTGAACAAAACCGACTTCGTCGTGAATCAGTGCTGCTGATTCGTCCTCGTTGAATTCCTCTGCTTGCTTCACAGGGGGACTCTCATCCGCAATCCAGTATTCATTGCCCTCATTGGTTTCCACTTTATGTTGTTGAATCGAAGGCTCTTGTCCATCAGCAGATTCTTCCTTGCCTGCTGAAAGCCCTCCCTTATTTCTCCGTATGAGGCCGCCAAAATTCCCAACAGGAAGAGGATAGTGAGGCGTTTCTAGTGCAGCTGAAGCATCAATAATCGGCGTATCAAACGGCGTCGCTTGGAGAGGTTCATCAAGCTCTTGTGCTTCATCAAGGGCGCCAATATCCAAATCAAAAAGGCCACCAAATGCAGATTGTTCTTCGTCTTCTTCAACCGCAGATCGCTCATCCCAAGGGGTGGATGCATCAATAATATCCGTAGTCTCTTCGAATACAGGGGCTTCAATAAGAACTTCCTCTGCTGCAGGAGATGGCTCAAGGGTTGGCGTTCCAACATCTTGAGGCGTCATCAGTTGGTCAAGTGTAGAAGGGCCGTCTCTTACTTCTAATCGGGCCGAAGTATCAAACGATTGTTTTGCTACCCCCATATCTTTGCCCATCCGGATCACGTCCACAGCATTTCTTAATTCCTTGATGATTAAAGCAGGATAGCCGTCCGTTTGTTCAAGGATGCGAGTTGCATCCTGCATGGTGAAATCAGAATCCATACAACCAACGGATGCAAGGCGCTTTTTGACCAAAGACAAGACATCAGAGGGCGTAAACGTTGAGAGGCGATGTTCTTCAAACGCCATGGAGAGCTCCTGTGGGAGTTGTTGACGCTGTCGTTGGTCGCAGACCAGGATGACAAGGGCATTGAGGCGTTCAAGGACCGTTAATGTATCCCGCAAGGCTACATTCAGTACCGACATATCACTTGCAGGCACATCGATAACGATGAGGGGCAATTTCTCACCAAAACCATACATGCCATCAACAAGGCCTTTGACGACCTCGTCGCGGCGAGAAGGCGCTTGAATGCCCAATATACCTTGATACATCATCTCAAGAAGGCTTTTTGCTGGAGCGTTGGCTGAAAGATGGCCAATGTATGCGGATTCTCCAGAGTAAGGCGTGAGGCATCTTAGAAGTGATGTCCTTCCCGAACCCAATGGACCCACCAGTAAGATCCGCCTTGAAGAACGAAGAGTGACGTAATTCTTGAGCATGGTGAAGAGCGTATCTCGCCCAACCAATTTGGCGAGTTCACCCGACTCCAGAGGGCGTGTTGAAAACGGGTTCTCAGACAACAAAGGCAAGCCGTAGAGATTGCTTTCTTTGACCATACCGTGGGAACGAACCTCAAGTATATCATCTTTGACGAAAAGTGAGACCCTCACGAGCCCGTTAGCACCTGTTATTTCGCTGACGGAATCGCATTTTTTGTTTCGATTAACGCTCAATTAACGCATCGTTAACGCGTTAGTAGACGCGTTAAAAGCGTTAAACTTCGCAGCGAGCAGGCACATCCCCCCAACGATTCATTGAAGGAAGAGCGCCCTTAGGAGCAATTGGGGGAAAGACCATGCCAGTGGAAAACAGTCGGTTCAAGGGGTTCTTTCGCAAGTCTGTAGAAGAGCGCCGCCAGGCGATAGCAGATGCTGCAGATCTTGAACCAAAACATGTCGAAGCCCTGGCCCGTTACGGCGAGTTGGATGAGGAAGCTGCAAACCGCATGATAGAGAATGTCATCGGAACAATGTCCCTCCCCGTTGGAGTGGCTACGAACTTTGTCATTGATGGAGCGCATTACATCATTCCGTTTTGCCTGGAAGAGTCAAGTGTCGTTGCTGCAGCCTCAAACATGGCCAAGCGATGCCTCGCAAAAGGCGGATTCCGTACCAACAGCGACAAACCGGTCATGATTGGACAACTCCAAGTTCTTGAAGTACCGGATTTGGACGGAGCTGAACATGCAATTGCTGAAGCCAAAGAGAAGTTGATGGCGTTCTGTAACGACATACCATCAAGGATGATTGCACTTGGGGGCGGGTGCAAGGACATAGAAACGAGGCAACTTCAAACGCCCATGGGCACCATGCTCATCGTTCACCTCCTGGTGGATTGCAGAGACGCCATGGGAGCCAATGCTGTAAACACCATGGCAGAGCGCATTTCTCCTCAAATTGAAGCACTTACCAAAGGAAGAGTACACCTGCGAATCCTATCCAACCTAGCAGCCCACCGACTGGCCAGAGTTGAAGCCACATTCACTCCCGAAGAATTGTCAAATGACGGGACAAGGGAAGATGGACTCAACATCATTGACGGCATCTTAGAAGCACATGTCTTCGCCGAAGAAGACCCGTTCAGAGCCGCAACCCACAACAAGGGCATTATGAACGCCATAAGCAGTGTTGCTGTTGCCTGCGGACAAGATTGGAGGGCCATTGAAGCCGGAAGCCACGCTTGGACATCCCTAGAACATGGACGATATACCTCAATGTCCACATGGGTTAAGGACGATGACGGAAATCTGGTCGGGACCATGGAACTCCCCATGGCCGTTGGCATTGTAGGAGGTGCTTCGAAAGTTCACCCCGTCGCTCAGGCCAATCTTTCAATCCTCGGTGTCGAGAGCGCCCAAGAATTAGCGGGCGTGATGGTTTGTGCCGGCCTTGCACAGAATTTAGGCGCATTACGTGCACTTTCAACGAATGGAATTCAAGCAGGCCACATGAAACTTCACTCAAAGAACATGGCAGTGAGCGCTGGAGCGATTGGTGAGGAAATTGAACTCCTTTCTCAGCGGATTCAGCAACACGAAGGTGTTCGCACCCAGACCATGGCGGAAGAATGGCTCAACGAACTGCGCCAAGGCTGACTTCACTCGCTTTCAGATACCGGTAGTGACGATTGCACCGTGCCTTCTTCTTCGGTTGTTTCTTTCAAAATTTCCTTGTTGTCTGCGAGTTCATCAAGGAGACCTGAAGACTGCACTTGCTCCCTAAACCAAGCCTTGACCTTTTTACGATCGGTATGTGGACAGCCGAATGCTTCTGAAAAACGACGCGTTGTGGAAAGCCTCCTCGTGTTGCCATCTTTTCTACGGTCAACCATCCCAAGTTGAGCCAATTCCCGAACGTAATCGTAGGCCTTCTGCCCAAGCAGTTCAACAAGTCTTGACTGTGGCATGGGTTGGTGGTAAGCAATGAGAGCGGCCGCCTTCAAGAGTTTTGGAGGCATATCGGTTTTGGTATCCTTTGGTAGATGGGATGCGATCGACGGTTTGACTTCAAGAGCCCAACGGACACCGACTTCAGCCAATTGGAGGGACGTCCCTCTCCTTCGGCGCAAGGTAGCTTGGAGCGAATACAAACAATCCAACATCTCATCCTCATCGTAGCCAAGAGCCGTTGAAAGTTCGGCCACTGACATTGACTTGCCTGAACTGAAAAGTGTTGCTTCGATAAGGGTTTCAATGGGCAATTCTGTCATGTAAGCACCTCCCTACTCAACCAACCAATCGTGTTCTCCGAGGAAATCGCCCTCAACCTTCGGCTGTGTCTTTTCCGCCTTAGATTCCAATCGTGCCTGACGGCGTGCTGCTTTCTCTTCAGCAACTCTGGCCCGTTCAGCTATGGCGTTCATTCGGTTCTCTGAACCTGTGGATTCTTCTTCAAGGCCGTCGGAGTCTTCTTGCATGACTCGGTCAATTTGCTCCAAGACTTCCTCAAATGAGGACACGTTTGGCCACATATCTTCTACCATGATCATGCTCAGTTCTTCACCTTCTTGTGAGATGCTCGCAATTCTTCTGTGAGTCAAAAACAACCCAGCGATGAAAGATGCAACAAATGCTTCGGAATCGGTGTCTCCAAGTTGCTCCCCGAATGTGGTTTGGAGAATGGGCTTGAGATGATGAATCACGTTGAGCAGGGGCACGGTATGTGAGTTGGCCTCTGCGCATGCTTTTCGTAGCGCCATCCAACAACGCTCAATATCGCCCTCAAGGTCTTCATTGTGCATCCGACCCCCTACATCAGCCAGATACTCTTCAAGTTCTCTCTGATGCTCCAGGCGGTTGACTTCTCGTACTTTCAAAGCTTCAGCATCATCCGCTGCATCCTTGAACGCTGAAAGCAGTTCACCCAACGTGACCGGACGACCTTCTTCACGACGAACACGACCATCGAACAGAGAAGGCAATACGTCGTCTGCATTGCCTTCAAGAATGGATTGTGTGAAGAAATAGGCCTCATCATCGTACTCTGCTTCCCATCCAAAGGAAAAGTCCTCATCCCAGTCCTCTTCAACATCTTGAGCCTGAATTCGCTCAAACAATGTTGCCGATTGATGATGAAGCACTTCCCATGAAAGTCGAATCAGTCGACCACAGGCCGGCAAATCAAGGTCGTCATCTTCCTTGACACGCTGAGTAAAAACCTTGAGAAAAGCAGACAAATCCACATCCCAAGGGTTGAATTCTTCTTCACGAACCAAAGACATGACCAGGGCTACGGAACGGTCAAAGGGGTCATGAAGGCTCTGATGTTCGGCTTCTTCAGTTTCAGCAATCATCATGATGCGTTGACTGAACTGTTCTGCATCGTCCCTGTCTTCACCCGATGCAAGCAATTGGTCAATGATGTCCTGCTGGAGGAACCATCGGTCAAGGATTGCTTGTTGTTCGGCCATGACATCACCTCAAACTTCATCTTCAACTTGAGCAGAAACTTCGTCCTGCCCTTCTGCTTCATCCGCATCCTCTGCAAGAATCTTGTGGGCTACTTCAGAACGCTCGGCAATATCTTCGGTCAACTCTGCTGCACGTTCGGCGAGTCCACTCATGGTTGGTTCAACAACTGGAGCGGGCGCTGGTGACATGTGTGGAACCAAGCCACCGAGGCTCTGAGGCACCTCTGGCTCATCCGGTACAAGCGGCATTCCCTCCACCGCAGCCTTGGCATTGAGAATTCGAGTTTCATTCTTCTTGGCTGCTTTTTGAGCTTCCTTCAAGGCTGCATCGCCCAAAGCCATGGCTCGTTCCCTGTCAAAGTCCAAGATGCGACGGCTGCATCCATCTCCACCGTGAGTGATTCCAATGTGATGGTCGGCAAGTTTCAGCGAGACCTTGCGAAGAGTGACCATGATGAATTGTGCCCGTTGACTTCGCTCCCGGCACATCTTTGCAATTCGTTCAGCATTGTAAGCATCAAGATTCTGGTCCACTTCATCGAAGTAATAGAACGGGCTAGGATCATAGTCTTGGATTGCGAAAATCAAAGCCAGTGCCGCCATGGATTGCTCACCGCCGGAGAGTTGCTGGCGGTTGACCTTTGAGGACTTACCACGAGGCTGGGCCCACAATTCCAAACCACCCTTGAACGGTTCGTCTGGATTTTCAAGGAACAATTCCCCACGGCCACCATCTGACAATGCTTGATAGGATTTCTGGAAATTCAGATTGACCTTCTCCAAGACATCAACCAAGCGTTCCTTACGTTGAGATTCAAGTTGTTCCGTCACCTCAATCAACTCCTTCCGATGCTTCTGAAGCATTGCGAATTCGTCTTTCATCAAATTCAAGCGCTCTTGACAGGCGTCATATTGCTCAATAGCCATCATGTTGACGTTTCCAAAGCCTTCCAGGCGGCGCTGCAGGACACGGAGTTTACGCTCCAAGTCTCCAACATTAGCAAGGTCGTGAGGGATTTCGTTCGGCGAAAGGCCTGCTTCAATCAGTTCTTGAGCCATCAACTGGACTTCCTGCTCCCGTTCAGCGATGGTCCGAAGTAATTCTTCTGCCAAACGACGGTGATTTTGAGCCTTTGTGAGGCGTTCTTCATTCCGAACACGAAGTGTTGCTCGCTCATCAATCAATTCTTGACGCTCCTGTTCAAGTCCGATGTTTTCTTCGAGGAAGACCGCTTGCTCGTCCTTCTTTTCCTTCAGTGTAATCAGGTCACTGGCTCGTTCTGCCGAGAGGGCATCGATTCGTTCACTCCGAGTGATTCGGTTCGATTCAAGACGGTCAATCCTTCCTTTGGACTCAGCAACGCGGCGTTGAAGGAGATTAAGGCTCGCAGAGCCGCTTGCAAGGGAACCTTCTGCTCGCTCTTTCACACCTGTCGCTTCAACCCGCTTGAGTTTTGCAGCATTCATGCGCTCGCGCAGATGCTCCGGGCTTGCAGCCTCTAAGGCTGCTTGAGCAAGATCGCCCTCATCCTCTGCAGCAGTATGTTGTCGTTGTGCTTCATCCAAAGATTTCAGGGAACGTTGAGCTCTTGTTTGCAGTGAGGCCAATTTCTCTTCCAGCCCCCTTACAACTCCCAAACCTTTGGAATAAGTAGCCTGTAGTTGCTTTCGCTCAGCCTTCAACTCACGAACGGAAGTTGCGTGACTGTCATCAACAAGGGCATTAATCTGGGTTCTCAACTCTTGTTGTTTGATTCGGGCTTCTCGCAGAGCTGCAGAGACGGTTTCAGACATCAGACGATATTTATCAACCTCAGCGATGCATTTCTCCACTTCACTGGCTCCTTGAATTCTACCGCCAAAGGTGATGGTGAGCTTCCGTCGTGAGCCTCCGACCATTGCGCCGCCTGCTTCAGTGAGGTTCCCGCCCAGAGTTACCAAGCGAATTCCACCCATGTGCTTTCGTGCAGTTGCCATTGAATCAACAAGGAGAGTATTCCTCAGAACAAATCGAACTGCGATATCGATCCGAGGATCATAATCCAGCATTTCATGAGCAAAACCAATGACGCCGTCTTTTCGGGCAACCATGACTGATTTTCCAGCAGGTCTTGAGTTGGCTAATTTGTTGAGAGGAAGGAAGGTTGCCCGTCCAGAGCGGTTTTCGGACAGCCAACGAATGGCGCGTGCTGCATCCTCATCCGTGTCAACCACAACCGATGCCATTCCTGCACCAATGGCAGTAGCAAGGGCTGTTTCATGAGCATCGTCCTTTGGAGCGCATAATTCAGCGATGGTGCCGATGATGCCAGTGAGTTCTCCTCGGTCACGCGCTGCAATGACGGCACTTGCACCTCCGGCAAGACCCTTGGCCCCAGATTTCTCTTCCATCTCGGCTTTGGCTCTTGAAAGGCGTCGTTCAGCATCTCTGAATTTGTTTTCAATGCGACCCGTGTCTTCAGTCAACTGTTGCTCGGTACGTTGAGATTGATGCAAAGCCGCTGCAAGTGCTTCTCGGTCATACTCAGGTGCTTCATCTTCAAGTTCTTCTTTTCGGAGGTCACACTCGCCTAGAGCGAGGCGCATCTCTTCCGCTTCATCCTGCGCAGTTGCGAGTTGCTCTCCAATCAGTTGGGCTTCAAGTGCAAGGCGGTCCACATCGGACTGAGCGCTGTCCAGTGCCGCTTTTTTAGACTCAGTATTTTCATTGGCCTTGGACAAGGCTCGTGAAAGGTCGAGGTTCTTTTCTCCTGCTGACTCCAGGGCGAGTTTGATGGCGTTCTCTTCATTCTCAGCATCTGCAAGGTCGCCCAGTGCAGCAGCCAAGTCGTCATTTGCCGACTCGAGTTCTGTTTGGAAAGATGATAGCTCGTCCTTTGCCTCGCCCCATTGAGTACTCATTGCTTCAAACTCAATGGTTTCTTCCGCCTCCTCTCGTTCAGCTTCTGAAATACGGTCGTTGTTCAACTCAATGTTGACTTGAAGGTCCTGAATTGCACGGCCAAGTTCGGAGGTATCCCCGCCGGTCAATGCGTTGATTTCTTTTTGCAACTCGGAAATCCTGTCATCGAGCTGAAGTAATTTCTTTTGGTTCTCTTTATGCTCATCCATGAGCGTTTGGTTTGCAGCCAGCGATTGGTCACGTTGACCAACATGGAATTCCAATTCATTCCTCATGCTCGCATATCGTGATTGCAACAGCAATTCGTTCGATCGTTGAATCTCTTCTGTCACTTCTTTTGCCTTTTCGGCCAGAGCCTTCTCTTTTTCCAATGTGGCTAGGCGATCAAGTTGTTCTTTTTCCAAGAGTCCGATACGTTCAATGTAACCCTCAACCTTTTCTTGTTGTTTGGTGGCTTTTCGTATCTCGTCATCGTATGAGGTAACGCCTGCAACATTGTCGAGAACCTTGCGACGCTCGTTAGCTGTCATTTTGGCCAAACTCGTAACGTCTCCTTGAAGGACAATATTGTACCCGTCGGGTCGGGCGTTTGCTGCCCCAAGTAGGCGGTGAAATGCCTTCTGAGTACTGTCTTCTCCGTTCAATAGATAAGATGTTGAGACATTGTTTGAAGCGGTCAATCGGACTTTTCGTGACATCCGGATTTCTTCTTTATCGAGGGGGAGGCGGCGGCGCCCGTTGCCCATCACGGGGTTAGCAAATACAAGAGTCACGGCGCATTCACGAGCGGGTTTGGAATTTTTCCCACCGTTGAAAATGAGGTCTGTGGAGTTCTGAGCTCGTATGACTCGGTTCGACTTTGGACCCAATACAAATTGAATAGCATCCCCACAATTGGATTTACCCGAACCGTTTGGCCCGGTGATTGCGGTAAAACCACGGTCAAGTGGGATGGTCACCTCGCCCTTGAACGATTTGAAATTGGACACTTCAAGTGACTTTAGATACATCCCTATCCCTCTTGGTAAGAAATCCAATTCCTACCTTATTTCTCACACCCGTTGCTTACAGGTTTTAAAGAATACTAAGAAACGAGGCTCAGTGGTACGGTTTTCATGGGTCAAAAAGAATCGCCGAGAGGGCGTCAAAACACGCCTAATTCTTTGCATTTCTTACATCCACCGCCCTTGCAGTAAGGGCAGGTCGCCATCACGAGAAGATTGCTTCTTCTTTTGGACATTGAGAGATTTTTGTCGTTGCTCATGAGGCGACTACGCTCATGACGATCGTGAGTCTTTTTGTCGTGCTTGTCCCTACTGAGAAAGGAGCCCCTGAATTTCCCGGCCTTTTCCCTTCGCTTTTCGAGCTTTTCACGCGTTTGAGATACTGCCTCGGCCTCCCAGTACTTCGGCCCTCGCATTAACAATGCACCGGCCACAGCAAATCCAATCTGTACCATCCAAGGAGATACATCCAGAGGGAATAAATCAGCCAAACCTTGCGAACTCGCTGAACTTGGCAGCCATTCAAGACGGTCAAGTATGGCTAAACTGAAGAGCGTACATCCTGTGATGAAGCCAACTTTTCTCACTCGACGGGCCCATGCTTTGTTTTGTGGCAGTTCCAAACGCCCAGCAAGGATAATGATGACTCCTTCAAGAAGCATCAAAATGTCTGCACCGGACCATTGACCTGTTTCTCCAAGACAATATGAAGAGCCCATGGCTTCGATTTCCGCCTCTATGGCTTCAAAACCACAACTGGGGTCTGAAAGCATGAAGACGTCCAATTTGGCATCATCCACACCATTGATGGCCAGCGGAGCTACCGCACCAAATTGGACATTCGCAATCACAAATACCACAATTGCCCCACCAACAATCGTTCCAAGCATCCGGCGCATGAGTCTCCCCCTTACCAAGCAGGGAAGCCCACTTCATAGTGATATCGTGAGTAAAGAAAACGCATGAGTTCCATCACCATCAAGAAGGAGAAGGCTCAGCAACAATCATCACGAGGGCACAACATGGCTCATATCGTCATTGTAGGAAGCGGAATTGCAGGCTTATTTGCTGCCGCAAAACTTGCTGATGCAAATCACAATGTCACGGTGATCACCAAACAGAGGACAAAGGATTCATCCACCAATTGGGCGCAGGGGGGAATCGCTGCAATCCTTGACAAGACCAACCACGATGGTATGGAAGCTCACGTCCAGGATACGCTCCGCTCCGGGGACGGATTATGCAATGAAGCAGTTGTAAGGTCGATCATCCAAGAAGCAGGAGAACGAATCGGAGACCTCATCAACATAGGAGTTAATTTTGAACTACGAAACGACGGAAGTTTTTCCCTTGCAAAGGAAGGAGGACATTCGGAAAGCAGAATTCTGCATGCAAAAGACGCTACTGGGAAGGAGATTGAACGAGCCCTCACCCAATACGCAGAAGGTCATGCTAACATCACCCTCCTTCCAAACACACTCGCTATTGATCTGATTCAACGCCGACATGGAGTGGATGAAGATGGAATCGCAGGCGTATGGTGTTTGGACCAAATCAGCGATGAAGTTCTCACTGTAGAAGCCGATGCAATTATGCTCGCCACCGGAGGAGTGGGGCGCCTTTGGAAGGCTACAACCAATCCAAGTGTGGCAACAGGTGACGGCCTCGCCATGGCCTATAGAGCAGGTGCATGCGTGCAAGACCTGGCCTTCATCCAGTTCCATCCAACCTCTCTTTTCGCCAAATCAAAACGCCCATTCTTGATGTCGGAGGCGTTGCGTGGAGAGGGTGCCGTCCTGCTTGACCATGAAGGATATGAGCGATGGAAGGCTGCCTGTGAGGTGGCGGAAAAAAATTCAATCGAGGCTCCAAAACCTAATTCTTACTCATTCACTCTCAAACATTCATCCGAGGGCTCAATGGCAACACGTGATATCGTAGCACGGGCTATTGACCAATGCCTGAAAACAACCGGGAAGTCTTACGTCTTCCTGGTCACGTCTCACCTTGATTCTGAGGCACTGCAGCAACATTTCCCGAACATACAACGCCGATTAAATCAGGAAGGAATCAAACTCGGAGTGGATCCAATCCCTGTGGTACCTGCTGCCCACTACATGGTCGGCGGCATCAAAGTTGACGACATAGGACGGGCATTTGTTCGTGACAGTTTACAAATCATGCCTCACTTGTACGCCATCGGAGAAGTTGCTTGTACGGGGATGCATGGGGCGAACCGATTGGCCTCAAACAGTCTTCTCGAAGCGGTGGTTTATGCACATCGTGCATCGGAACATCTCATCAACAACCCGCCTCCAAAGTATCAAGGAAGCCATCCGCATTGGCGAGCAGAGGGATTGGCGAGTCTGCGAGAACACGCCCCAATCATGCACGACCGAAACAGCCTGCTGACGACAATGGACCAAGAGGTTGGAATTGTCCGCACCAATCAGCGTTTGGAACGGGCAAGTCGCAGGCTGGAGTTGTTTCATGATGAGATCGATATGTTGTGGAGGGAAAGCCTCCCCTCGCGAGAACTTATTGAATTGCGCAATCTGTCATTGATTGGAACCTTGGTTGTAGAAGATGCGTTGTTGCAAACTTCAAACACGGGTTTGCACTTCAATCTGGACCTCATAGAGGATGACACGCCTCAATAAGTGAAGAGAGCACTTCGTTAAGAGGCACACTCAATCCGTGTTGCTCCGCCCTGTTTGCAATCTCACGATTGAGGGAAGATATCTCAGTGACTCTTCCAGCCTTGATATCTTCGAGCATACTGCATGAATTGCCGGCTGTTGCTTGGAGAACAGTACGTAACAATTGTTCAAATTCTGCTTCATCCAGGAGGGCGACGCGTTCCATTTCTGCAACTTGCTTCGCTTCCCGATAGAGCAGGAGGCATCCGTCAAGCACATTTGACTCCAACAACTCTCCATTTTTCAATCCTGCAAGAGCTGCGAGTGGATTGATGGTGATGTTCAGGAGGACCTTTTCCCAAATCATTTGCATCGCATCAAAGCACAAAACAGGGTCAAGTCCACTGGATTCGAACAAACGCACCAGTTCACCCATGGCTTCTGAGGTTGGACCAAGTGGGATGCTGGCAAGACTTACGATTCCTTTTCCGACCCATGTAACTGCTCCAGTCTTGTCCCGATATGCTCCATGCGTGGTTGTAGCAGCGACGGTTCGCTTGGGTCCGACGCACCGACTGATCGTCTCAACGTGGCCCAATCCATTGGAGAGCGCAAGGACCAATCCGTCTTCTTTGACAAGACGAGAGCCCATGATTGCTAGGTGGGCGACTTCATGCGCTTTGCACGCGAGTATGACAAGGTCTGACCCTGACTCAAACAATTCAGGCAATTCAAGTTCTTCCGCTGTGAAATGGAAACGGCTCGCTGGGATAGTCGCATTCAACTGACCTCTCAACTCCAGACCTTGGAGCATGAGGGATGCCCCTCGTTCTCCACGAACGTGAAGATGGATTTCATGTGAAGTTTGAGCCAAACTCGCCGCCATTAGAGCCCCGATTGAACCGACACCCAGTATGGAAATCCTCATGCAAATCACTACTGGTAACTGGCGAGATGGAGGACGACCGTCCCTGCATCGTGGGTAATCCACATCGTTGAGAAGGGTTCAGCAGGTGGAATCAATGTCAGGTTTGTCTCACCTGGAAGGAGGTGCTGTCCATCCCAATTATGCTCCCAATCCTCACCAATCCCGCCTTCTCGAGCAATCCGGAAGGGAATCGATTCATTGCCTGGATTGTTGAAAGAAAGGTTGCCCATGTTTTCGTTCACCATCGTACCGTTCAGTGCATAGGCAAACGGAGTAGTCCAGAACCGAGTGCTGGTATTCATCCATTCAACCAACAGTTCCGCCCCTGTTTGAACGTTAAATTCAAGGCGCGGATATGGATTGAATGGCTCACTGTTGCTACAGATCGTAACGTTGGTTCCTTCGGTCATGATAAGATTGAGACTTTGACCGCTTTCAACATCCGGTAACGAGCCCGATTTGAATACCGAAGTGTCCCAAACCCACGGACCTTCAAGCGGACGAGAAGGTGTGCTGATTGTTGGGTTAATGGGACAGTACTCTTCACCAGTTTGGAGCACTCCCCCTTCAATGAGTAATGCACCCCATCCGGGTTGAGCATCTGCCGGCGTTCCAATGTTCCACCCCTGTTCGGGGACTATGCCTTCCAGGGAACGGCGATCTTTGGGGAGGAGAGGTTCAAAAGTATCGCTATTCAAGGTCAATTCGGTCATTGAAGGCAGGAATACCAAGGGATCTAGACCTCGCAAACAGACGGAGGATGGGACGGAATCATGACTTGCAGTCATTCCTGATTCGCCCTCAAGTTGAACCAAGGTTGTCTGAAGATCGGCTATGGTTGAATCCATCACTGCAACATTCAGTTCAGACGACTCCACAAGGTCACCATGAAGGTCCACACATCGCTTGACGTGATCTCCAGAAGCAATGTCATACCAGTGGTCAGAAGGCGCTACTTCTAGCCCTGGACGAAGTGCATGATGCTCCATTGAATATGCATCGTTGATTTCAACAACATAGGTTAGGTTTGAGACCAAGGGTTGTTCTTGTGACGACCAGGAATAATTGATCCAAAAAGTCGCTATTCGCCCAGGAAGAAGGTTTGACCCGCAGCCATTACCGTTGAGTGACAACGCGTCTTGGTCATCGCAAATCCACTCAACGTTCCAATCATGGCCGGTCTGTTCAAAGAACACATCGATTGAATAGGGCTTTTGGAGGGAGGAAGGGTTGGTGACCTTCACAGAGTTGTAAGAGTACCAAGTTCCGTCATCTCCTAGAATCGCAGGGTTCGGTTCTCCGATTTCAAAGGTGAGTTCATCGTCCCACGCATCGTTTCTCAAAACTGGCTGTTGAGCGGGTAAGATGAGGAGGAATGAAATCAACAGTAGCGTCCCCATCCTACGGTGATCGGGTTCACTCAACCCTTCATTCTCGTCCAGAATAAACGGTATTCGAATATCATTACCGAAGAAGAAGAGTAAGGGCAGAAGGAGCCCTAGGACCAAGAACCAAAGTGAGAAGCCTTCAAACACTCCGAAAAGGTAAGCAAACATGAGTACCGTGACTAAAAGAAGGCTTTGAGTTCCTGAACTTCGTGCATCTATCATCCCCATTCTGGCAATGAGAATTCTTCCTCCGGGGAACGTCGGGATTGGTAGAATTGAGATCCAAGCAAACAAGACCAACATTCCACCAGCATGCACCCATGGATGAGCCCAAGCCATACGAACCAAGGTATCGTCATGAATGAATTGTGTAGCGATAAGACCGAGGAAACTCGGTGCTGATGTCAACATGGGCATGGAAGACAACTCAAGGTATTGGGGCGTCAAAGCGATGCCTGCAAACAACAGCATAATCCCTGAAAGCATCAGTACGATGGGAACGGAGAGGGCAGTATGGCCTAATGAGGCCCGATTTGGCCATGGCCTTGCGTCCATACGGGGCATCGTAGGAATGAGCAAAATTCCGAAAGGCCAGAAAAGCCAACTCGATGGAAAAATTCCCAGTGCATACAAGGCGATGGTCAAGTCAGGAACCGGCATGATGTGGCCAGAACGCACACCAAATCGACGTGCTACGTGGCGTTGTACAAAACTGGCTGTGATGAGAATGACCATGATGGGAAGAGCGTACCCGATGACCGAGTCAACAAATGAGGATGAGTGGAACCAACCGCCCTCGGGTCGTACGGAACCCATCCAAACATCACCAGCCAAGCTGAGCGTAAGGAATGAGAGGGACCAAAAGAGCAGCACGCTGTTAATACGAGGAAATTGACGCTCTGGAAGTGGAAATACAGTGACATTCCAGCCCTCGTCAGAAGTAAGTTTCCCCATCCAGCCTAGCCGTTCAAGGTGAGAGTTTGCGTCAAGAAGGCACTGGTGAATTGTTGCGTCCTCAGATGCGGCAACCTTCCATGAGGGCCATCGGCCTCCAGAGTGTTGAAGAATCACAAAATATGAACTCAGAGCAGAAGCCAACAACTCATGCTGGTCCCACGATTTTTTGTGATGACCCATGGGGTTGGGGGATTCGGGCGACGATTCTGGCTCGCTCATCCTATTCCACCCAACACTCGGTAATGCCCATCCCACATGAATCCCTCGTTGGAGGAACACCGGTGAGAACGGCTCACTTGTTCTTGAATCGCTTCAATCGGAAGGTCTCTTCACGTTCCATTTCTTCAAGACGAAGTTGAATGAATACTTTGGCTTCTTCAAGTTCTGGAATGACCTTAAACTCAAGAGCGTTGACACGGCGTTTTGTTGCTTCAATTTCAGCAAGAAGACGTTTTAGTGTAGCTTCCATTTCAGCAGCGGTCACGATCTTTTCAATCAATTCACTGAAGGAATCACTGGCCTCGTCAATGTAGGGTGAAGAACCAATGAAACCTATGCCACGTTCCTTGAAGGTTGACTTCAAGTTGGTTCCGCTGACACTTGGAACGACAACACCCATGATGTTTCGGCGCTCAACCTCAACTTCTGGATGAGCCGAATTTGCGATAGCAGCGGCACGAACAGCCAAACCGCCTTCGATAGCATTGGCGAGGTCAATTCGCGTTTTCGCAAGGCGGTATGCATTGGTCAAGTCCTTCTTTGCCTCAATCATAACCGATAGAAGTTGTCGGAATTCGTGGAACAGTCCGTCCCGCTTCATCTTCAACAACTTGTAGCCGTTCTTGGTCTGCTTGATTCGAGCCTTCAATTTGATGAGTTCGCTTCGGGTTGGTTTGATGTCCAGTGCCATAGCATTCCCCTCGTGTATCAGTTCTCGTTAATATTCAAGCCCGGTTGTCCGGATGGTACTTGTCAATCCACTTTTGGTCAAGACGGACGAGGTACTTTGTATCGATTGCAGACATAAGGTCCCAGCACAAGTCAAGTGTTTCCTCAATGGAACGGTCTTCGTCACGAGTTTGGCGAAGGAACTTGTCCTCAAAGACACCTGAGAATTCAAGCAATTGCTTGTCTCGCTCGTTGAGGGCGTCTTCACCGACAATGGCAACAAGGCCACGAAGTTCTCGGCCTTGTGCATATGCTGCGTACATTTGGTCCGATACAGACTTGTGGTCTTCACGGGTTGTCTTCTCACCAATACACGAACCCATCAGTCGAGAGAGAGAGGGTAGAACGTTGATCGGCGGATAGATACCTTGTTGGTGCAATTCACGTGAAATAACGATTTGTCCTTCAGTGATGTATCCAGAAAGGTCGGGAATTGGGTGAGTGATATCGTCACCAGGCATAGTAAGAATTGGGAATTGAGTGATTGAACCCTTCTTGTTCTTGATGATTCCCGCACGCTCGTAGAGCATGGCCAAGTCGGTGTACATGTAACCCGGGTAACCACGGCGTCCAGGAACTTCTTCACGAGCAGCACCAATTTGACGAAGAGCGTCACAGTAGTTGGTCATGTCTGTGTAGATGACCAAAACGTGGTAATCTTTCTCAAACGCAAGGTATTCTGCGGCAGTCAAAGCAAGACGAGGGGTAATGATACGCTCAACAGCTGGGTCGTCTGCAAGGTTAACAAACAACACAGCGTTTTCGAGGGCACCCGTTCGTTCAAGGTCGGAACGGAAGAAATTGTATTCTTCAGCGGTGATTCCCATAGCACAGAACACAACAATAAATTCTTCATCAGAATCCTTGAGTTTTGCTTGACGAGCAATTTGCAGAGCAATGTCATTGTGTGGAAGACCTGATGCTGAGAAAATTGGCAGCTTTTGTCCACGGACAAGGCTGGTACAAAGATCGATTGCAGAGACGCCAGTTTGAATGAAATCGTTTGGACTCTGTCGGCTGTATGGGTTGATAGCAGCACCGATGATGTCTGCCTTCTCTTCAGCGACAATTTCTGGTCCGCCGTCACGAGGTCGTCCTGCTCCATCCAAAATACGACCAACAAGGTCAGTACTCACAGGGAGTTTGAAGACATCACCCATGAAAGTGACACCGGATTCACGGTCAATCTTTGCTGTTCCTTCAAACACTTGGACAATCACGAGATCGTCAGAAGTATCGAGAACTTGGCCATTCTTGATGGTGCCGTTGGAAAGGCGTAGGGTAACGATTTCACCAAAGGCAACAGGCTCTGTTTTGTTCAAAAAGACCAGAGGTCCTTTCACGTCAGTAATGGTTCGGTATTCTTTTCCAGTCATGTTAATCCTCTCCTCAATTATCCTCCACCGTATCGGCGATTTCATCCGTCATTTTCTTTACCATGTCGGCAATGATGTCAATGTAACCTTTCTCAAAACGACCTCGCATGAGGTCGGAGCGAGCTGGCACGTTGACAACATCGTTGAGAACGGCACCGCTAGCCATTGCAGACTTTGCTGCATCTTGGAACGACAAGATGGCCTTTGCCATTTGATACTGCAAGTGAATGTCACAGTAAGCGTCAACATCGTG